>NZ_JAXOVV010000008.1:0-134248 GCF_036663415.1 Salinicola sp. 4072 | reverse complement strand
AGGTGGATAGGCTTTCACCCATAGCGGATGGCTCTCTTGGTTCAGATTCTTGGCGGAACACACTGAATTTTCAAGAGAATACCATCCGCTATCTTCGTTTTCGGGCCGGCCTCATGAATAAGCCGGGTATACCGTTGGCGTCTCCGACCAGATCGCACAATTGCCGATGTTCTCGGGTGCCGGGCTGAGGAGCGTGCTATGCCTCGGCGCCCTGGCACTATTGGCACATCACACCAGCCGCTACATGAAACGCCTGCGCGCAGATGCCAGTGCCTCGCTGCTCGAGCGTGACGAGCACGACGCCTCTCTCGATAAGCCGATCGACGACTATCGACTGTCGGCGTCGGATCTTCGGGTCATTGGCACCTTCGTGGTCGGCCTCGCCATCATGCTCTACGGGGTCTTCGCCCACGGGTGGTATATCAACGAAATTTCCGGCGTATTCGTGGCCATGACCATCGCCATTGGTGCCATGGCCAAGCTTTCGCCTGCCGACATCAATCGATACTTCTTCGAGGGCACGGCATCGGTGACAACCGGCGCACTTTTGGTGGGCCTGGCCCGGGCGCTGCAGGTCCTGCTCGAACAGGGCAGCATCGGCGATACCATCGTCCACGGCCTGGCAGAACCGCTGGCCAATCTGCCGGTACTGGCATCAACGCTCGCCATGACCCTGGTGCATTCGGTCATCAACGTTTTCATTCCCTCGGGCAGCGGCCAGGCCATGGCCACCATGCCGATCATGATTCCTCTGTCCGACTTGATCGGGATGACCCGGCAAACCGCGATTCTGGCGTTCCAGGTCGGTGATGGCCTGACCAATATGGTGGTACCGACCTCCGGTGGAACATTGGCCATGTTGGCCATTGCCCGCGTGCCATATGACCGCTGGGTGCGCTTCTTCTTCCCATTGCTGGTCAAGGTCTTCCTGCTCAGTTGGCTGATTCTGGCATTTGCGGTGGCGATCGGCTGGGGGCCGGCGTGAGCCGTAAACGTTCGGACCAGATCGCCGACGGGCTACGCGAACGGATTCTCTCCGGCGAGCTGCCGCCCGGCGCCAGGCTGGAAAGCGAATCCGCCCTGAGCGCTCGCCTTTCGACCAGCAAGTGGACACTGCGCGAGGCATTGAAGTCGCTCGAGACCCAAGGCCTGGTCCGAGTCAAAAGCGGCCCGGGCGGTGGTGCCAGTGTCACCGAAGTGAGCGCCGCCACCGCCAACGAGTTGCTGTGGAATTTCTGCTTCAGCCGTGACCTGTCGGTGCCGGACATCTACGCGCTGCGCAAGCTGCTGGAACCGGCTCTGGCACGCGAGGTGACACCACTGCTCGACGCGGCCGCTCTGGAGCGCTTAAGCGCCACCGCCGGGCGTTGCTGCAGTGACCGGCGCGATGGACGTGGCGTATCGGAACGAAAAGATGAGTTGAACTTCCACAACCTGCTCGCCGCAGCGTCGCCTAACCCGTTGCTTCGCTTTCTGGTCGAATTCCTGAATGGGTTGCTGCTCAAGGTGGTTGCCGCACAGCATCTCGATCCAGCTCTGACTGGGGTCGATATCAATTATCACGGTCATGACTATCATCTGGAACTGATCGAAGCCTTCCGTGAATGCGATGCCGAGCGGGCCGGCCGCTTGATGTTCGACCACATGGAGGCCGCCGAACGCTACATGGCCGAACTGACGGCGCTGGCCGGACGTAACCGCTCGCCCGGCGACAACGACAGCGGAACTCATGACAACGAGACAAATGACAACGAGGATTCATGATGTCCATGACGCCCCATAACGCCGCCGATATGCTCGCCAAACTGGTCGGCTTCGATACCGTATCGCGACACTCCAATCTTGCACTGATCGAATTCATCGAAGCGCATCTCGCCGAATACGGCGTCGAGAGCTGGCGTGTCGAGAACGATGACGGCAGCAAATCGAACCTGATCGCCAGGATCGGGCCGGCGGTCGAAGGTGGGGTGGCGCTCTCCGGCCATACCGATGTAGTGCCGGTCGACGGCCAGCCCTGGACCACCGATCCATTCACGCTGACCGCCCATGACGACAAGCTCTATGGACGCGGCAGCTGCGACATGAAGGGCTTTATCGCCTGCGCACTGGCACAGGTGCCGCACTGGGTCGAGCAAAAGCTCAAGAAACCGATCTGGCTGGCATTCTCCTATGACGAAGAGATCGGCTGCCTGGGCGCCCCACGCATGATCGAGCGCCTGGCTGGCGAGCTTCCCCGCCCGGCGGTCGTGGTGGTCGGCGAGCCGACATTGATGCAGCCGGTGACCCAGCAGAAAGGGATTACCTCGCTGAAAACGGTCGTGCATGGCGTCGAGTCTCACTCGAGCCAGGTGGACCAGGGTATTTCGGCGATCCATGTTGCCGCACGACTGGTGACACGGATCGAGGAAATCATGACGGAACTCGTACGCGAAGGTCGAACCAACTCGGCCTTCAATGTGGCCCATTCAAGCCTTCATGTGGGACGCATCCATGGCGGCACCGCAATCAACATCATGGCCCGCGAGTGTGCTTTCGAGTGGGAAATCCGGCACCTTCCCGAAGAGGGCTTCGAGGCAGTCTTTGAGCGCTTCATGACTTACAGCCGACGATTGGAAAGCAAGCTCAAGGCCCGCGACCCCCGCTTTGCCATCGAAACCACGCCCCTGACCCATACCGTGCCGGGGCTCGCCGGCAGCGACAACCGAACGGCCATTGCGCTGTGCGCGCAGCTTCTGGGAGAGCGCGAAGCGGAAGCGGTCGCTTATGCCACCGAAGCCGGTCAGTTTCAGCGGGCAGGACTCGAGGCCATCATCTGCGGACCGGGAAGCATCGCCCAAGCCCATCAGCCGGATGAATTCATCAGCGAAGATCAGCTCGAGCAAGGTGCCGAGTTCATGCGCCGACTCGGCCAGCTACTGGAAGCCTGAGGCAGCCTGAGACAGAGGAACGCAGAACGAAAAATCTGGAATGGCGCTTCTCGACATGCAGTCGACAAGACGGTCTTGGCGCAAGCCAGGAAAGCGAGTCAGGGAAGGCAGGTGGTGGCTACGCCCTGATTCGAACAGGGGACCCCATCATTATGAGTGATGTGCTCTAACCAGCTGAGCTACGTAGCCAACGATGTCACTTGCATACTGCAGACGTTGCCGAGTGACAACGGGGGCGGACTATACCTGCGAGCTCGCCGAAGGACAAGCCCGCAGTGAAAATCGAGGCGAATTTCTGCGTCACCTCTCCTTTCGCGCCGCCCCCGGCGTCGTCAGATATCCAGCGCCTGCTTGACTGCCGGCAAGCCCGGTTCGCCGTCGGCCGTCTTCACGCCTTCGAGCCATCCATCCAGCGTTTCGGGATGGGCCTTGAGCCAGGCGCGAGCGGCGTCTTTCTCGTCTTCGCCGTCGTCCATGATGCTGCCCATCACCTCGTTCTCCATATCCAGCGTGAAGCTCAGATTCTGGAGGAACTGGCCAACGTTGCCGCACTCATCGATGTAGCCGGCACGGGTATTGGTGTAGACGGTCGCCCCGCCGTAATCCGGGCCGAAGTAGTCGTCCGCGCCGGACAGGTAGCCGATGTCGAAGTTGGTGTTCATCGGGTGCGGAGCCCAGCCCAGGAATACCATCCAGTCCTCGCTCTGGGTGCGCGCCTTGACCTCGGCCAGCATGCCGGCTTCGCTGGAGTCGACCAGCTCCCAGTCGCCCAGGCCGAACGCATCGTCATCGATCATCTGCTGGATGATCAGGTTGCCGTCGTTGCCCGCTTCGATGCCGAACAGCTTGTGGCCGAACTGGTCCGCATGCTCGTCCAGGTCGGCGACCGAGGTCACGCCAGCGTCGATGATGTATTGCGGTACGGCCAGGGTGTACTTGGCCCCTTCGAGATTCGGGCGGGGGCGATCGACCTGACCTTTCTCGATGTAGGGATCGCTGATCGACTTCATCGACGGCATCCAGTTACCCAGGAAGACGTCGAAGTCGCCGTTCTTCATGCCCGCATAGGCCACTGGCACGGAGACGGTATCGGAAGTCGCTTCATAGCCGAGCCCTTCGAGCACGACGCTGGCCAGTGCAGTGGTTGCCTGAATATCGGTCCAGCCCACCTCGGCAAAGCGGACCGTCTGGCAGCTTTCGGGTTCCTGCGCCTGTGCCTGCGCCATCGGTACTGCCGCCAGGCCGGCGCCGGCCAGGGTCCAGAGGATGGTCGAGTATTTCATGCTTGCACTCCCTGATCGTCTTGTAGGTTATCAATAATTACTGCTTATCGAATGCCGAATTTTTCATTCGATGGCACAATACACTAGTTTTTATTGATTGACCGTTCAATAAAAAATTCCCATAATGGTGGCTCGCTGAGGATGAAAGCGAAGTTGATGAGCGCGGAATGGATGGGCGCTAGGTTGTTCAGCGCCCTGTTCGAGCCGCCTTCGGACGACGCCTGAAGCGGGCGACTCGCAGACTTTCATCCCCTCAGCCCCGATTCAGGAGGAGCGCCGTGCCGAAACTGGGTATGCAGCCCATTCGTCGCCGACAATTGATTCAGGCAACGCTGGAAGCAATCGACGAGCTAGGGCTGGCCGACGCCACCATCGCGCGCATCGCCAAGCGCGCGGGCGTCTCTACCGGCATCATCAGCCACTACTTCGCCGGCAAGGACGGGCTGCTGGAAGCCACCATGCGCCACGTGCTGAGCGATCTGGGCACGGCGGTGCTGGAGCGCCGCACGGCGCTGGGCAATGCGCCCCCGGAAGCCCATCTGCGCGCCATCATCGACGGCAACTTCGATCGCAGCCAGACCAGCCGCTCGGTCATGAAGACCTGGCTGGCGTTCTGGGCCAGCAGCATGCATCACCGCCCGCTTCAGCGGCTGCAGCGCGTCAACGATCGCCGGCTCTACTCCAACCTGAGCTGCCAGTTCCGACGCGTGCTGCCCAAGCAGGAAGCGAGAGATGCCGCACGAGGCCTGGCGGCGCTGATCGACGGCCTGTGGCTGCGCGGCGCCCTGGCGCAGGAAGGACTCAACGTGGAGCGCGCCCGTCAACTGGCCTACGACTACGTTCGGGTGCAGCTCGACGCCGCAAGGCACACCCGGACGCGCGCCAACGACTACGCTTGAAGCGGCGCCCCTCAGCAACGCTATTTCATTCGCCATCCGAAGGGAGAGTCATCATGGCACGACTCGAAACGCAGACACTTTACATCGACGGTCGCCACACGCCGGCCAGTGGCAACGAAACCTTCGACGCCGTCAATCCGGCGAATGGCGAGATCATTGCCAGCGTCCAGCAGGCAACGGCGGCCGATGTCGATAAGGCGATCGACAGCGCCCAGCGCGCCCAGCGCCAGTGGGCGGCGATGACCGGAATGGAGCGTGCGCGAATCCTGCACAAGGCGGTCGCCCTGCTGCGTGAGCGCAACGACGAGCTGGCCGAGCTGGAGACGTTGAACACCGGCAAGCCGATCAGCGAGACGGCCAGCGTCGACATCGTGACCGGAGCGGACGCGCTGGAGTACTTCGCCGGGCTGGCGCCGAGCATCGAGGGAACGCAGATCCCGCTGCGCGAAGACTCGTTCGTCTACACCCGCCGCGAGCCGCTGGGCGTCATCGGCGCCATCGGCGCGTGGAACTACCCGATCCAGATCGCCTGCTGGAAAGCCGCCCCGGCCCTGGCCGCGGGCAACGCGGTGGTGTTCAAGCCGAGCGAAGTGACGCCGTTGACCGCGATGAAACTGGCGGAAATCTTCACCGAAGCCGGCCTGCCGGACGGCGTGTTCAACGTCGTTCACGGCGACGGTAGTGTCGGCGCCATGCTCACCGAGCATCCGGGCCTGGCCAAGATCACCTTCACCGGCGAAGTGGGCACCGGCAAGAAGGTCATGTCCGCTGCGGCCAGCTCCACGCTGAAGCAAGTCACCATGGAGCTTGGCGGCAAGTCGCCGCTGATCGTCTTCGACGATGCCGATCTCGATCGTGCCGCCGACGGCGCCATGATGGCCAACTTCTACTCCAGTGGTCAGGTCTGCACCAACGGCACCCGCGTATTCGTGCACAGCGCGGTCAAGGAAGCGTTCGAAGCCAAGATCGTCGAGCGCGTCAACCGCATCAAGGCCGGCGACCCGCTGAATCCGGAGACCAACTTCGGCCCACTGGTCAGCTTCGAGCATCTGGAGAAGGTCTCCGGCTACCTGGAGACCGCCAAGCAGGACGGCGCTCGCCTGCTGGTGGGCGGCAACCGCATGACCGATGGCGATTTTGCCGGCGGCGCCTGGGTCGCCCCGACTGTCTATACCGACTGCCAGGACGAGATGCGCATCGTCCGCGAGGAGATCTTCGGGCCGATCATGGCGATCCTCTCCTTCGACGACGAGGAAGAGGTGATTCGCCGCGCCAACGATACCGAGTACGGCCTGGCGGCCGGCCTGTTCACCGAAGGGCTCAACCGCGCTCACCGGGTCATCCACCGGATCGAGGCCGGCATCTGCTGGATCAACACCTGGGGCGACTCCCCCGCCGAGATGCCGGTGGGCGGCTACAAGCAGTCCGGCATCGGCCGCGAGAACGGCATCGAGACGCTGGCGCACTATACCCAGACGAAGTCGGTGCAGGTCGAGATGGGGCCGTTCGCCTCGGTGTTCTGACATCAGCGACGGGCCACGGGCTATGAGCTGCGAGCTGAAGGTCAAAAACGGAAAACCGGCGCGAGCCGCGGAGGAAATCATCGGCCAACGTCCGAGGTTCGCAATTCCTTCGCTCGAAGCTGCTTTGTACAGCGCCCCAAAGCCGGCGCTAGTCGAAGCTCGTAGCTCGTAGCTCGTAGCTCGTAGCTCGTAGCTCGTAGCTCGTCGCTTAATTTTCTAGAAGGAGCGTGTGTATGCAACAGGCTCAGGAATTCGATTACATCATCATCGGTGCCGGTTCGGCGGGTAACGTGCTCGCCACACGCCTGACCGAGGATCCGGCGGTCAGCGTGCTGCTGCTGGAAGCCGGCGGGCCGGATTACCGCGCCGACTTCCGCACCCAGATGCCGGCGGCGCTGGCGTACCCGCTGCAGGGCAAGCGCTACAACTGGGCGTTCGAAACCGACCCGGAACCGCACATGGACAACCGTCGCATGGAGTGCGGTCGCGGTAAGGGTCTGGGTGGCTCGTCATTGATCAACGGCATGTGCTATATCCGCGGCAATGCCATGGATCTGGACAACTGGGCCAGGCAGCCCAGTCTGGAGGACTGGACCTACCGCGACTGCCTGCCCTATTACCGCAAGGCGGAAACCCGCGATATCGGCCCCAACGACTATCACGGCGGCGACGGTCCGCTGAGTGTTGCCACGCCCAAGGAAGACAATAACCCGCTTTATCAGGCGTTCATCGAGGCCGGCGTGCAGGCGGGCTATCCGCGTACCGACGACCTCAACGGCTATCAGCAGGAAGGCTTCGGCCCCATGGATCGGTCGACGACGCCCAACGGCCGGCGCTCTTCGACCGCTCGCGGCTACCTGGATATCGCCAAGCGGCGCGAGAACCTGACCATCGTCACCCACGCCACGACCGATCGCATCCTGTTCGAGGATCAGCGCGCCATCGGCGTGAACTATCTTCACAAGAGCCAGCCGCGCCAAGCGCTGGCGCGTCGCGAAGTGCTGCTGTGCGGCGGCGCGATCGCCTCGCCGCAGATTCTTCAGCGATCGGGCGTGGGCAATCCGGCGCTGCTGGAGAAGCTGGGCATTCCCGTCGTGCATCCGCTCAAGGGCGTTGGCGAGAACCTGCAGGACCACCTGGAGATGTACATCCAGTACGAGTGCAAGGAGCCGGTATCGCTCTATCCGGCGCTCAAGTGGTACAACCAGCCGAAGATCGGCGCGGAGTGGATGTTGCTGGGCAAGGGCGTCGGCGCCAGCAACCAGTTCGAGGCCGGCGGCTTCATCCGCACCGGCGACAGCGAGGAGTGGCCCAATCTCCAGTACCATTTCCTGCCGATCGCGATCAGCTACAACGGCAAGAGCGCGGTCCAGGCGCACGGCTTCCAGGCCCACGTCGGCTCGATGCGCTCCGAAAGCCGCGGGCGCGTCCAGCTGCGGGACAGGAACCCGCGCAGTGCGCCCAGCATCCTGTTCAACTACATGTCTACCCAGCGCGACTGGGAAGAGTTCCGCGCCGCGATTCGCCTGACCCGCGAGATCATCGACCAGCCGGCGATGGATGCCTATCGCGGCCGGGAAATCTCGCCGGGGCCGGACGTGCAGTCCGACGAACAGCTCGACGCTTTCGTGCGCGAGCACGCCGAGACCGCCTACCACCCCTGTGGCACCTGCCGCATGGGCACCGGCGACGATGCGGTGGTCGATCATGAAGGCCGTGTCCACGGCATCGAAAGCCTGCGCGTCATCGATGCCTCGATCATGCCGCAGATCGTGACCGGCAACCTCAACGCCACCACCATCATGATCGCCGAGAAACTCGCCGACCGTGTGCGGGGCCGCGAACCGCTGCCGCGCTCCGACGCACCCTACTACGTGGCCAACGGCGCGCCGGCACGCCAGACCCCGGCCAAAAGCGCCTGACGACATCACGGGGCGCCGACGCGCCCCTGACCGACAACCATCCCCGCGACACGCGCCCGCCCGACCGCCATTGCCGCACTGAGACGCCCTTTCCCCACGCTCTCTGCCTGCCCCGCACTGCCCTGGCCGGGCACCGTCCTCGGCGCCATCCATGGCGGTTGCGCTTCGAAAACGACTGATGCAACGTTCGCTCTCTTATCCGCGATCCGCGGAACGATTCTTCTCCACAGAGATGATTTTTGTCCGCATAGACGATTTTTGTCCGCGAAGATGATTTGCGCGCTAATTGCGCATTGTTCGAACAGTGTTCCGTTACACTGGGTTCGTCTTTACGCTAGCCCCGCCCCTGTCGTGAGTTCGTCATAAAGCCAGTACAAGGACCGTTGCCCGTTATGCCCTCTTCCTCTTCGTCGCCCCAGAATCGTCGACCGCTACGCTGGCTGTGGTTGCTGTTGCTGGTGATCATCGTGGCCGCCGTTGCCTATTACGTGTTCGGCCGAGGCGAAGACTCGCAAGCACCCGATGGCAACGCCGGGCAAGCCGGTGGGCGCGGCGCGATGACGACTGCCATTTCCGCCGTGGCCGCCAGCCGGGGCGATCTGCCGATCGAGCTGACCGCGCTGGGAACGGTACGCCCGCTTCAGAGCGTCGCCGTGCGGCCCCGCGTCGAAGGCGAACTGCTGTCGGTGGATTTCGAGGAAGGCGAGACGGTCCAGAAAGGGCAGCAGCTTGCGCAGGTCGACCCACGCGACTATCAGGCGCAGCTGGATCAGGCCAAGGGCCAGCTCGCCCAGGACCAGGCCCAGCTAGCCTCCGCCCGCGAGGATCTGGCCCGCTACGAGAAGCTCATCGGCTCCAACTATGTGTCTCAGCAGGAGCTGGAACAGCAGCGCCAGCTGGTACGTCAGTACGAGGGCACCGTCGCCAGCGACCAAGCCAGCGTCCAGAGCGCTCAGGTCCAGCTCGACTACACCGATATCGTCGCGCCGATTACCGGCGTGGTGGGGATTCGTAACGTCGACCCCGGCAACATCATCCAGCTCGGCGACGATGATCCGATCGTCACCATCACCCAGCTCGATCCGATCTCGGTGATCTTCTCGCTGCCCAGCCGCTATGTCGACACGGTCCGAGGGCGCCTCGAGGGAGGCGAGCATCCGGCGGTTAGCGTGACCGGCACCGACGGCGAAACCTACTCGGGCCAGCTGAGCAGCATCGACAGCAACATCAACAGCGCCACGGGCACGATTCGACTGCGCGCCACCTTCGACAACCCGGCCGGCGGCCTCTATCCCAATGCCTACGTCGATGTCAGCCTGGTCTCGCAGATCCTTCGCGACCAGGTGATCGTGCCGGAACCGGCGGTACAGACCGGCCAGGACGGCAACTACGTCTATGTGGTCGAGGACGATGATACCGTCACCCGCCGCGAGGTGACGTTGGCCGCCACGCAGGACTCGCAGAGCGCCCTCTCCTCCGGCGTCGAGCCGGGCGAGCGCGTGGTCGTCGATGGCGTCGACAGCCTGCGGGAAGGCGCCAGGGTACGGGTAGTCAGCGATGCCCTGCCGGGAGAGTCGAGCGACGAGGTTACGGACCCGGCCAGCGGTGACGTGGCGAACCAGGCCGGCGGTGACGGCAGCGCGTCATGAATCCGTCTCGTCTTTTCATCTTGCGTCCGGTCGCCACGTCACTGGTGATGCTGGCGATCCTGATCGCGGGAGCCCTCTCCTATCGGCTGCTGACGATCTCGTCGCTGCCGGAGGTGGAATTCCCAACGATCCAGGTCACCACGCTCTATCCCGGCGCCGGCCCGGACGTGATGCTTTCTCACGTCACCTCGCCACTGGAGGACGAGCTCGGCGAAATCTCGGGGCTGGAGGACATGAGTTCGACCAGTACCGGCGGCGCCTCGCTGATCACGCTGCGGTTCTCGCTCGATTCCGATCTGGGCGTCGCCGAGCAGGAGGTCCAGGCAGCGCTCAGCCAGGCCGAAACGCTGCTGCCGGACGACCTGCCCCGCCCGCCCAGCTACAGCAAGGTCAACCCGGCGGACACGCCGATCATGACGCTGGCCGTCAGTTCGGACACCCTGCCACTGACCCAGGTCTACGATCTGGTCGACACGCGCATGGCGCAGAAGATCGCCCAGATCAGCGGCGTGGGCCAGGTCAAGCTGGCCGGCGGCCACCAGCCGGCCGTGCGGATTACCGTCGATTCGCGCCAGCTCGCGGCCTACGGGCTCGACCTTGCGGCGGTACGCAGTGCCGTCGATGCCGCCAACGTCAATCAGGCCAAGGGCACGCTGTACGGCCCCTACCGCGCCTACAGCATCGATGCCAACGACCAGTTGCTGTCGGCGAGCGGTTATCGCGACCTGATTCTCAAGGCCGACGACGGCTCGGTGCTGCGATTATCGGACGTGGCCAGTGTCGAGGATGGCGCCGAGAACGCCTATCTCTCGGCCTGGGCCAACCGCGAAGGCGCCATCCTCATCGACGTGCTGCGCCAGCCCGGCGCCAACGTGGTCGGCGTCGCCGACGCGATCAAGCAGAGCCTGCCGGCGCTGGAGAACACCCTGCCGGCCAATGTCGACGTCGACATACTCACCGACCGTACCACCACCATTCGTGCCGCGGTGGAGGACGTGCAGTTCGAGTTGATCCTCGCCATCGGGCTGGTGGTGATGGTGACCTTCCTGTTTCTGCGCAACATCCCGGCCACGCTGATCCCCAGCCTGGCGGTGCCGCTGTCGCTGGTCGGCACCTTCGGCGCAATGTACCTGGCGGGGTTCAGCCTCAACAACCTGACCCTGATGGCACTGACCATCGCCACCGGCTTCGTCATCGATGACGCCATCGTGGTGCTGGAGAACATCACCCGCTACATCGAGAAGGGCGAGAAGCCGCTGGCGGCGGCGCTCAAAGGCTCCCGACAGATCGCCTTCACCATTCTCTCGCTGACGATCTCGCTGCTGGCAGTGCTGATACCGCTGGTGTTCATGAGTGGCGTGGTCGGCGTGCTGTTCCGCGAATTCGCACTGACCCTGGCGATCTCGATCCTGATCTCCGCCTTCGTCTCGCTGACGCTGACGCCGATGCTGTGCGCGCGCTGGCTGAAACATCGTCCCGAAGCCGCCGGGAACGGCGAAGAGGCGTCAGACGACGAGGCCATGGTCCGCAATCGCCAGGGCCTGTTCGGCCGCCTGACACGGGGCTACGAGCATGCTCTGGACTGGATTCTAGGTCACCAGACGCTGACGCTGCTGGTCGCGGTCGCCACACTGGGCGTCACCGCCCTGCTGTTCCTCGCCACGCCCAAGGGGCTGTTCCCGG
Source organism: Salinicola sp. 4072 (assembly GCF_036663415.1). Taxonomy (NCBI): domain Bacteria; kingdom Pseudomonadati; phylum Pseudomonadota; class Gammaproteobacteria; order Oceanospirillales; family Halomonadaceae; genus Salinicola; species Salinicola sp. 4072. The sequence continues at coordinate 122,362 of NZ_JAXOVV010000008.1, read as the reverse complement.
TGCAGGATACCGGCGTCATTCGCGGCATCACCACCGCCACGCAATCGACGTCGTTCGAGGCGATGTCGGCGCGCCAGCAACAGCTGGTCGACCGCCTGCTCCAGGATCCCGCGGTCGAAAGCCTCTCCTCCAGCGTAGGTATCGACGGCACCAACACTACGCTCAACGGCGGGCGCCTCTCGATCAATCTCAAGCCGCTGGACGAGCGCGACGACATGGATAGCGTGCTGGCACGGCTACGCAGCGAAAGCCAGGACGTCCCCGGCCTGTCGCTCGCCCTGCAGCCGGTGCAGGATCTGACGCTGGAAGACACCATCAGCCGCTACCCGTATCAGTTCGCGCTGACCCAGGGCGACCGCGAGGTGCTGAACGACGATGCCGCCAGACTGCTCGCGGCGCTGGAACAATCGCCGGCCATCGCCAACGTCAGCAGCGATGTCCAGAACGCCGGGCGCAAGCTCGAGGTCATCATCGACCGCGCTCGTGCCGGCCAGCTCGGCATCAGCGTCGCCGATATCGACGATGCGCTCTACGACGCCTTCGGCCAGCGCCTGATCTCGACCATCTTCACCCAGGCCAGCCAGTATCGCGTCGTGCTCGCCGCCAACACGACCGACAGCGAAGGTCCGCAAGCGCTATCACGCCTCTACGTCACCAACGACGACGATGAGCTGATACCGCTATCGACACTGGTGACCCTGGCCGAGCGCACCACGCCGCTCTCGTTGCAGCGTCAGAACCAGTTCCCCTCGGTATTGATGTCGTTCGCCGTCGCCGACGGCTACTCGCTGTCGGACGCCTTCGAGGCGGTCGACCAGGCGGCGGCCCAGACGCTGAGCGGCCAGACCTCGCTGGACTACCGCGGTTCAGCGCTGGCCTATACCCAGTCCACCAGCGATACCCTGTGGCTGATCCTGGCCGCCATCGTCACCATGTACATCGTGCTGGGGATTCTCTACGAGAGCTATATCCACCCGCTGACGATCCTGTCGACGCTGCCCTCCGCCGCCATCGGCGCCCTGCTGGCGCTCCAGATCAGCGGCTACTCGCTGGGGCTGGTAGCAATCATCGGCATCATCCTGCTGATCGGCATCGTCAAGAAGAACGCCATCATGATGATCGACTTCGCGCTGGAGGCGCAGCGCGAGCGCGGCATGTCGGCGGAGAAGGCGATTCACACCGCCGCGCTGCTGCGTTTCCGGCCGATCATGATGACCACCTGCGCGGCACTGCTCGGCGCGCTACCGCTCATGTTCGCCAGCGGCTACGGTGCCGAGCTTCGTCAGCCGCTGGGCATCACCATGGTCGGCGGGCTGTTGTTCAGCCAGTTGCTGACACTGTTCACCACACCGGTGATTTACCTGTTCTTCGACCGTCTCGCTTCGCGCTGGCGGCACGCTGAAAACGAGAGCGGCATCGAGGTCACATCGTGAGTCTGTCGTCACCTTTCGTTCGTCGGCCGGTGGCAACGATTCTGCTGGCATTGGCCATCGTACTGCTGGGCTCGCTCGCCTACGAGCGCCTTCCGGTGGCCCCGCTGCCCAACGTGTCGTTCCCGACCATCCTGGTATCGGCGAGCCTGAGCGGCGCCAATCCGGAAACCATGGCCTCGACGGTGGCAACACCGCTGGAGCGTTCGCTGGGCCGCATCCCCGGTATCACCCAGATGACCTCGTCGAGTTCGGATAGCTCCACCAGCGTGATCATCCAGTTCGATCTCGATAAGGACATCAACGTCGCGGCGCAGGAAGTCCAGGCCGCGATCAACGACGCCCAGCCGCTGCTGCCCAGCGCCATGACCAGCCGGCCCCAGTATCGCAAACTCAACCCGGCGTCGGCGCCGGTGATGATCCTCTCGCTGACCTCCGACTCGCTGCCCACCAGCGAGCTCTATCGTCTCGCCGACAGCAAGATCGCGCCGCCCATCGCTCAGGTGCCGGGGGTCGGCGACGTCAACGTCGGCGGCAGCTCGTCACCGGCAGTACGCGTCTCACTCGATCCGCGCAAGCTCAACCATGCCGGCATCACGCTCGACGCGGTGGCCGGCGCGCTGAGGGCAGCGACGACCCAATCTCCCACCGGCTTCGTGCAGACCGTCGAACATCGCTGGGAAGTGCAGACCGACTCCCAGTTGCTGAAAGCGAGCGACTACAGCCAGATCGTGATCGCCCGCGACGACGGCTCGCAGATGCGCCTGGGCGACGTGGCCACCATCACCGATGGCGTGGAAGACCGCTACAACGTCGGCTTCCAGAACGATCTGCCCGCCGTGCTGCTGGTGATCAGCAGCGCCAGCGGGGCCAACATCATCGACACCATCGCCGGCGTCAGGGAGCGAATGGACGAAATCCGCAGCCTGCTGCCGCAGAACATCAATCTCAGCGTGCAGCTCGACCGCGCGCCTGGCATCCAGGCCTCGCTGCATGAAACCCAGCTGACGCTTCTGCTGGCGGTGGTCCTGGTGGTGCTAGTGGTGTTCGTGTTCCTGCGCAACGCTCGCGCCACCATCATTCCCAGCGTCGCGATTCCGGTGTCGCTGGTCGGCACCTTCGCCATGATGTGGGCCTTCGGCTTCTCCCTCGATACGCTGTCGCTGATGGCACTGATCGTGTCGATCGGCTTTCTGGTCGACGATGCCATCGTCGTGGTCGAGAACATTGCGCGGCATATCGAGCAGGGGGTGAAGCCTTTCCAGGCCGCGCTGCTGGGCGCCAGGGAGGTGGGCTTCACGGTGACAGCGATGAGCGTCTCGCTGGTGGCGGTGTTCATTCCGCTGCTGCTGCTCGGCGGCTTCATCGGCCGGATGTTCCACGAGTTCGCGGTGACCTTGTCGCTGGCCATCGGCGTCTCGCTGCTGGTGTCGCTGACGCTGACACCGATGCTCTGCGCGCGCTGGCTCAAGCCGCATCCCGAGCGTCAGCGCCAACCCGGATGGGAGAGAGCCCTGACCGCGACCGGCAATGCGTTCGTGCGCGGCTACGCCAGGTCGCTGGATGTCGCTCTCAAGCATCGCCGGCTGACGCTGCTCTCGCTGGTCGCCGTGATCGTCCTCAACGGCTACCTGTATACCGTCGTCGACAAGGGTTTTATCCCCGACCAGGATACCGGCCGCCTGCTCGGCACCATGCGCGGCGACCAGGCGCTGTCGTTCGAGGCCGTCTCGGACAAGCTCGGCCAGGTTCGCGAGCGGCTGCAGGCCGACCCGGCGGTGGAGAGCGTGCTGGGCTTCATGGGCAGCGGCGGCCCGGGACGTGGCGGCTCCTCGGCAACGCTTTTCATCACTCTGAAAGCCGAGCGTCAGGGCTCGACGCAGGCCATCGGCAATCGCCTGACAGCAAGTCTTCAGGGCCTGACCGGGGTCAGCACGTTCATGTTTCCGCTGCAGGACATTCGCATCGGCGGCCGTTCCAGCAGCGCGTCACAGTACGAGATCACGCTCAAGAGCGACGATCTCGATCTGCTCGGCGACTGGGCCGGCAAGGTCCGGCAGGCGATGCAGCAGGTCGACGGCATTACCGGCATCGACAGCGACAGCCGTGGCGAAGGCCTGGCTGCCAAGCTGGTCGTCGACCGGGAGACCGCCTCGCGTCTCGGCGTCGACATGCGCACCATCGATACCGCGCTGGGCAACGCCTTCGCCCAGAGCAAGGTTGTGAGCCTCTTTGATGCCGACGAGCAGCGCTACGTGGTGATGGAGGTGGCTGCGCCCTATCGCCAGGCGCCGGACGCGATCGGCGATCTCTACGTCAGCGGGACCGACGGCGAGATGATCCCGATCTCGGCGTTCAGCCACGTGGAGCGCAGCACGACGCCAGTCAGCGTCAATCATCAGGGACAGTTCGCCGCCTCGACGATCTCGTTCAATCTGGAAGATGGCATTTCGCTGGGCGACGCCACGACACGTATTCGCCAGGCCGTCGACGCGCTTCACCTTCCTACCGACGTCCAGGTCGATTTCGAGGGCAGCGCCGGCACCTTCCAGAGCGGTATCGAGGCGATGCCGTGGCTGATCCTGGCCGCGCTGGTCACGGTCTATCTGGTGCTGGGAATTCTCTACGAGAGCTATATTCATCCGCTGACGATTCTGTCGACGCTGCCTTCCGCCGGGGTGGGTGCGCTACTAGCGCTGATGGCGCTGGACACGCCCTTCACTCTGATCGCGTTGATCGGCATCATCCTGCTGATCGGCGTGGTCAAGAAGAACGCGATCATGCTGGTCGACTTCGCGGTCGTCTGCGAGCGCGACCAGGGCATGACGCCGCAGGACGCGATTCGCCATGCCGCGCTGGTGCGTTTCCGGCCGATCATGATGACCACGCTGGCGGCACTGCTCGGCGCGCTGCCGCTGCTGCTCGGCACCGACGAGAACGCCGGCCTGCGGGCGCCACTGGGCATCACCATCATCGGCGGGCTGATCGTCAGCCAGATCCTCACGCTCTATACCACGCCGGTGGTCTATCTCTATCTCGACCGGCTCCACCGTCGGCTGCGACCGCGGCACATAGAGTCGACACAGACCCGCGAAGCGTGAGCGCTCGTCGCTCGTCACCAATAGTCCCAAAGGATGATCCCGGCGGCTCTAGTCAGCCGTCACGGGATCGGCTAGTCTGAAAACCAAATTCAAACGCTCGTCTGAATTTCGTTTTCCCTCTCGGAGCTCGTCATGATCACACTGCTGCTCATCGTCCTCGCCGTCATCGGCTGTCTGGTCGTCATGCGTCGCGAAGCCGGCGCGCTCGCGGCAATCGCCGTGCTTGCCGTGCTGGGACTCGTCGGGCTGGCGCTGGGTGCCGGCGTCATCGGCACGCTGCTGCTGATCGCGGCGATCGGCGTCGCCGCCTGTGGCCTCAAGCCGATCCGCCGCCTGTGGCTGTCGCCGCGCCTGTTCTCGCTGTTCAAGAAGATCGCGCCGCGCGTTTCCGAAACCGAACGCGTCGCGCTGGATGCCGGCACCGTCGCCTGGGATGGCGAGCTGTTCAGCGGCCGCCCCGACTGGCAGAAGCTGCTCGACTTCAACAATGCCGGCCTGAGCGAAGAGGAGCAGGCGTTCATCGACAACCAGTGCTCCGTGGCCGCCGGGATGTGCAACGCGTGGGAAATCGCCCGCGAGCGTGCCGACATGCCGGAAGCGCTGTGGGATTATCTGAAGAAGGAACGCTTCTTCGGCATGATCATTCCCAAGGCCTACGGCGGTCTCGAGTTCTCGGCCAAGGCGCAATCCGCCGTGCTGCAGAAGCTCGCCTTCAACGAAACCCTGATGAGCACGGTCGGCGTGCCCAACTCGCTCGGCCCCGGTGAGCTGCTGCTGAAATACGGCACCGAAGCACAGAAGAATCACTACCTGCCGCGCCTCGCCGATGGCCGTGACGTCCCTTGCTTCGCGCTGACCGGGCCACGCGCCGGCAGCGATGCCACCTCGATCCCGGACGTCGGCATCGTCTGCCGCGGCATGCACGATGGCGAAGAGGTGCTGGGCCTGAAGCTGACCTTCGAGAAACGCTGGATCACGCTGGCCCCGATCGCCACGGTGGTCGGTCTCGCGTTTCGCATGTTCGACCCGGACAACCTGCTGGAGCGCGGCGAGAGCGATATCGGCATCTCCTGCGCGCTGATTCCCCGCGAGACGGAAGGCCTGCAGATCGGTCGTCGCCACCATCCCATCGGCAGCCCGTTCATGAACGGCCCGATTCGCGGCAAGGACGTGTTCATCCCGCTGGACTATCTGATCGGCGGGCTCGACATGGCCGGCCAGGGCTGGCGCATGCTGGTCGAGTGTCTCTCGGTGGGCCGCTGCATCACTCTGCCCTCCGGCGCTGCGGGCATCGGCCGTTACGCGGTGGGCTGGAGCGGCGGTTTCACGCGGATTCGTCGCCAGTTCAACATCGCCGTGGCGGACATGGAAGGCGTGCAGGAGCCGCTGGCGCGCATCGCCGCCAAGGCCTACATCTCCCAGGCGGCGGTCATGCAGACCGCCAACACCATCGACCACGGCGTCAAGCCGGCGGTGCCGTCGGCGATTCTCAAGAGCCAGCTGACCGAGTTCCAGCGCGACGTGCTGGCCGATGCCATGGACGTTCACGGTGGCCGCACGGTGACGCTCGGCCCGCGCAACTATCTCGGCGTCGGCTACAGCGCCAACCCGGTCTCGATCACCGTCGAGGGCGCCAACATCATGACCCGCAACCTGATGATCTTCGGTCAGGGCGCGATCCGCTGTCATCCCTACGTGCTCAAGGAACTGGCGGCCAAGGATGCCGACGACTTCGAGGCCTTCGATCGGCTGTTCTTCCGCCATATCGGGCTGATCTTCGGCAACGGCGCGCGCGCCTTCACTCAGGCGCTCGGTCTGGGCCGGTCCAAGGTGCCCTTCGACGCGATTGCCGCGCCCTACGCGCAGGACGCCGCCCGGCTCTCTTCCGCCTTCAGCCTGTGCGCGGATGCGGCGATGGCCAGCCTCGGCTCCAAGCTCAAGCAGCGCGAGATGATTTCCGCGCGTCTCGGCGACGTGCTGTCGAACCTCTATCTGATGTCGATGGTGCTCAAGCAGTGGCACGAAACCGATCGCGTCGACAACGAAGCCGCGCTATTCCACTACAGCTGCCGGCTGCTGCTGAATCGTGCCGAGCAGGCGCTGATCGACCTGTTCGACAACCTGCCCAACCGGGCGCTGGCCAATACGTTGTCGTTCGTCACGCAACCGCTGGGGCGTCGCTGGCACAAGCCGCAGGATACGCTGACCCGCGAGATTGCCAGAGCGATCTCTACCGACAGCGCGCTGCGCCACAAGCTGACGCGCAATACCTGGGATACCTGGGAGGAAGGACAGAAGGACAACCCGCTGGCACGCTACAACGCGCTGCTGGCCAACGCCGAGCGCGCCGAGGCGATCTATCGCACGCTCAACAAGGCGCGAGTCAAGAAAGCCCTGCCCGAGGTCGCGCTGCACCCCGAACAGTGGATCGACGCGGCCCACGAAACCGGGCTGCTGAACGACGAAGACGCCGCGTTCATGCGCGCGCATGAAGCCGAAGTGCTGGACATGCTGACGGTGGACGACTTCGCCTTCGACGCCTTCGCGATGCGGCAGAGCAGCGAAAGCGCCAGCCGCCAGACCGACGAAACCGTTGCCTGACCCCCGCCAGACCACAGAGACCCCGCTCATCGAGCGGGGCTTCTGCTTGTCGAGGGGAGTCTCTGCTTGATGAAAAAGCATTCGAGCTTCGCCAGAGCCACCCCAAGCGCCTCTCAAGACCGTACTGGACGATAATCGCCAAGCTGGGTCTTGCGACATGGATGTCGCAAGAGGCATGCCGGGACAGGGATGTCCTTGCATGCCGACCCTAAGCGCAGCGATTGATCGGCCAGGGTTTCACGGTCTTGTGGCGCGAAAAGAGGGGGAGCGGCGAGGGGGCGAGCGTTAAGCCCCCTCGTCATCATGCGCGATAGGATAGGTAAGGTTTCGACAGTTGTAAGCTTGCCTCGCAGGGGAGAATTGCCTTGGCAAAAAGCTGTTTATCAAACAGAACCCCCGCTTAATGGTCCGAGACGGACGCTGATGGCGGATTACGATCTACTGCCCCAACACCTGCAGCTGCACTTCGGCGGCACCCTCGTGAACCATGCCGAGCTGCTCCGCCGCTTTCCGGGAAAGATCGATAATGCGACCGTCGACGAACGGGCCGCGGTCGTTGATCCGCACCACGGCCGTCTCGCCGGAATCCAGCGCGGTCACCTTCACCTTGGTCCCGAACGGCAAGGTCTTGTGCGCCGCCGTCATCGCCTGGCTGTCGTAGGGTTCGCCACTGGCAGTCGGTCGCCCTTCGAAGTAGGAGGCATAGTAGGTCGCCTCGCCACGGCGCGGCTTGCCCATCGGCAACGCGCTGGCCCGCGTGTCGGCGGCCTTGCGCTTGATACTGGCGTCTCTCCTGACGGACTCCTTCTTGCTGGGCTTGCTGCCGGATTTGCCGGTTGCGGTCACCGTTGGCGGTGACGAAGTCGCTTCGCAGCCCTGCGGGTGATAGGGCGACGCACAGCCCGCCAGCAGGATCGACGCGATGGCAGTGGCGAACAGCGTCTTTCGAACACGGCGTTCTCGAGAGGGTGCCGGCCTTGCCGGCGAGAGCCTGTCGTCGGTGATATCGAATGTCATCGTGATTGACCTGGCATGGATCATCTGGCCTCGACGCCCCGCGGAGAAACTGGCGGAATGCGGGCGCCATCGTCGTACTACGACAACGACAATCGCTGATCGACTCACGAAAGCGGCCAAATAAAGTGAACGCGATGGCAGAGTCGCCCACGTCGCGACCGTCGCTCGATCAGGGAACCAAAAGGCCGGCGTCGCCCGTTTGGGCGACCCCGGCCTCTGCATTGGCAGCGATGGCTCAGGGGATCAGAATCGTGGATCCCGTCGTCTGGCGTGACGCCAGCGCCTCCTGCGCCTTGCCGGCCTCTTCCAGCTTGAAGCGCTGGGCGACATCGATCTTGACCTTGCCGCTCTCGAGCATGTCGAACAGATCGAGACACATCTCCTCGAAGCGCTCCCGCGTATCGGCGTAACCGTTGAGGCTGGGGCGCGTCAGATAGAGCGAGCCCTTCTGGTTGAGAATGCCCACGTTGACACCTTCGACCGCGCCGGAAGCGTTGCCGAAGCTGACCATCAAGCCGCGCGGCGCCAGGCAGTCCAGCGAGGTCATCCAGGTATCCTTGCCGACGGAGTCATAGACCACCGGCACCATCGCGCCGCCGGTCAGCTCGCGTACGCGCTCGACCACGTCTTCCTCGCGGTAGTTGATCGTTGCCCAGGCGCCATTCTTCTTGGCCAGTTCGGCCTTTTCGGCGGAACCGACGGTACCGATCACCTTGACGCCCAGGGCGTTGGCCCACTGGCAGGCGATCGACCCCACCCCGCCAGCGGCGGCGTGGAAGAGGATGGTTTCGCCCCCTTCCAGCGGAAACGTCTGGCGCAGCAGATACTGGGTGGTCAGGCCCTTGAGCATGGCAGCCGCGGCGGTCTCGAAGGAGATACTCTCCGGCAACTGGACGACCTTGTCCGCCGGCAGCACGTGATATTCCGAATAGGAGCCGAGCGGCCCCTGGGCGTAGGCGACGCGATCCCCTTCTTCGAGGTGGGTCACGCCTTCGCCGACCGCGTCCACCACCCCGGCCCCTTCGGTGCCCAGGCCGGATGGCATGGAGGGAGCCGGATAGAGACCGGTGCGGAAGTAGATATCGATGAAGTTGAGTCCGATGGCGTGGTTCTTGACCCTGACCTCTCCCGCCTTGGGGGCAACGGGTTCGAATTCGACGGTTTCGAGAACCTCCGGGCCGCCGGTGCGGGCGAACTGAATACGCTTGGCCATGACGTTTCCTTGTTGGGTGATGACTCTCGGCCTGACATCCAAGCGCCATTCCCGAGGCGGGTCAAGTCAGGGACGGCACGCGCCGTGTGCCGTCAGACATTGGTCGAAGCCGGCTTTACAAACTATTCGGGTAACGTTCCAGGGCAGCGACGAAGCGCGTCTTGTACTCCTCGAAGGTCTTCGGCTGCTGCTTGAAGGTCCGCACGATGCCGTCACCGTTGAAGCGCACCATGTCGGGCAGCGCCCCTTTCACCGGCGCCGGATGCAGCGGCCCGAGACCGATACGCAGGCCGCCTTCACCATCGACCCAGCGCTCGATACCGCAACGCCGGAAGAATGCTTCTCCCGCCTCGTCGCCGGCCGTCACACGCAGCGGCGCCTTTTCCGCCAGGGTCTTGACCAGTTGCCGGCTATGCCGGGTGTTGCCTTTCCCCTCCGGCGTCGACAGCATGCCTACTTCCATGGTCCCGCCGTCGACATCGGAAGAAATCAGCGCCAGGCAGAGAATGGTGCCGTCATCTTCGGTCAGCGCGAAGAGCCGGGCAGCGTCCTGCTCGAACAACACGCCCAGCGTACCGGCGAACGTCACCAGCGGGGCCAGGCCCGCGTTCTGCCCGTAGACACTGGCGCACAGCTTGGCGAGGCACGCCTCGCGGGTTTCGGGGTTCTTGACGTGAACGACCTTCATCGGACTCTCTTCAACGGACTCTTCCGCACTCATGACGAATAACATCGGCGCGACGCTATCGCGTGGACCGCCAGCAAATGGCGCGCCGGGCAAAAACGCGCAGCCTAGCACAATCCACCCTCGACCACGCTCCCCGTGTACGCCGACAGACCTAGTATCCCCCGAATCATCCAACGCGCCGTCATCGACCTGCAACCTCGTTCGGCTAGACTTCGAGCCGGCCGACGCGATCCGCACCCGACCCGACGAGGATTCGCCTTGACGCCGTGCGCGCGGTGACCGAAGGTCGACCTTTTGGCGGCGACTGCCACCGATCTATACTCGCCCCTCGCTCACGACAGCCATGAACGCCTGCCCCGGTGTTCGACGGAGACTCTGACCGCATGACCCAGCCGCGCCCCGCCGATAGCGCCGACAACGACACGCCCCGCTACATCGCCCATCGCGGCCTTTCCGCGCGAGCCCCCGAAAACACCCTGGTAGCGGTTCAGGCCGCCCACGATGCCGGTTGCCAATGGGTCGAGCTCGACGTTCAGCTGCTCGGCGACGGAACGCCGGTCATCTGGCACGACGCGGGTCTGAAGCGCTGCTCCGACGGTCGCGGCAAGCTGTTCAAGCTCGATGCCGAAAGCGCCGCCAAACTGGACGCCGGCAGCTGGTTCGGCGCCCAGTATCGCGGCGAGCCGATCGCCACGCTGGAGGCGATGCTCGAGCTGATCAAGCGACTCGGCATGGGGCTCAACCTGGAACTGAAGGTGTGCCGCGGCCGCAACGCCATCGAGCTCGTCCAGGCCGCCCTGCCGCCGACGCTGGAAGCGCTGCCGGCCGACAAGCTGATCGTCTCCTCGTTCGACCGCCATGCCCTGACCGCCGCGCGGGCGCTGGAATCCGACCCCGAGCGCCTGCGCCTCGGCGTGCTGGACGACAAGGCGCCCAAGCGCTGGTGGCTGGAAACCGAACGCCTCTCCGCCTACAGCCTCCACCTCGACTGGCGCAAGCTGAAGATCAAGCGGGCGCAGGAGATCGCCGACGAGGAGATCAAGCTGTTCTGCTACACCGCCAACGATCCGGTCACCTTTGAAAAGCTCTGGGACTGGGGCGTCGATGGCGTGATCAGCGACGATCCGACGCGCTTCGTCACCCACGCCAGGGAGGCGGCAGCGCGCCGGACGGACGACGACGCCTGAGATTGGCTACATCGATCACCGCTCGCCGACGCATTCCCGCCGACAATAAGCGCCTGATACACGCGCCAATTAGCGCCTTTGACGGTGGGCCCTCGGGCTTAAGATGGGCACCATGCCCGTTTACCAGGTTGCGAGCCGTTCATGAATCCTTCCACGCTCATCGGCATCATCGCCAGTGCTCTGTTGCTGGCGACCGTCGTGCTGTTCACTGCCCAGGCCCCGAGTAGCTTCTTCAACCTGCCGGGGCTGGCAATCGTGCTCACCGGCACGCTGGCAGCCAGTTTCATCAGTTACCCCCTTCAGGAGATGCAGCGGCTGTGCCGGCAGGTCGCCGTGGTATTCCGGCGCGAACCCCAGGCCAGCGAACTGGAAAGCGATCTGGATCAGTTGATCGACATGTCCCGCCACTGGAGCCGCGGCAACATCCGCGCCATCGAAGGCGCGCTGGAGAGCACCACCAACCCCTTCCTGCGCACCGGCATGCAGATGGTGATTGCCAATACCCGCGAGGAAGAGATCCGCGAGATGCTTCGCTGGCGCATGGTTCGGGTCAAGGCCAAGGAGCGAGCCGAAGCGCAGATCCTGCGAACCATGGCCGTCTACGCGCCGGCCTTCGGCATGCTCGGCACCCTGGTCGGCCTGATCAACATGCTCGAGGTGATCCAGGCCGGCGACCTGGCGGTGATCGGGCCGCGCCTGGCAGTGGCGCTGATGTCCACCTTCTACGGCATCCTGCTCGCCAACCTGGTGTTCAAGCCGATCGCGGTCAAGCTCGAACGCCGCACCGAGGCCCGGCTGATGGCCATGACACTGATCCTGGAAGGCGTCATCATGGTCAGCAAGCGCCGCCTGCCGTCGTTCATCGAAGAGGCCCTGAACACCTACCGCGCCGAGCACCGCGACGAAATGCGCGATGCTCGCCGACCGCAGAGCGCCGACGCGCCGGCCGAGTCCGCATGAGCCAGGCCGCGATCTCCCCCGGCGGCCCCTTCGCCGATCTGCTGTTCGACGATGACCCCCTGGTCGACAGCGGGCGGAACAGCGAGAGCGATTCGTGGCTGATGAGCTACCTCGACATGCTCATGCTGTTGATCACGTTCTTCGTACTGATGCTGGCGCTCTACGGCGGCCAGCTCATCGACCGGGACGTGACCGAGGCGCCGCCCGTCACGGCGCTGCCGCTGCACATCCCGGCGTTGAAACCGCCGCCGAGACTGCCGCTGGCCGACATCGGCGAGTTCTACCAGCCGCCGCGTCAGCTCAAGCCGGCGCCGCTGGCGAGCGATATCGGCTTCTACTCGCCCGAACCGAAACCGGCGCCCACCGAGATCTTCGCCATGACGCCGATGGCGTTCAGCGTGCCGCTGTTCGACTTGCCCGATCCCGAACCGACGCCCGTACTGCCGCAGATCGACGGCGTCGAGGTCACCGCGATTCCCCACGGCTTCAACCTGCGCATTCAGGATCACCTGCTGTTCGACAGCAGTGCGGTCGGGCTTAGCGATAGCGGAAGGCAACTGGTCGAAAAGCTGATCCCGATGCTGCAGGAGTTCAAGGGCACCATCTCCGTCGAGGGTCATACCGACAGCGTACCGATCTCGACTTCCCGCTTCCCCTCCAACTGGGAACTGTCGGCGGCGCGCGCCTCGGCGGTGGTTCGCGTGTTGCGCCAGGCCGGCCTAGACGGCGACCGGCTGCGCGCGATCGGCTATGCCTCGACGCACCCGCTGGCCAGCAACCACACCCCGGCCGGCCGCGCCAGCAACCGCCGCGTGGAGCTGGTACTGCAGGAGCCCAGCTCGCCGACACCGTGACAGCCCCGGTTTCCCGATTCGGATTCACTTGCCGCAAGGAAGCTGCGACAATCCGGCGCGTCGAGAGACGTGTGCTCGGGAAACGCTGAATAAATTGTCGAGCGGTATAAAGCGCAAGGCGCACGCAGCACAAAAACCGGAGCCTATGGGGTATAGGTGAGGATTTTGACCGGGCTGGCGCTCCAGCAGCGCGCACAAATTCGCCGGGAGCGAATTTGAACGGCCGCAGGCCGGCCTTCGCTATGACCGCTAGGGATGGCGGTCATAGCGAAGCGATTTGACTGCGCAGACATTTAGACAGTGTTTTCCTCGGGAAGCGGGTGAGAACCCCGCACTGCCCCCGCAACGGTAATCGCGTTAGAAAACATAGCGTTTTCTTCGACACCACCGGATGCGCCGCCAGGCCATCCAGCCACTGTGATCGCATGGACTGCCCTTCGAGGGAACTTCAAGGGAACGTCCATCGACATGGGAAGGCGTGCGTGTCGGATGACCAGGGTTTACCGCCTGGGTCATCGCGTGAGAGTCCGGAGACCGGCGCGTTTCTCTTCACTGGTTGATGCGGAGGGCTCATCCAGTGGCGGCTCCCCTGCCCGGACTCCATGACGTCCGAGGCGGGCATCGTCACGTCCGTCCTCCCATTGCGTATTCGTTCAGTACTCGTTTCGAGTACTCCGTGTCATCGCGTCCGGCCACAGTGCCGATGAACCGCGGGGCACAACGCAGTTGGGGATCACATCACATGCGTTATAAGAAGAATGCCGTCGCCTCAGGCGTCGCGCTCGCCATGGCCATGACCACGCTGTCGGCCCAGGCCCAGCAGTACGTCGAAGACCCGCAGCAGCTCGGCGACGTCCAGGTCACCGCCAATCGCCTGCCGCAATCACAGGCCGACGTACTGGCCAGCACCACCATTATCGATCGCGACGAGATCGAACGCAGCCAGGCTGATAGCGTGATCGAGCTGCTGCAAGGCCGGGCCGGGATCGAGATGACCCAAAGCGGTTCACCGGGAACAGTCTCAAGTCTCTTTATGCGCGGCACGAACTCCAATCACACCCTGGTATTGATTGACGGTGTACGCATCAATTCCGCCGCTTCATCGAACGGTGCCTCCAGTCTGGAGTTCCTTTCCCCCGATATGATCGAGCGGATCGAAATTGTACGCGGCCCACGGGCCGCGGCCTACGGTTCCGATGCCATCGGCGGCGTCGTTCAAATCTTCACTCGCAACGGCGGCAAAGGTACCCAAGCCGAGTTGAATCTGCGCGCGGGAGAGGATGGTTTCGGCAAGCAGAGCGCCTACGTGGCGACGGGCAACGCGGATACACGCCTCAATGCGACGCTGTTCCATCGCGATGGCGATGGCTTCAATGCCACCGAGGACGACACCAGCGGCGAAGATGACGGCTTCGAATCCACCGGCGCCCAGGTCGGGCTGTCGCATCGCTTCAGCGATAGCGTTCAGGGCAGTTTCCGAGCCTTGCGCCAGGACTTTGACAGCGACTACGACTACGGGGGTGCCAGCAACTATACCAGCGAAGGCTATCAACAAAGCTTCAGCGGTAATCTGGACGTGGCGCTGGAACCTGACTGGAACATGCGCCTGACCGCCGGACATTTCGACGAACGCCGCGATGATCGCAACGACGGCCAACGAGAGACACTAGCCAAGACCAAGCGCGATGAACTGGGCATTCAGCACACCTTCACTCATGAACATGGTATAGAAAGCCTAGGCGTGGACTACCGCCACGAGGCAATTGATTACGATAGCATCTGGGACTCTATTAACCGCGACAGTCGAGAAAATTACGGGATCTATGGACTGATCCAGCGTGAATACGGTCGCCACCAACTTAGCGGTTCTCTACGTTACGACGATGACTCGCTATTCGGCGACAAGACCACCGGCAACATCGCCTATGCCTACCAGCTGACGACCTACCAGCAATTCGGCGCGAGCTATGGCACCGCTTACAAAGCACCGACGCTCTATCAACTCTATAGCGCCAGCCCTTATGGGGACTACGGCAATCGCGACCTCGATGCCGAAAAGTCCAAATCTACCGAACTCTTCTGGTCCTATCAGCGCGACGGCTGGCACGGAAGGATATCGATCTTCGAGAACCGTATCGACGATCTGCTCAACACCGAGACAGGGCCAGACGGAAAGTACCGTTACTACAATGTCGACGAAGCGAGAATCCGAGGCGTCGAGCTATCAGGCGG
Organism: Salinicola sp. 4072; assembly: GCF_036663415.1. NCBI lineage: Bacteria > Pseudomonadati > Pseudomonadota > Gammaproteobacteria > Oceanospirillales > Halomonadaceae > Salinicola > Salinicola sp. 4072. The sequence goes on along the minus strand of NZ_JAXOVV010000008.1, from coordinate 107,079 downwards.
CTGGACGTATGGCAGCCTGAGTCTGAATGCCTCACTGACACATCAAGATCCCGAGAATCGTGAAACCGGCGACCAGTTGGCCAGACGCGCCGAACTCTACGGACGTATCGATGCAGACTACCGCTACCACGCAGTCAGTGTCGGCATGACGCTACGCGCCGCTCAAGAACGTCCCGACAGCGACTATAGCGACGCTATTAACGCCGGCTACGGCGTCGTCGATCTACGCACGGCCTGGCAGGTCACGCCGACCGTCGAGCTATCGGCCAAGCTGGAGAATGCCTTCGACAAGGATTACCAACTGGTCGATGGCTACAATACCCAGGACCGATACCTCGAAGGCGGCGTGAAACTCAGCTTCTAACCGCTTTTCCTCTTCAGCGGCGCCGGCACCACGGCGCCGCTTCGTCCTCTTCCCTCTTCCCTCTTCCCTCTTCCCTCTTCCCTCTTCCCTCTTCCCTCTTCCCTCTTCCCTCTTTAAACAGTTTTTCCCCGACCGCGCGGAGTGATACTGTATATATAAACAGCATTTATAGGAGTCGCTGCCATGTCGTCTCCCTCTCGACCCGGCCCGCTGAAAGGCCGCGGCGCGACCTACAACCCCGACAACCGTTTCCAGCCGACACACAGCACCGTCGAGGACGACGGCTGGTGGCAGGAGGCGTTGCCGGAGCGCATCTCGACGCACGTGCAGTTCGAGGCGCCACGCTCGGCGCTTTCCTGGAATCAGTCGCCGGACCTGGGCTTCGACCGCTCTCTCAATCCCTATCGCGGCTGCGAGCATGGCTGCATCTACTGCTATGCCCGCCCCAGCCACGCCTATTGGGATCTGTCGCCCGGCATCGATTTCGAGACGCGCCTGATCGCCAAGACCGGCATGGCGGATCGATTGCGCGAGGAGCTGTGCAAACCGGGTTATGTCTGCCGGCCGATCAATCTCTCCGGCAACACTGACTGCTACCAGCCGATCGAGGCGCAGCACGGTACGACGCGTTCGCTGCTGGAGCTGCTGCTGGCGTGCCGCCATCCGGTCACGCTGGTGACCAAGAGCGCGCTGATTCTGCGCGATCGGGAACTGCTCGCCGAGATGGCGCGCGAGCGGCTGGTCCGGGTGTTCGTCAGCCTGACGTCGCTCGACAACGAGCTGAAACGCACCCTGGAGCCGCGCACCGCCTCTCCCGCGGCAAGGCTCAAGGTCATTCGGGAGCTGCATGAAGCCGGCGTGCCGGTGGGCGTGCTGGTGGCGCCGGTGATCCCCGCCATCAACGACAGCGAGATCGAAACGCTGCTGACGCGTGCAGCCGATGCCGGCGCCCGCACCGCCAGCTGGACGCTGTTGCGATTGCCGCGCGAGGTTTCGCCGCTGTTCGAAGCCTGGCTCGAGGAACACTACCCGGAGCGCGCGGGCAAGGTGATGAGCCTGATCCGCCAGTCCCGAGGCGGCCAGAACAACGACAGCCGCTTCGGTCATCGCATGACCGGCGACGGCTTGTTCGTGGACATGATCGGCCAGCGTTTCCGCCGGGCGGCCGCTCGCCTGGGGCTGGAACGGCGGGCCGACCTGGGTCTGGACTCCACGCGATTCCGTGCGCCTCATGCCCAGCAGGATCTGTTCGATTGACGCTTCCCGCCTGGCAGGCGCGGCCGGGCAGTACGTCCGCCATCGGCTATTCGATCCTTTCTTGATACAGGTCAAGCCGGAGGGTGGTCGAGCGGATAACTTGACTCGAGCAAGCCAAGTTCGTAATCCATCGCCCTCTGCGAGGTACGCGCCATGTTCAACTCACTGCTGGTCCCGATCGATGGATCGGAAGACTCCTACGCTGCGCTCAAGGTCGCCTGTCAACTGGCGGCCCCGGTTCAAGGCAAGATCCATGTATTGAACGTGCGCGATCCCTATCCGGATCTCTATCAGGGTGAAATGTTGACCGTCGCGGCCGCGATCAAGGCAGTTTCGGTGGAGCTCGCCGAAAAGGAGGGAGAAGCGATCATCGCGGAGGCGCTGAAAGAGATTACCTCCATGCCAGGCTACGAAAACGAGTTCGATACCCTGGTCAAGCAAGGCTCGCCAGCCGAGGTGATTATCGAGGAAGCCAAGCGACTCGAGGTGGATGCCATCATCATGGGTAGCCGAGGGCTTAGTGACATCAAAGGGTTGCTGGTCGGCAGCGTGTCGCACAAGGTCACTCATGTCGCCCATTGCATGGTCATCAGCATCCATCAGCGCCGTGCCGGGTAAAACCCATCTCCCCCTTCTGCTCTGCGACGTCGGGCGGCGACAACGCCAACAGCCCGACGTTTGCCAGACCGGCACGAAATCCGCGGTATCCAGCGTTTGCCAGCAATGGTCGAAGTTCAGCATCGGTCAGCGCATGGCCTCCTGGCCATCGGATGGGGAAGGCGGAGGAGCGTCACGCCGCCCCGCCTTGAGTTTGCGCCGCAGTTGTCTTTCGGTCTCCACCGCCAGCAGCAGCAACACGCCCACGGCAAGAATCGCCACCCCGTCGAAGAGCGGAATGGTGCGGGTCTCGAACACGGCCTGTATCGGTGGCAGCCAGTTCATGGCGCACTGCGCTGCCACGACGATGCCGATGGCCACCCAGAGCGCCCGGGTACCGCGCAGGATCCGCAGGCGGAAGGCCGAGTCGTGAATACTGCGAATGAAGAACAGATGACTGATCTCCATCACGATCAGGGTATTCATCGCCATGGTGCGCGCCAGCGCGATGTCGTGGCCCCGCTCGATCGCCCAGGCGTAGATACCGAACGTGCCCAGCAGAAAGAGCGCCGTCACCAGCCCAATATGCCATAGCCAGGCCAGCCCCAGCAGCGGCGCATCGGGTGACCGTGGCGGACGCTGCATCGCGCCCGTCTCGCCGGACTCGAAGGCCAGGGCAAGACCCAGCGTGACGGTCGTGATCAGGTTGACCCAGAGAATCTGCACCGGCGTGACCGGCAATACCATGCCAAACAGCAGCGCCGTCACGATGGTGACGGCCTCGCCCGCATCGGTCGGCAAGGTCCAGGCGATCACCCGTACGATCTTGTCGTAGACGTTGCGGCCTTCACGCACCGCCGCCACGATAGAGGCAAAGTTGTCGTCGGCCAGCACGATATCGGCCGCCTCCCGCGCCGCTTCGCTGCCCTTGCGCCCCATGGCGATGCCGACATCGGCACGCTTGAGCGCCGGGGCATCGTTGACGCCGTCGCCGGTCATCGCCACGGTCATGCCTCGCGCCTGCAGCGCCATGACCAGCCGCAGCTTGTGCTCGGGGTTGGTGCGGGCAAAGACATCCGTTTCCATTGCCGCCGCGCTGAGCTCGTCGTCGCTCATCGCCTCCAGTTCGGCACCGGTGATGACCCGCCGGGTGCGCTCCAGCCCGATCATCTGCCCAATGGCCGCCGCCGTGGCAGCGTGATCGCCGGTGATCATGCGCACACCGATCCCCGCACGCCGGCATTCGGCAATGGCGGCCACGGCTTCCGGGCGCGGCGGGTCCATCATGGCGACCAGCCCCAGCAGAATGATGCCGCCTCCCACATCGGCGCGGGAAAGCACGGTCTGCGAGACCGGCACCCTGCGCGTCGCCAGGGCCAGCACTCGCAGGCCACGGCCAGCCAACTGCTCGACCTGTGCATGCCACCAGGCGTGGTCCAGCATCGCTTCCCCGCCATCGGCGGTGCGAACTCGGCTGCACATCGCCAGCACCCGCTCCGGGGCGCCCTTGATGAACAGGCGGGCGTGACGCTCGTGATCGTGATGCAGGGTCGCCATGTAGCGGTGTTCGGCATCGAACGGCAATACATCGGTGCGTACCCAGCAGCGATGGGCTTCGGGGCGGCTCATCCCCATTCGCGCGGCCAGGGTCAGCAGCGCGCCCTCCATCGGATCGCCCTCGACCCGCCAGATGCCGTCGCTGTGCTGCAGCGCGGCGTCATTGCACAATACCGCGACCCACGCCAGTTCCCGTAGCCGCAGGCTGGCTCGGAGATCCATCGGCGCAGCCCCCCGGATCTCGCCATCCGGCCCGTACCCCACGCCGTCGATGGTGAAGCGCTCGTCCACGGTCACAAGCTCGGTGGCCACCATTTCGTTGCGCGTCAGCGTGCCGGTCTTGTCCGTGCAGATGACGGAGACACTGCTCAGCGTCTCGATCGCCGGCAGATGACGTATCAGGGCGTTGCGCCGCGCCATCGCCTGGGCTCCCAGCGCCAGCGTGATGGTCAGTACCGCCGGCAGCCCTTCCGGAATCGCCGCCACCGACAGCCCCACGACAGCGGTGAACAGCTCGCCGAAGGGGTAATCCCAGAGGAAATGGCCCAGCGCCATCACGGCAGCCGCCAGCACCAGAATGATCAGCGTCAGCCAGCGGGCAAAGCGATTCATCTGCCTGACCAGCGGCGTGGTCCTGGGCGTGACATGGGCCAGCAGCCGGCTGATCCGGCCCATCTCGGTGGCGATACCCGTCGCCACCACGACGCCCAGCCCCTGACCGCCGACCACCAGCGTGCCGCCGAAGGCCATGCAGCCGCGTTCGGCCAGCTCCCCCCAGACGGGAACCGGATCGGTGTGCTTTTCCACCGCCGTCGATTCGCCGGTGAGCATGGATTCCTGAATGCTCAGCCCATGACTTTGCAAAAGCCGCAGATCGGCAGGGATCCGATCCCCGGCTTCCAGCAGCACGATGTCCCCGGGCACCAGGGTCTCGACTTTCACCCGGCATCGCCCGCCGTCGCGCAGCACCGTCGCGTACGGCGCCAGCAGCTCCTGGATAGCGGCCAGCGCCCGCTCGGCACGATGCTCCTGGATCAGGCCGATGACGGCATTGATGACGACGACGGCCAGAATGACCGCGGTATCCACGACATGACCGAGCAGGGTCGTGATCAGCGCCGACCCCAGCAGCACGTAGATCAGCACGTTGTGGAACTGGGCCAGGAACTGCCTGGTCAGGCTGCGCTTCGGGGGCGCCGGCAGCCGGTTTGCGCCCTCGCTGCGCAGGCGGATACCGGCCTGGTCGCTGCTCAATCCGGTCATGGCCGAATCCAGCTCGCTCAGCACCCTGTCCGTGGCCAGGGTATGCCACTGTCTGGGCTCCATCACTGCCTCTCCCGAAGGGCCGACCCTCGAGTCGGATACCCGAGGGTTCGGGCATGATCTCGCGGGTGCGATCATTGCCGCTCAGCCTATCCCCGGCCATTCGATGCTTTCTTGATGCCGGTCAAATCTGCCCGCCGACCCGCCCGATAACCTCGCCACACACAGTCGACATCCCGTTGCCAACCGCGAGGTGCAAGCCATGTTCAGGTCACTGCTGGTTCCCGTCGATGGTTCCGACTACGCCCAGGCTGCGCTACGGGTCGCCTGTCGACTGGCCGAACCTGGCCAGGGCACGATCCATCTGCTGACCGTGATCGAGCCCTTCGAGCCGATGCAATACGGCGGCGACTATCGGGTACGCCAGATCGTGCGGGAAGCCGCCAACGACAACGCCGAAAAGGAAGGACGCGACATTCTCGACCGCGCCATGGCGCTCATGCCGGACGGTGCGCCGAAAGACGGCGTACAGACCCTGCTGCGTCTGGGCTCCCCGGCGGAGACCATCATCGAGGAAGCCGAGCGACTCGGTGTCGACGCCATCGTCATGGGCAGCCGAGGGCTCAGTGACATCAGAGGCTTGCTGGTCGGCAGCGTCTCGCACAAGGTCAGCCATGTCGCCGGGTGCACGGTCATCAGCGTTCATGGCCAGCCGCACACAGGCGCATGAAACATCCGTTCCCCTTTGCCATCCTGCGCTGGCTGGTCATCGGCACCGCCCTCCTCCTCGCTGGCGTCACGCTCTGGTATTGGCTCCAGCCCGAGATGCTGGACGATGCCTTCGCCCGCGGTAACGGCCGCATCGAAGCGACGGAGATCGACGTCGCCACCAAGCTCGCAGGACGGGTGGCGGAGATCCTGGTCAACGAGGGCGACTTCGTCGAACCGGATCAGGTGGTGGCGCGCATGGATACCCGAAGTCTGGAAGCCGAGCGACGCCAGGCCGAGGCCGAGCTGCAGCGCAGCCGCAACGCCTTGCAGACCGCCCGTGCCGGCGTGGCCCAGAACGAGAGTCACCAGGCAGCCGCCGAAGCGACGGTGCATCAGCGTGAAGCCGAGCTCGACGCCGCCCGGAAACGCTTCGAGCGTTCCAGCGCGCTGCTCCAGCGCCATGTGATCTCGTATCAACAAGTAGATGACGACCGCACGACGATGCAGAGCGCCCGCGCCGCGCTGTCGGCCTCCCAGGCGGAGGTGGCGGCGGCCCGGGCTAGCGTGGCAGCGGGCCGCTCCCAGGTGATCGAAGCCCAGTCGACAATCGACGCGGCCCAGGCCAACGTCGAGCGCGTCCAGTCGGACATCGAGGACAGTCTGCTGCGCTCCGACCGGCTGGCCCGGGTGCAGTATCGCGTGAGCGAACCCGGCGAAGTGCTGGCGGCCGGCGGCAAGGTGCTCAACCTGATCGACCTGACCGACGTCTACATGACGTTCTTCCTGCCCACCAGCCAGGCCGGGCGGGTCGCGCTGGGCGACGACGCCCACCTGATCCTGGATGCGCTGCCCGACTACGTGCTGCCGGCCCGGATCAGCTTCGTCTCCAGCGAAGCGCAGTTCACCCCCAAGACGGTGGAGACCGAAAGCGAACGGGAAAAGCTGATGTTCCGCATCCGCGCCCGTATCGATTCCGATCTCCTGCGCGAGCACATCCGCCAAGTGAAGACAGGGTTGCCCGGCGAAGCCTACCTGAAGCTGGACCCGGCGGCCGAATGGCCGGAAACACTGCGCGTGAACGTCTCCCGATGAGCGCCGATACGGTCGCGGCGCTGTCCGGGGTCACCCTGCGTTACGGCAAGCGCACGGCCCTCGAGGCGCTGACGCTCGACATTCCCGCCCGCCGCATGGTGGGCCTGATCGGGCCGGACGGGGTCGGCAAGTCCAGCCTGCTGGCGCTGATCGCCGGCGCCAGGCGGATCCAGTCGGGGCAGGTCCAGGTGCTTGGCGCGGACATGACCAGCGCCACCCAGCGCCGCGTGACCGGCCCGCGCATCGCCTACATGCCCCAGGGGCTGGGCAGGAATCTCTACCCAACGCTCAGCGTGCGCGAGAACCTCGAGTTCTTCGCCCGGCTGTTCGGCCAGGATGCCGAGGAGCGCGAGCGGCGTATCCACGACCTGACGACCAGTACCGGGCTGGAGAGATTCACCGAGCGCCCGGCGGGCAAGCTTTCCGGCGGCATGAAGCAGAAGCTGGGGCTCTGCTGCGCGCTGATCCACGATCCCGACCTGCTGATCCTCGACGAGCCCACCACCGGCGTCGACCCGCTGTCGCGCAGCCAGTACTGGGAACTGATCGCCCGAATACGCCACCAGCAGGCCCGGATGAGCGTGATCGTCGCCACCGCGTACATGGACGAGGCCTCGGCCTTCGACTGGCTGATCGCGATGGACGCCGGCAAGGTGCTAGACCAGGGCGCGCCCGCGACGCTGCTCGAACGGACAGGATGCGATTCGCTGGAGGCCGCCTTCATCCAGCTGTTGCCTGCGGAGAAGCGGTCGGGACATACCAATCTCGAGATCCCGCCCCGCAAGGCCCACGACGAGGTGGCGATCGAAGCGCACGGCCTGACCAAGCGCTTCGGCGATTTCACCGCCGTGGATCATGTCGACTTCCGCATCGAACGCGGGGAAATCTTCGGCTTCCTGGGTTCCAACGGTTGTGGCAAGACCACCACCATGAAGATGCTGACGGGCCTTTTGCCCTTCGACGAGGGGCAGGCGCGGCTGTTCGGACAGCCGGTCGCCCCCGAGCATATCGAAACCCGGCGCCGGGTCGGCTACATGTCGCAGGCGTTCTCGCTCTACAACGAGCTGACGGTGCGCCAGAACATCGACCTGCATGCGCGGCTGTTTCGTCTTCCGCCACAGCGACACGCCACCCGTCGCCGGCAACTGCTGGAACAGTTCGAGCTGCAGGGCGTCGAGGGGCAACTGCCGGGCAGCCTGCCTCTGGGTATTCGCCAGCGTCTCTCCCTGGCCGTGGCCATGCTGCACGAACCGGAAATCCTGATTCTCGACGAGCCCACTTCCGGGGTCGATCCGGTGGCCCGCGATCGCTTCTGGGAGCTTCTGGTGCGGATGTCGCGCGAAGATAGCGTGACGATCTTCATCTCCACCCATTTCATGAACGAAGCGCTGCGCTGCGACCGCATCTCGTTGATGCACGCCGGCCAGGTACTCGACAGCGGCGCCCCCCGGGCGCTGATGGACAGGCGCGGGCACGACAACCTGGAACAGACCTTCATCGACTATCTCAAGGGTGCCAGCGAGCTCGAGGGCGTTAGCGAGTTAAAAGACGCCAGCGAGGCGGCGGCTTCCCCGGCGGCGAACGAGAGCATCACCGTCGCAGCCGCAGCGGCAAAGGGCGCTCCCCCTCGTTTCAGCTGGCGCCGACTGTCGAGCTACGCCCGGCGCGAGAGCATGGAATTGCGGCGCGACCCGATCCGCGCCACCCTGGCCCTGGCAGGCACCCTGATTCTGATGTTCATCATGGGGTACGGCATCAACATGGATGTCGAGGACCTCTCCTTTGCGGTGCTCGATCGCGACCGGACCACCACCAGCGACAACTACGTCCTCAACCTTTCGGGCTCGCGCTATTTCAAGGAGAAGGCGCCCCTGCAGAGCTACGAAGAGATGGACGAGCGCCTGCGTCGAGGCGAGATCAGCCTCGCGGTGGAGATTCCGCCCGGGTTCGGACGCGATCTCAAGCGTGGCGCCTCGCCCCAGGTCGCATTCTGGGTCGACGGGGCGATGCCGAGCCGGGCCCAGACCATCATCGGTTATGTGCAGGGAATCCATGCCACCTATCTGCAGCAACTGGCCCAGGCCTCCGGCAACGACGACAGCCGGCCGGTCGAGGTCGCTCTGCGCTACCGCTACAACCCGGACGTGCGAAGCCTGCCGGCGATGGTGCCGGCGATGATTCCGCTGCTACTGATGATGATCCCGGCCATGCTCACCGCTCTTGGCGTCGTCAGGGAGAAGGAGCTGGGTTCGATCACCAACTTCTACGTCACCCCGGTCACCCGCCTGGAGTTCCTGCTCGGCAAGCAGCTGCCTTACGTGGTCATGGGAATGCTCAACTTCTTCCTGCTGGTACTGCTCTCGGTCTTCGTCTTCGGCGTGCCGCTCAAGGGCAGCCTGCCGATGCTCAGCGTGGCGGCCCTGCTCTACGTGTTCTGCGCCACCGGCTTCGGATTGCTGGTTTCGGCTCTGTTCAACAGCCAGATTGCCGCCGTGTTTGGCACGGCCATCGGCACCGTCGTCCCGGCGATCCAGTTTTCGGGCCTGCTGTATCCCGTCTCCGCCCTGGAAGGCGCTTCCGCGGTCATCGGTCATCTCTACCCGACCAGTCACTTCCTCATCATCACTCGCGGCATTTTCTCCAAGGCGCTCGGCGCCGCCGAGCTATGGCCGAGTTTCCTGGCGCTGCTGATCACGTCTCCGCTGCTGTTGCTGGCCAGCGTGGCCGGCCTGAAGAAGCAGGAAAAGTGAGTTGAGTACGCTATCGAACATCCTGCAACTGGGCATCAAGGAGCTGCGCACTTTGGCACGCGACCCGGCGATGCTCCTGCTGATCCTCTACACCTTCACGCTGAGCGTCTACTCCAGCGCCAACGGCATTCCGGAAACGCCCCATCGGGCCAGTATCGCGGTGGTCGACGAGGATCGCTCGCCCATCACGCAACGCATCATCGACGCCTTCCAGGCACCCTACTTCCTCGAACCGGTGCTGACCGACCATGCCGACATGGACATCGGCATGGACAAGGGGCGCTATACCTTCACCCTCGACTTTCCGCCCGACTTCCAGCAGGACCTGCTACGCGGCCGGCAGCCCTCGATCCAGTTGAATGTCGATGCCACCCAGATCAGCCAGGCCTTCACCGGCGCCGGACACATCCAGCAGATCATCGACGACGAGGTCGCGTCATTCCTGCAGCATAGCGACATGCCATCGGCACAGCCCGTGCAGGCGGTGATCCGCACGAGATACAACCCCAATCTCACCCAATCCTGGTTCGGCGCCGTCAACGAGGTCATCAACCAGATCACCATGCTGTCGATCATCCTGACCGGCGCGGCGCTCATTCGCGAACGCGAACACGGCACCATCGAGCATTTGCTGGTAATGCCGGTGACCCCGTTCGAGATCATGGCGGCCAAGGTCTGGTCGATGGGACTGGTGGTGCTGGTGGCCGCCCTCCTGTCGCTGCGCTTCGTCGTCGGTGACTGGCTGGGTGTACCGCTTCAAGGCTCGATGACGCTATTTCTGGTCGGCGCGATACTGCACCTGTTCGCCACCACCTCGATGGGCATCTTCTTCGGTACCGTCTCCCGCTCGATGCCGCAGCTGGGATTGCTGATCATCCTGACGCTGATTCCGCTGCGGGTTCTGTCAGGCGGGATGACCCCGCGGGAGAGCATGCCGGAGGTGGTGCAGAATCTCATGCTGCTGACGCCGAACACCCACTTCGTGGAGTTCGGGCAGAACATCCTGTTCCGTGATGCCGGCCTGGAAACCGTCTGGCCACAACTCCTGGCGCTGACCCTGATCGGCATGGCCTTTTTCCTCGTCGCCCTGCTCCGGTTGCGCCGTTCGCTTGCCTGAGACCACGAAAAAAAGCCGCATCGCCTGCTCGACGATGCGGCAATCCTGCGCTCTCTAGAGCTTCCTGCTCATTCCGCCTTCACTGTGATCTTCTTGGCCGGGGCGATCTCCGCCTTCGGCACGTGAATGGTCAACATGCCGTCCTTGCCCTTGGCGCTGATTCGCTCCTCGATGACATCGGATGGCAGCGAGAAACTGCGCGAAAAGCGACCAAAGCTGGTTTCGATCAGATGGCGTTTGGTGTCCTTACTCTCTTTCGTGTCGTGCCGCTCGCCCCTGAGCGTCAGCACGTTATTCTGCACGGTGATCTCGACATCCTTGCTGTCGATCCCCGCCAGTTCCGCCGTAATGAGGTACTCCTTTTCCGTCTCGCTGATATTCACCGTCGGTGCCCAGACATCGCGGGATGTCGCCGGACGATTGCGGTTGTAGCGATCGAAGAAGGCTTCCATTTCGTTGAAAGGATTCCAGGTGGTGAGTTCCATGGCTTGTGCGCTCCCTGTTCAAGACGATGACAATGGCCGAAGCCGGATATCAGTGTGTACCGCTGCACGAATTCGAGCTTGACCTGGGTCAAGGTTCTCGAAGAAAGCGAGCCGATCGCTTCGCCTGTGACACCTTCCGCGAACGATAAATACCGCAAATAATTGATATTCATCAGTAAAAAAATTGCTTCAAACCCACCGCTCCCTATCGACCTATTCAAGCTTGATCTGAATCAAGTCACTGGCTGGAATCCGGCGGATACTGATTTCGTCACCATGGTCATTACCGGATAGCGTCCACCAGACGAAGGAGACAGTCATGTCCACGATGAAAGCCGCCATCTATGTCGAGCCCGGTCGCATCGAGCTGACCGAAAAGCCGATACCCCCCATCGGCCCCAATGACGCTTTACTGCGCATCACGACCACCACCATCTGCGGTACCGACGTGCACATCATGAAGGGCGAATATCCGGTCAAGCCCGGACTGACCATCGGCCATGAGCCGGTAGGCACCATCGTGGAGCTGGGCGACAACGTGCATGGCTATCACGTGGGGCAGCGGGTGATCGCCGGCGCGATCTGCCCCGGCTTCACCTCCTACGCCTGCCAGGGCGGCCATCCGGCGCAGGATGGTGGCTGCCAGGGCCACGGCTACAAGCCGATGGGCGGCTGGCGTTTCGGCAATACCATCGACGGGGTGCAGGCCGAGTACGCGCTGGTGCCCGATGCCCAGGCCAATCTGGCCCCGATTCCGGACGGGCTCAGCGACGAACAGGTGCTGATGTGTCCCGACATCATGTCGACCGGCTTCGTCGGGGCCGAAAGCGCCAATATCGGCATCGGGGATACCGTCGCGATCTTCGCCCAGGGCCCGATCGGACTCTGCGCTACTGCCGGCGCCCGGCTGCGCGGCGCCAGCTGCATCATCGTCGTCGACGGTATCGATCAGCGGCTGGATATCTCTCGCCACATGGGCGCCGACATCACCCTGAACTTCCACCAGGTCGATATCATCAGCGAAATCCTTCGCCTGACCGGCGGTCGTGGCGTCGATGCCGCCATCGAGGCGCTGGGCACCCAGACCACCTTCGAGGCCGCCCTGCGGGTGCTCAAGCCCGGCGGCACGCTCTCCAGTCTCGGCGTCTATTCCGGGGATCTGACCATTCCGCTCGACGCCTTCTGCGCCGGTCTCGGCGATCATCGCATCGTCACGTCCCTGTGCCCGGGCGGGAAGGAGCGCATGCGCCGGCTGCTCGACGTCGTCAAGGCTGGCCGGATCGATACCGCCTCGCTGGTCACCCACCGCTATGCCCTGGACGACATCGTCGAGGCCTACGACCTGTTCGCGCACCAGCGTGACGGGGTGTTGAAGGTCGCCATCACGCCATGACGGTCGGCCCGGCTCTATCGCAACGCCCTATCGCAACGCCATCAAGCGATGAGCCGGGCATTTCATCGCTTCTTTTCTATCCGAATTCCCTAGGTTTTGTCTGAAGAGTCGTCGAGCGAAGGTCAGACAAGGCAAAAATCGGTGAAAAGACGGAGTTTACGCGGTGTAAATGAGTACTTTGAGCCGATTTTTAACGCCGTATGGCCGAGCGCAGGCAGTTTTCAGACAAAGCCTAGCCGCCCTGCCACAGTACCCGGGGTTCTTCGAGGATACTGATCAGGTCGATGGGTGCAGGACGCAGCCGCACGGTAAAATCGGTCACCGGCCGGTAACTGGTGATCCGGGTTTCGTAGATCGCCTCGCCGCTGCGAGAAAAGTCCACGTTCTGGATCATCGGCTGACAAATCGCGGCTCTTCCACTGACGCCATCGGCATAGAGCTCGACCAGAAGCGCCTCTGGAGTGAGCTCGCCCAGCCGGACGCGTGCCCGGAATCGATGCTGATGACCATCGCTTTCCGTCTCCACCGATTCGAAGGCGACTTCGGACCAGTACCGATCCAGTTGCCGGCGACGATTCACGATCCGGTGCCCTCGGGCACCGTCATTGGCTGCCCGGTCACGCCAGGCCTCGGCCAGGGGAATGTAGTACCGCTCGACATACTGGGGAAGCGATCGGTTGGTGGAATACAGCGGCGTCAGCCGTGCCATGCTCTCGCGCATGCGTGCCACCCAGTCCACCGGGATGTCCGCTTCGTCGCGGGTATAGAAGGCGGGCAGCACCTCGTGCTCGAGCAGGTGATAAAGCGCTTCGGCCTCCTGAGCATCGTAGCCGGGGTCGTCCGTGTGCTCGCGGCCGTCGCCCAGCGCCCATCCCACCTCGGGGGCGTACGCCTCGGCCCACCAGCCATCCAGCTCGGAGAGATTGAGGCCACCGTTGACCAGCACCTTCATGCCGCTGGTGCCACAGGCCTCCCACGGTCGCCGCGGGGTGTTGAGCCACACGTCGACGCCCTGCACCAGCTGTTCGGTGAGCTGCATGTTGTAATCGGCCAGGAACACCACCCGATGGCCGACATTCTCCTCCCGAATGAACCGCACCCACTGCTGGATCAACGCCTGCCCCGTCCTGTCCGCCGGATGTGCCTTGCCGGCCAGCACCAGTTGCATCGGGCGTTCGGGGTGGGTCAGCAACGCCTTCAGGCGCTGCGGATCGTGAAGCAGCAGGTTGGGGCGCTTGTAGGTCGCAAAGCGTCGGGCGAAGCCCAGTATCATGATCCGCGGTTCGAACACCTGCCGGGCGCTCTCGATGGCCTCCGGCGTTGCGCCAGCCGTCGCCAGCTGGTGTGCCAGGCGCTCACGAAGCTGCTCGACGAGCTCCCGGTTGGCCTCGGTCCGAAACTGCCACAGGGTGGCATCATCGAGGTGACGGATGCTCATCGCCAGCGGCTCGCTGCACCCCAGCCAGCGCTCCTTTCCGCAGGCTCGGGTCCAGAGCGCGTCGGCCGGCGCCGAATCCCAGCTCGGCATGTGGACGCCATTGGTGACGTGAGCGATGGGCAGCTCCGGCGTCGGCCAACGGGGAAACAGCGGCTGGAAAATGTGACGGCTGACCCTGGCATGCAGCTGGCTGACACCATTGATGAAGCCGCTGCCCCGGCAGGCGAGCCACGCCATGTTGAAGGGCTCGTCATTCTCCCCCGAGCGGCTACGCCCCAGCGCCAGCAGATCGGCCAGCGGAATCTTCAATTTCTCTTCGGCGTAGTGCTGCAGGTACTGCGCGATCAGCGCGGGGGGAAACCGGTCGAAGCCGGCGGCGACCGCGGTATGGGTGGTGAAGAGATTGCCGGCGCGGGTAATGGTCAGTGCGGTCTCGAAGTCGGTGCCGGTGCACTGCATGTAGCTGCGCGCCCGCTCCAGCACGACCAGCGCCGCATGGCCCTCGTTGAGATGACAGACCTGCGGATGCAGCTCGAGGGCTTCGAGCAAGCGCCAACCGCCGATGCCCAGCACCATCTCCTGCTTGAGCCGGAGCTCGGCATCGCCGCCATAGAGTTCGCTGGTGATGCCGCGATGGGCGGGATAATTGGCGATGTCGTTGCTGTCCAGCAGGTAGAGCGTCACCCGCCCGATGCGGGCCTGCCAGGCCCGCAGCCATACCGAGTAGCCCGGCAGCACGATTTGCAGGCGCAGCCATTCGCCATTCGCGGTGCGCAGCGGCGTGATGGGCAGCTGCCCGGGGTCGTTGTAGGGATACAGCGCGTGTTGCCTACCGTCGCTGTCGATCAGCTGGCGAAAATAGCCCTGCTGATAGAGCAGTCCGATACCGATGATGGGAACGCCGAGATCACTTGCTGCCTTGAGATGATCGCCGGCCACGTTACCCAGCCCGCCGGAATAGATCGGCAGTGCTTCGCTGACCATGAACTCCATGCTGAAGTAGGCCACAGCGGTGAAAGGCGCCCTGGGGTGACTCTGCTCGAACCAGCTGGGAAGACCGTGCTGCTCGCGATCGCGGCGTGCCAGCTGCTCCAGTCGGTTTCGAAATTCCGGATCGGCCAGCGTCCGGGCGAGCTTCTCGCGCGATACCGCCTGCAGCACCGCCCAGGGGTTGTGTGTCAGGTTCCAGAGGGTGGTATCCAGCTCCCGCCAGATCCTGTCGGTGGCATGCTTCCACGTCCCGCTCAGATCCAGTGCCAGCTCGACCAAGGTATCGAAGCCCTCGATGGCCGCCCCAGGCAGTTCGTACGGTGATGTCACGGTGCATGCTCCTTCACTGCCGAACCGATATGCTCGATACGGAACGCCGCCATTGTCGGGTCGATGGTCGCCCCGGAGGATGTGGATAGCCACCTGTCGGAAGGTATACCGCTGTTCGGTGCCACGGCTTGACCGGGATCAATTCCGCGCGCTGCCGGCGGGTGTAAAAGGCAGGCCGGGAGATGAACGATGACGACGACCAAGGCGCCTGATCGAACAACGAACGTCCCGTAGCCACCCGGTTTTACCGAATGTAAAGAAACCCCGCTCGCGGCGACAGCCTGCTTACATCATCACTGTTGAATTCCCGGTCTTTTCTCGCTCTACTACCGCCGT
This sequence comes from Salinicola sp. 4072, assembly GCF_036663415.1. Classification (NCBI taxonomy): domain Bacteria; kingdom Pseudomonadati; phylum Pseudomonadota; class Gammaproteobacteria; order Oceanospirillales; family Halomonadaceae; genus Salinicola; species Salinicola sp. 4072. Next base: position 91,399 of record NZ_JAXOVV010000008.1, on the reverse strand, counting down.
TACGCATCACGTTCGCACAAGCCGTTGTTCCCTGTCACAAGGCCAGACTTGATAACATCGACAAGTCACGAAGCGAGGGGTGGCGTCATGTCCGTATCACCCATTGGTGGCCCCTGCCGCCCCGGTCCCGGCACTCACTGTCGTACTTGCAGCCTCAGTTCGTTGTGTTTGCCCCTGGCTCTGAACACGCAGGCCATGGAAGATTTCGATGCCATCATCAGGCGGCGAGCGCCGCTGGTGCGTGGCGAAGTGCTCTGCCGCCAGGGGGAGCCGTTCACGCAGATCTTTGCGGTTCGCTCCGGCAGCTTCAAGCAGGTCGTGCTCGATCAGGATGGCGAGGAACAGATCAGCCACTTCCATCTGCCGGGCGAGCTGATGGGCCTGGAAAGCATCGAGGAAGGAAGCCACGCGGGATTCATCATCGCCCTGGAACGCTCGACGGCCTGCGAAATTCCCTTTCATCAGCTGGACGCCCTCGCCGAGCGAATGCCGGAGTTGCGCAATCAGCTCTATCGCAGCATGAGCCGCATCATGGGTGACGAACATCGCCTGATCCGGTTGTTGACCTGCAAAAGCGCCGACGAACGGATGGCGAGCTTTCTCCTGGATCTGGCACGACGTTTCGAGCGTTACGGCTACTCCCCCGAGCGCTTCCGCCTGCCGATGTCCCGCACCGATATCGGCAATTACCTGGGGCTCGCTCTCGAAACGGTGAGCCGCATTCTCGGCCGGTTGCAGCAGCAGTCGCTGATAGCGCTCGACGGCCGGGAGCTTCGCATTCTGCAGCCCGAGGCCCTATATCAGCGCTCCCAGACCTCTCACTGCCGAGCCAGACCCGCCGTCATCCACCAGCACTGATCCTGCGGTGACATTCCGCGCAGCGCACCGCGGTATCCGGCCAGGGGATATCGAGCCCCTTGAGATATCGAGCCCCTTAAGCTTTCTTTAAGTCTGAAACGCGACCATTGCCCACCATATTGGCTCCCGCACTGCGGTCGGTCCGCGTCTGGTTTATTTTTACAGACAAGAGTTTCATGAAGGCCGCAAGCGACGCTTCATCAAGCCCATTTCATCAAGCGGGAGTGTGCTCATTGCGCATGAAGAAGCGTTCTGTCAGCAACGCCGTTGAATGTTACAGGGCGGACCGCGCTTACCGGTCCCATTGCCAGGAAAATTGTCATTGATGCATTCCTCTCTCCAATCCTCCCTCCTGTCATCCGTTCCGCCACCCCTGCTCTCGATCCTGATACCGGCCAAGGATGAAGCCGGCAATCTCCCCCGCCTGCTCGATGAAATCAGTCTGGCGCTCGCCGATATCGACCACGAGGTGATCGTGGTCGACGATGCCTCGACGGACGGCACCTGGGAACTGCTGAGACAGCGTGCGGAGAAGGATGCCCGCCTGCGCCCGCTGCGGCATGCACGGAGCGCCGGGCAGAGCACCTCGGTCTGGCAGGCGGCCTGGGCGGCCCGCGGCACCTGGCTGGGCACGCTGGATGGCGACGGCCAGAACGATCCGGCCGACCTGCCCAGGCTGTTCGAACGCGCCCAGCGTGGCGACGTGACACTCGTCGCCGGCCATCGCACCAACCGCCGGGACGACTGGATCAAGCGCGTCTCGTCCAGGGTCGCCAACCGGGTTCGCTCTGCGCTGCTCAACGACGCGACGCCCGACACCGGATGCGGCCTCAAGGTGGTGCGCCGCGACGCCTTCCTGTCGTTGCCCTATTTCGATCACATGCACCGTTTCCTGCCGGCGCTGGTACGCGCCCAAGGCGGCGAGTGCGTCTCGGTCCCCGTCAATCACCGTCCGCGCGGCGCGGGAAAGTCGCATTACGGCCTCAACAACCGGCTATGGGTCGGCCTGGTGGACATGGTCGGCGTGATCTGGCTGCGGCGACGAAGCCGGCTGCCGGCAGTCATCGCCGACTCGATCCAGCCCGGTCCGGCGCCCGTCGAAAACCGCACGGAGTCGAACGACGTGGAGCCGGCGCCATGAATCAGGAATGGCTGTGGGTGACCATCGGCTTCATCGGCCAGGCGCTGTTCTCGGCGCGTTTCATCATTCAATGGCTCGCCAGCGAGCGCGCCAGGCGCAGCATCATCCCGGTCGCATTCTGGTTCTTCAGCCTGGGCGGCGGTGCCACGCTGCTGGCCTACGCGATCTATCGGCGCGATCCGGTATTCATCGCCGGCCAAGGTGCCGGATTGATCATCTACGTGCGTAACCTGATGCTGATCCGGCGTGAAAAGCGGCAGACGGCCCCGCCGGAAGATGTCTCGAACTCCTGAACGGAAACTCTCTCCATGCGACGCTTTCTGACCGATCCATCACAGGCACGCTATCGGCGTGCCTGGCTATTGTTGCTGCTGTTCACCGTGGTGCTGCTGGGCATCGGTATCGGCCTGCGCGATCCGTGGCCGGCCGACGAGCCGCGCTTTGCCCTGAATGCGCTGGAAATGCTGCGCACCGGGCAATTCTGGTTTCCGCACCGCGGCGGCGAGCTCTACCCCGACAAACCGCCGGTGTTCATGTGGGCTTCGGCCCTGAGCATCTGGCTCACCGGCTCCGTGCGCTGGGGATTCCTGATTCCGACGGCACTGGCCGGCGTCGGTACGCTGTTGCTGGTCGTCGATCTGTGTCGGCGTCTTCACGGCAGGCGCGTCGCGCTGTTGTCCGGCCTGGCGCTGCTGACGGCCTTCCAGTTCGTGCTGCAGGCCAAGACGGCGCAGATCGACATGATGCTGACCTTCTTCACCACGCTGGCGTCCTACGGCTTGCTGCGACACGCGCTGCTGGGGCCGGACCGGTGCTGGTGGTTGATCGGCTGGGCGGCGATGGGACTCGGCATCATCACCAAGGGCGTCGGCATCCTGCCGCTGACGCTGCTGCCAGCCTGGCTCTGGATGGGCTATCTCGGCGATTTTCGCAAGAACGCTCGCGGAAAAATCACACGCATCACGCTCAAGGATGCCATTCGGGGCATTGGCGTCATGCTGCTGTGCGTGGCCGCCTGGGCCGTGCCGATGGTCCTCATGGCGACCTGGGGAGACGACCCTTCACTGGCCGCCTACCGGGACAATATCCTGTTCAAGCAGACCGGCCAGCGCTATGCCGACTCCTGGGCCCATCTCGAGCCCTGGTACTACTACCTGGTCAAGGTACTGCCCTGGGCCTGGATGCCGCTGATTCTGGCGTTCCCCTGGGCGATTCCGGCCTGGTGGCGACGGTTGCGGCGATCCGACGCGCGGATCTGGCTTCCGCTCAGTTCGGTGGTCCTGATCGTGACCTTCTTCTCCCTGTCACCCGGAAAACGCGGCGTCTACATGCTGCCGACCGTGCCGCTGCTGGTGCTGGCGATGGCGCCGCTGCTGCCCGGCCTGATCGCAAGGAAGCGCCTGCACTGGCTGGGGTTCGGCCTGCTGGCCTTGCTGGGCGGCCTTCTGTTGATCGCCGGCATCCTGGGTCTCGCCGGCCTGCCCGCGCTGGCCAAGATCGCCGAGCGTCATGCCGTATCGCCCTGGGCGTGGTGGATCGTCATCGGCGCCGTCGCCGTCGGGCTGCTGGTCGTCATGCGGCCCCGCCGCGGGCTGTGGGCGCTGGGCAGCTGGCTGGCGGTGTTCTGGATCAGTTGGTCGACCTGGGGCTACGCCCTGCAGGACCACGCCCGCTCGCCTCGCGACATGATGGCCGAGGTCGAATCGATCACCGGTGCCGGAGCCTGGCTGGCCCTGCCGGACTACGACGAGGAGTTTCTGCTGCAGTCGCGCCAGCCCAGCATCCAGTTCGGCGACAAGACCCCGGCCCAAGACCAGCTCCTGCGCGCTTTCGCGTGGCTGCAGCAGGACGATAGCCGCTGGATGTTCGCGATGAAACGCCAGGCCGAGGACTACGCCTGCATCGATCAGGCCCGGATTCATGACATGGGCATCCAGAACGGGGACGCCTGGTGGCTGGTGCCGGCCACCGCCGTCGGCGAGTGCCGGGGAGACGAAGCGGCAGCGCCGATCTTCGTGGCGCCGACGACGCTGCCGGACGAGACCGGCAGCGCGCCTCGGGTGTAGAAGAAACGGACGCAAGCGAAAGGAATGCAGGAAAAAGCTCGCTGGAGGAGTCGATCACGCCACCGGGCGGCGGATCAAACGACGGGATCAAGCCAGTCCAGCCGAACCCGCAAGCCGCCGCCCTCGCGGTTGGCAAGCGTCATCGTCAAGCGCTGCCGCTCGGCCATCTCGGAGGCGATCGACAACCCCAGCCCGCTGCCGCTGATACGCTGGTCGGAAGCCCGCTGGAAGCGCTGCGTCACGGCCTCCAGCAGCGGTTCCGGAATGCCGGGGCCGGAGTCGTCGATAGTCAGCCATGGGTGACGTTTATCGACACCGACCGCCACGCTCACTTCGCCTCCCGGTGGGGTATAGCGCAGCGCATTGTCCATCAGGTTGCGGATCAGAATCCCCAGCTCGGTGGCATTGCCGACGACGTTTACCGGCTCGCCTTCGACGATATCCAGCGTCTGCTGTCGGGATTCGGCCAGCGGCCAGAGATCGGCGGCCAGATCCATGACCAGCGCCGGCAGCCGGACCCTCTCCGGCGCCGGACGCTCCTGGCGGATATCCAGGCGCGCCAGCAGCAGCAGTTGCTCGACCACCCGTTGCAGGCGCTCGATCCCGTTGTAGGCCTTGTCCAGCGCACTGGGCTCGCCGAAGCGGGCGTTGTCGAGATGGATCTTCATCGCCGCCAGCGGGGTTCTCAGCTCGTGCGCGGCATCGGCGGTAAAGCGCCGCTCGCGCTCGAGCGTCTGGCCCAGACGCTCGATGAAATCGTTGAGCGCCCCGCGCAGTGTCTGCAGCTCTTGCGGCACGTCCACCCGGATCGGGCTGAGATCTCTTTCGTCTCGGGTCTGAACCTGGCGGGAAAGATGATCGATCGGTTTCAGCCCGCGCCGGATCAGTCTGGCAATCAGCCAGATCAGGATCGGCAGCGCCAGCAGCAGCGGTACGAAGTTGCCCCAGGCGACCTTGTTGGAAAGTTCATCCTGGAACGACTCGCGCAGGCCCACGCTGATCCAGCGTCCGCCATCGATCGGCATGCTGAACACACGCCAGCGATGGTCACCGTAACTGACCCAGCGGTGCCCCTCCTTGTCGGGCGGGGGAAATTCCTCGTCCCGGGCATCCCAGCGCGCTCCCATCAAGATTGGTTGACGGTCGGCACCCCAGAAGCCCAGCGACAGCATTCGTTCTTCATGGTCGTAGAGCTTCGGCTTGGCGACCTGCGAAATGGGATTGTCGGTCTCGCCATACCAGCGGGCGAAATGCCCCGGTTGCGACAGCTTCTCGGCGACCGCCCGGTATTCCTGTGGTGTCGTATCGACATCGACCAGTGCCGCGACTACTCGTGCCTGCAGGCTGAGCTGGGCATCGAAGATTTCTTCCATCTCGTGGCGCGTAATCAGGTACGCGGCGGTCACTGCCAGCGCCATGACCACCAGCAGGACCCCAATGAGCATGTAGTTGAGGTAGCGGCGAATCGATGTCATGCCGCGCGGCTGTCCAACCGATAGCCGATCCCGCGGACAGTGGTGATCAGGTGCTTGTCCAGCTTGCGGCGCAGATGATGGACATGGACTTCCAGCGCGTTGGAACCGACCTCTTCTCCCCAGCCGTACAGCAGGCTTTCCAGTTTGGGGCGCGACATGACCTTGTCGCGGTTTCTGGCCAATTCGAGCAGCAGGGCGAACTCCCGGCGACCCAGGGTGATCGCGTTGCCCTTCCAGCTGACTTCATGTTGCGATTCGTCGATGGTCAATCGTCCGATCGACAGCAACTGGGTCGAGCGGCCCTCGGCACGCCGCGTCACGACCCGCATTCGCGCCAGCAGCTCCTGCAGGTCGAAGGGCTTGAGCACGTAGTCGTCGGCCCCGGCATCCAGCCCGGCGATCCGCTGCTCGACCGCATCCCGCGCCGTCAGGATCAAGACCGGCAGCGGATGCTGGCGCCGGATACTTCTGAGTACGTCCAGACCATCGATATCCGGCAGGCCAAGATCGAGAACGACCAGCGAGAATGGCTCGACACGCACCGCTTCCAGTGCATCCCGTCCCTTCATCAGCCAGTCCACCACGTAACCTTCCCGGATCAGGGCAGTCCGGATACCGTCCCCCAGCAGGGGATCGTCTTCCACCAACAATACGCGCATTGCGGTTTCCGTCTTCGTTGACCATCAGGGAGCTCGACAGGAACTCGCCCATTCGATCCTATTGAGACATACCCACCTTAACGGTTTCTTATCGCGCCTTGCGCCTCATTCATGCCACCGGCGCCCAGCGCCAGGCTGGCCGCCGATCGCCTTCCGTTCCCGATAATGTTTCGTTAAGGGAACGCCATCAAAGTAGCCTCCCTCAGCCATCTTGGGGCGCGATCTGATGATCACCACCCGCAGACTCTCGCACACTCTATCGCTCCTGCAGTGGGAAGCCAGATACCGGGATACCTTCGTCATCGCCCTGCTCTGGGCAATGGCGCTCGCCAGCGCCCTGGCCAGGCCGCTGACACCCATCGACGAGACCCGCTACGTCTCGGTCGCCTGGGAGATGTGGAACGCCCACGCCTTCTGGCTGCCGCTGATGAACGGCGAAGCCTACGCCGACAAGCCGCCGCTGCTGTTCTGGCTGATCCAGTCCGGCTGGTCGCTGTTCGGGGTCAACGACTGGTGGCCCAAGCTGATCTCGCCGCTGGCATCGCTGGTCGCGATGATGCATCTCTACCGTATCGCCCGCCGCCTGGGCTACGCCGGCAGCCAGGCACGGCTGGCCCCCATGGTGCTCAGCGCCATGCTGATGTGGTCTCTCTATAGCAGCGCACTGATGTTCGATGTGCTGTTGAGTGCTTGCCTGCTGGGCACCATTTCTCCCCTGATCGCAGGCGTCTTCACCCTGCGCAAGGCATCGATCAGCGGGATCTGGCTGGGGCTGGCCCTGCTCGCCAAGGGTCCGGCCGCCTTCGTGACGCTGGCCCCGATTCTGCTGACGATTCCGCTCTGGCGAGCCACGCCGCTGGGCCAGTCGGGGCGGCGCCACCTTGCCCTGGCGCTGATGCTGGGATTCGCCATGCTGCTGGCCTGGGCGCTACCTGCCGCCTGGATCGGCGGGCGCGACTATGCCCAGGACTTGCTCTGGGGCCAGAGCGTCAATCGCTTGCAGCACGCCATGGCCCATGCCAGACCGACCTGGTGGTATCTGCCCTGGTTGCCACTGCTGGCGTTTCCCTGGTCGCTGTCGTCGGGCGCATGGTGGCGGTTCCCGACCCATCGGCATCAACGCCTGGCCTGGATCTGGCTGGCCGGGCCACTGCTGATCTTTTCGCTGATCAGCGGCAAGCAGATCCATTACCTGATGCCGCTACTGCCGGCGCTGGCGCTGCTCGTCATGGACGGCCTTGGCCGTGTCGACCCTCGGCAAGTCCTTCGCCCCCGTCTGGCAGCGGCGGCCATCGTCGTGCTCGGTGTGGTAGCCCTGGGGCTGGGAGTTTTCGGTGCCGATGCCGTGACCCGTTCGATGGTGTCGCCCTTCGGCATTCTGGTACTGATCGCCTTCGCCGTCATTCTCTGGCGCCAGCGCTGGCATGGCGGTGCCGAGGCGGCTCGAGGACTCGCCCTCGGCACAGGTATCGCCGTGCTGATCGCCACCCAGCTGATGCTGGCTCCCCTCTGGAGCCGATACGACGTCAGTGCGGCCAGTCAGTTGCTCGCCCGGCTGGAACTCGACGGCGTGCCCGTCGCCTTCAATGGTGACGGCTACCAGGCGACCTTCCAGTTTGCAGGCCGTTTGAAAAAGCCGCTCGTCACATTGAGCGGTGACCCTGCAGAGCTGTGCGAATTCAGGCATCGGGCGCCCGACGGCTGGATCGTGGGCCGCGACCGCGATCTTCGTTCATTGATCGCCAACGATGGCGCTGCTCACGTCTTCGATTATCGTGGAGGCAAGCTGGATATCGTCCCCGTCAGGGCACTAGCGCTGGATTCCCGGATACCCGCGTGTGATGGATGACATTCCATCGTCACCCGCGGCCAAAGCAATGAAGATTCGCTCAAGATAAAAGCGGTGAAGGTTCGTTTAAGGATAGAAAACTGGCATGAAAATACTCGTCACCGGCGCCGCCGGGTTCATCGGCTTCCACCTGGCCAACCGCCTCGCTCGCGATGGTCACGAGGTCGTCGCGCTGGACAATCTCAACGACTACTACGCCGTCTCGCTCAAGCAGGCGCGCGTGGACCGGTTAACGGGCGTCCCCTTTCACCATCTGGATATCGCGGATCTGGCATCGCTGGATGCGCTTTTCGCGCGCGAGGGCTTCACCCACGTCGTCAATCTGGCAGCGCAGGCCGGCGTGCGTCATTCCGTCGACCATCCCCACGAGTACGGCCGCAGCAACCTGACGGGGTTTCTCAACGTGCTCGATGTCTGCAAGCGCCACGGGATCGAGCATCTGCTCTACGCTTCCTCCAGTTCGGTCTATGGTCGCCAGAAGACACTGCCATTTCGGGAAACGGACCCCGTGGATCAGCCGGCCTCGATCTACGCCGCGACCAAGCGCGCCAACGAGATGATGGCCTACAGCTACGCCGACCTGCACCAGTTGCCGGCCACCGGCATGCGCTTCTTCACCGTCTACGGCCCGTGGGGGCGACCGGACATGGCGCCCTGCCTGTTTGCCGCCAGCCTGCTGCGCGGCGAGCCGATCGCGATCTTCAACCACGGCCGCATGGCGAGAGACTTCACCTATATCGACGATGTGGTCGAGTGCATCGTGCGGCTGCTGCCCCACGCGCCCGGCCTCGGCCCGGATCGTTCGGCACCCCACGAAATCTACAACCTGGGCCGCGGCAAGCCGATCGCCCTGCTCGACTTCGTCGACACGCTGGAAAAGCGCCTGGGCACCACTGCCACCCGACACTTCAAGCAGATGCAGCCGGGCGACGTCGAGCGCACCTGGGCAGATACCCGCAAGTTGCGGTCGGTCATCGATTACACGCCTCAGGTCTCTCTCGAGCGGGGCATCGATCGCTTCGTTGCCTGGCTGCTCGACTATCGCGAGCTCATGCTGGAAGCGATGCCCACCTGAGCCGCGTCCCCTCACGCGGTCAACGGTCGTCGAACGGGCCGCATTGGCGTAGCATCTGGCCTCTGATGCCCATTCGACGAGCCCGCGCATGCCCCTGAGCAAGACCCGCACCAGCTTCTACCGCCGCCTCTATGTCGCCCACCTGATCGACACCGGCCTCGCCGCGAGCGTGCCGGCCATCGTCGAGATCAGTGGCATGCCGCGTCGTACCGCCCAGGACACCCTGGCAGCGCTGGGCGAACTCGATATCCGCTGTGAATTCGAACAGTCCGAGGGCGAGCGTCACCAGATCGGGCGCTACGTGATCCGCGACTGGGGGCCGATCTCGCCGGCCTGGCTGGAACGCCACGCCGGCGAGATCGCCGAAGCCCTGGGTTATCCGCTTCCCGGGGTCTGAGTCCGGCTCTCTCTTCGCACCGCCCGGCAAAGGCAATCGATACCGTTTGGAGCTCCCCATGAGTGATCGCCAGCAGCGTCACCAGCAAGCCATGCAGAAACTCAAATCCCACGTCGACGAAAAGATCGCCGCCGCCACCGAGCAGCGTGGCCTGCTGCTGGTCTTCACCGGCAACGGCAAGGGCAAGACCACGGCGGCGTGGGGCACCGTCACCCGCGCGCTGGGTTACGGCTATCGTGTCGGCGTGATCCAGTTCATCAAGGGGCTGTGGGAGTGCGGCGAGCGCGACCGGCTGATCGACGATCCCAGTCTCGAGGTCCACGTGATGGCCACGGGCTTCACCTGGGAGACCCAGAACCGCGACAGCGACACCGCGGCCTGTCTAGAAGTGTGGCGGGAAGCCGAGCGGATGCTCGCCGATCCCGACGTCTATCTGGTGGTGCTCGACGAGCTCACCTACATGCTCAAGTTCGGCTATCTGGAGTTCGAAACGGTCAGGCGCGCCATCGCCAACCGTCCGCCGGAGCAGAGCGTCATCGTCACCGGGCGCAATGCGCACCGCGAGCTTGTCGAGATGGCGGATACCGTCACCGAGATGCAAGAGACCCGGCATGCCTTCAATGCGGGAATTCAAGCGCGTCGCGGCATCGACTATTAAAGCCACGAGTCATGAGCCACGAGCTGCGAGCTAAGAGCTAAGAGCTGCGGGCCAAGAGCTAAGGACCAAGGGCCACGAGCTATGAAACGCGGCCAATAGTTCCGTTTCGGCTATCGACTCGTCGGCTAGGGTCTGTTGACGTTTCATGCACGGCCGCGCCGGAGCCAGTTTTTGTGCGGGGCAAGGCGTGAGGAGCGTAGTTTGGTCATTCCAAATGAACGACGAATAACGCAGCACCGTGCAAAAACTGGCCCGGCCCTTCGGGTTGCACGGCAAATGGCGCCATGCGGCGTTGCGGGATTGGAAAAGGGAACCACCCTTCTCTGCATCCCGCGCCTGGCCTGGCGCCATTTGGCGCAGCAACGCGGTTCGCGCTGAAACGTCAACAGACCCTAGCGGCTCGCCTCAGCAAGTGCTCGACATACCTCGCGCACGCCTTCGATCATGCGCGGCCCGGGGCGGCTGATGGCGTCCGGTTCCAGTGTGTAGAGCGCGCCGTCGCGTACCGCCGGCAGCTCGTCGTGGCTGGCCCAGAAGGCCTGCCAGCCATCGTCGTTGCCCGCTGCCAGAATCACCTGCGGCTGCGCCTCGATCAGCGATTCCCAGCCGATCTGCGGAACCAGCACCGGAGCGTCGTCGAACAGTGGCGCCCCACCGCAATGACGAATGACCTGAGTCACGATCTGGCCGCCTGCCAGCGTGGTCAGCGGAGACTGCCCCAACTGGTAGAACACCCGCGGCGGCGGCGAGAGCAGTTGGGCGGTCTCGTCCAGCGCCGCCTCGAAACGCTGCGCGGCGCGCTCCCCTTTCGCGGCGTGTCCGGTGAGCCGGCCGATATCCCGCAGTTCATCCGCGGTCTCGCCGAGCCGGCGCGGCTCGCTGCGATAGACGGGAATATCCAGCCGCTCCAACTGCTCGACCAGCGACGCTGGCGTGCCGCTTCCCCAGGCGAGCACGAGATCGGGCCGTTTGGCGACGATCAGTTCGAGCGGAATGCCGCGATAGCTGCCGACACGATCGATCTGCCGCGCCGCCGGCGGGAAGTCGCTGCCGTCGATGACGCCGACCAGCTGGCTGCCGGCGCCGACGGCATAGCTCGACTCCACCAGATGCGGCGCCAGCGCGATGATGCGCTCGGCCGGCTGCGCCAGCGTCACGGTATGACCGCTGGCGTCCTCGACGCTGATGGTCTCGGCGTCACCGGCCGCGACGCAGGCGAGCGGCCAGCAGGCCAGCGCCAGCAACGAACCTGGCGACCGACGACCGACGGCGGATCTCGATCGGCTCGGCAATAGGGAAAGACAGCGCATCATCGACTCGGCGGGTTGGGTTAATGGCGCGGGCGAGCATAGCATGGGAACCGAATGGCGCTGCAGGCGTCCATGCAACGTTCGCCTCCGCGCGAACGACGCTTCTCGATACCGGTTTCTCGACAGAGGAAATGCCATGTCTCTCTCCACGCTCAACCACTCACGGGTTGCCGCCCGGCCGTTGAAACGCCATGGCGCGCTCGGCCGCGCCATCGGCCTGGGTCTGGCCGGCGCGCTGGCGACGCTCACGCTCGCCACGCCGGCACTCGCCGACAAGACACCGCGTCAGATTCAGGTCCAGGCCAACGCGACGATCGATGTCGCGCCGGACCAGGCGACGCTGAATGCCCGGCTGTGGGAGCGAACGCCCGCCCAGGTCCAGGGAGAGGAAACGTCGGGCAACAGCGACGTCATCAAGGAAGCGCGGGACCGGCTCGAAACCCGCACCGGCGAGCTGATACGGACACTGGAAAATGCCGGTGTCGACAGCAAGCAGATCCGCGCCGGCTCGCTCAGCGTGCGTCCCGATTACATGCAGACCGCCAGCCGGGGCGAAGACAGTGCGCCGCCGAAGGTACGCACCCAGGTCGAGCGCTCGGTGTCGTTGACGCTGAACGAACTCGACCGGCTGCCGCGCGTGCTCGACGCCCTGACCGCCGCCGGTGTCGATTCCCTCGACGGTGTCAGCTACGGGCTGCAGGACAGCAACGCCGCCGACGACCGAGCGCTCGAGCAGGCGCTCGAGCGGGCGCGCCAGAAGGCCAGGATGATGGCGAAGACGCTGGACGTGGATCTGGGCGATGTCGTCAATATCCAGGAAACCACCGCGCCCCGCTATCAGCCGCAGATGATGATGCGCGCCGCCGAGGCCGACAGCAGCGGCAGCTCGGCCGAGTACCGCAGCGGCGAGATCAGCATCGACGCGGGCGTCAGCGTCATCTGGGAAATCGACGACTGACGACTCATCTGAAACCAGTTGACTCAAAAAACCACATCATCGAATACTCCACCTTTATGACGCCTTCCGGACGGCGCTGGACGATGGAGCGCTGAGCCGGGTCTTGCGTCATGGATGACGCAAGAGGCGCGTTGGGCAGGATGCCCTTTCGCGCCGACCCGAGTTCAGCGATCAAGCGTTCAGGCTTTCGCCGTCCGAGGCGTCAAAGCGGGGAGCGCGAGGGGCTATGCCCCTCGCAGTCACGAGCAAAAGGATAGTCAATGCTCGGTCAGTGGTAAGCTTGCCTTGGCTGAATTCATCACCCTGACGAACAGATGCTACCAGCGCTCTGAATGACATGATGGCGGGCCACCCATCCGGCTAAACGGGACTCATGCCCGCCGCGTCATGCGCCCGACAACGACCTCGCCGATCAACGCCAGGGCGAGAATGGCAGCGATCCAGCGCCAGTCGAACCCGGCCCCCAGGGCGCCGAGCGCGTCCAGGAATACCACCACGATGGCCAGCGGGCAGACGTAACGGATCGCGAATCGCCACAGCGCGTGAACCGCCGAAGGCAGCCCCAGTTCCTCCTCGAGACTCTCCCGCCGCAACACGAATCCGGCCAGTATTGCCGTTCCCAGCCCGCCCAGCGGCATCAGGAAGCGCGAGGTCAGGAAGTCGAGCCAGTCGAAGAAGTGGCGCCCCGCCAGCTTCCAGTCCGCGCCGACGTTGAACGACAGCATGGCGAGCGTGCTCACCACCCACAACAGGATACCGACGCCCCAGGCTGCCCTGGCACGCGATACGCCGTGGCTTTCGTTCAGCCACGCGACCGTGGCTTCGATCATCGAGATGGCGGATGTCAGCGCGGCAACGGTGAGCATCAAGAAGAAGATCGTCTCGATCACGCCGCCCAGCGGCATCTGCTGAAACGCCAGCGGCAGGCTCATGAAGATCAGCCCCGGGCCGGAGGCCGGGTCCATGCCGTTGGCGAAGATCACCGGGAAGATCGCCAGCCCGGCCATCAACGCCACCAGCGTATCGCAGATGGCGACCATCAGCGTGGTACGACCGATGGACTGGCCGGCCGGCAGATAGGCGCCATAAGTCAGAATGGCGCCGGAGGCCAGCGACAGGGTGAAGAAGGCATGCCCCATCGCGGCCAGTACCGCTTGTCCGGTGAGCTTGCCGGGATCGAAGGCAAACAGAAAATGCACCCCGGCCCCGAAGCTGCCGGAAAAGAACGCATAGACGATCATGATCACCAACATGATCACCAGCCCCGGCATCATCCAGCGCACGCTGCGTTCGATACCCGCCTGCACGCCCAGTCCCACGATCGCCATCGTCGCCAGCGTGACCAGCGTGCTCCAGAACCCCAGGTTCCAGGGGTTGGCGTTGTTGGCGCCGAAGATCGCCGCCATGCCTTCGACACTATCGGCACTCAGGCCGCCGCTGAGCGACTTCCACAGATAGGAGACCGCCCAGCCGGCGACCACGACATAGAACGACAGGATCATGAAGCCGCACAGCATCGCCATCCAGCCGAGCCCCGACCACAGGCCGCTGCGCCCGGATTCTCTCGCCACCCGGCGGATGGCGTCGATCGGGCTGCCCCGCCCGCGTCGCCCCAGCGCAATCTCGGTCATCATCACCGGCACGCCGATGGCGGCGATGCACAGCAGATAGACCATGACGAACGCCCCGCCGCCATACTCGCCGGTCATGTAGGGGAACTTCCAGATGTTGCCCAGGCCTACCGAAGAGCCGGTCGCCGCCAGGACGAAGCCCCAGCGTCCCAGCCACAGGTTCTTGGGTGATGCGATTGCGGTCATGCTTCCTCGTCGTTCCAGTGGAAGGCCTGATCGAGTCAGGCCCTATCAAGCCCGGATCCGGCGCAAAGAGTCGCCCATGACGGGCGGAAGTGTCCCGATGACGGGCAATGCGGCGGGGGATTGTAGCGTCGACGAGGCCTATGCGCGACCGCCTCATGGTTGGTGCGATGCCGGGGCTTGTGCAAAGCTTGGCACACGACGATGATCCAACCCGTTCGGTGGGTGTTTCATTCCAGACAGAGCTTCGCAAGGAGATTCCGATGTCCCGGCACTTCGCCATTCTGGGGTTGGGCTATTTCGGCAGTACCGTCGCGCGTGAATTGAAACGCCACCAGAACCAGGTGCTGGGCGTCGACTCGGACGACACCCGGGTCGACGCCCTCTCGGACATCCTCGATCACGCCGTGATCGCCGACCTCACTGACGAAAAGGCGCTGGGCGAGCTCTCGCTGGACGCCTACGATGTCGTCGTCATCGCTGTCGACGACGACGTCGAGACCAGCGTGATCTGCACGCTCCACGTCAAGGAACTGGGCGCGAAGGAGATCTGGGCCAAGGCGGACTCGGATTCCCACTACAAGCTGCTCAAGCGCCTCGGTGCCGATCGCGTGGTCTACCCGGAATACGATGTCGGTGTGCGGGTGGCGGAGAGTCTCAACTACCATGCCATGGTCGATTTCATTCGACTGGGCGAGCGCCAGTTCATCGTCGAGATCGAGACCACCGAACGCCTGCTCGAAAACGCCACCAGTGTCGCCAGTCTCGCGCTCGATCGCGATGCGCTGTTTCTGGTCGCCATCAAGCGTGGCCAGGAGGTGCTCCACAATCCTTCCGACGAGACCCCGCTGCAGACCGGCGACAGCCTGATCCTGATGGGCGATCTGCAGGCCCTGCGCGAGATCGGCAAGCAGATATGAATTCCCCGATGCCCACCCACTCCGATCCCGGTTCGGAGCTGCCCTCGTGAGACGCTGGCAACGCCTGAAACAACCTTTTCGCCGCTCGCCTCATGGCGGGGTCATTCGGCTGTCGCCGCCGGAAATCCTGCTGATCGGCTTTGCCCTGCTCTGCGCTCTCGGCGCGCTGCTGCTCTGGCTACCCGGTAGTGCAACGCACTCCCTGGCCTGGCACGAAGCGCTGTTCACGGCGACCTCCGCGGTCACCGTCACCGGCCTCAGCGTGATCGATATCGGCCAGGACCTGACGTTCGTCGGCCAGCTGGTGGTGCTGGTGATGATCCAGATCGGTGGCCTGGGATTCATGACCTTCGCCGCCCTCACGGTCCTGCTGCTGGGAACGCGTCTGCCGTTGAGTCAGCAGAATCTCGTCCGCGAGGCGCTGGGCGAGATCGCCTTCAGCGACATCCGCGATCTGATCAAGCTGGTCGTCGCCTTCGCGTTGCTCACCGAGAGCGTCGGCACGCTGTTGCTGGCGTGGCACTGGGTCCCCGAGTACGGACTGAAGGCAGGCCTGTGGCACAGTCTCTTCCACGCCGTTTCCGCATTCAACAACGCCGGCTTCTCGACCTTTACCGATAGCCTGATTCAGGAAGCGGGCAGCCCACTGGTCAACGGCGCGGTGACGCTGATGTTCATCGTCGGCGGCCTCGGCTTCGTGGTGGTGAGCGATCTTTATCGCCACCGCCGCTGGTCGCGCCTGGCCATGCAGACCAAGGTCGTGCTGCTGGCCACGTTCTGGCTCAACGTGATCGCCACCACGATGCTGCTCGGGCTGGAGTGGTCCAATCCCGCCACCCTCGGCGGGCTGGGCGACCTCTTCACCAAGGTGCAGGCGGCCTGGTTCCAGGCCGTCACGCCGCGTACGGCCGGCTTCAACACGCTGGAGATCGGCTCGCTCACTGATGCCTCCACCCTCCTCGTCATGCTGCTGATGTTCATCGGTGGCGGTTCGAGCTCCACCGCCAGCGGCATCAAGATCACCACGTTCGTCGTGCTGTTGCTGACCGCCCGGGCGTTCTACCGCAATACCGAACACCCCACGGCCTTCGGCCGCTCGATGACTCAGGAAACCGTGATCAAGGCGATCACCGTCGCGCTGGCCGGGGTTTTGCTGGTCGTCCTGACGCTGTTCGGCCTCACCATCACCGACGGCGACCATTCGTTCCTCGATCTGGCCTTCGAGACGGTTTCCGCGTTCGGCACCGTGGGGCTGTCCCGCGGCATCACCAGCGATCTCTCGCTGCCCGGGCAATTCCTGCTGGGCCTGACGATGCTGCTGGGTCGTGTCGGGCCGCTCTCGGTGGGCTATTTCCTCGCCACTCGCCAGGCGAAGGGCGTGCGCTACGCCAAGGGTGAAATTCAGATCGGCTAATGATGGATTCAGACGCTCGAGACCGCGTTCACAGCGCTCGCGAGGCGAGTTGCCAGGCGACCAGCAGCATGATCGCCCCGACGGTGATATCGATGCCCTGCCACCAACGCGGATTCTGCAGCCGCGGCGACAGCCAGTGAGCCAACCCCACCAGCCCGAAGAACCAGATCAGCGAAGCCAGAGATGCCCCGGCCACGAATCCCGCCGGACTGGCCTGCTGGCCACCGATGATACCCAGCATCACCACCGTATCCAGATAGACATGCGGGTTGAGCAGCGTCACGCCCAGCGTCGCGATCACCACCGGCCTGGCGCTAGCGAGACTCATGCCGGTCTCGGGCACGTGGTTCACGGCCAACGCGATGGACTCAGGGCGGGCGACGCGCTTGAACGCCACCAGCGCCTGCCACACGAGCCAGGCCACGCCGCCCCATCGCGCCAGCAGCAAGAGCACGGCGCTGGAGGTGATCAGCGGCCCGAGCCCCGCCACCCCGGACGCGACCAGCAGCAGATCGCACACCGCGCAGATGCCCGCCACCAGCCAGCCGTGCTCGCGGCGGAGGCCCTGGCGCAGGACGAACGCATTCTGCGCGCCGATGGCCACGATCAAGCTGGCGCCGATCAACAGGCCGTGAAGAAGAGAATTTCCCACTATCGTGATCTCGAAAAGGCAGCGGTTCGCATCATGCCGAGAAATCGACTATTAATAAAAATGAACATGTTAATGAGGCATTAGAAAATTTGATGCTGGACTACAAACTTCTGGAGGCCTTGGCTGCCATCGTCGATCAAGGTGGGTTCGACCGCGGCGCGCAGCAACTCAATCTGACCCAGTCGGCAGTCTCCCAGCGCATCAAGTTGCTGGAAGCGAGACTGGGGCAACCGGTAGTGGTCCGTACGCCCCGGTTAATGCCTACCCCGCTGGGCCAGCGGCTGCTGAATCACGCTCAGCAGGTGCGTCTGCTGGAGCATGATCTTCTCGACAGGATTCCGGCACTCGGCGAGGGCAAGCATCGTCTCAGGCTGGCGCTCAACGCCGACAGCCTGGCGACCTGGTGGGCGCCGACGCTGGGTGACTTCTGCCATCGACGCGGCGTCCTGCTCGACCTGGTCGTGGACGATCAGGAAGTGGCGCTGCGCCGCATGCGCGACGGCGAGGTGGCCGGCTGCATCTGCGCCACCGCACGTCCGGTACAGGGCGCTCGTGCCCGCGCGCTCGGGTCCATGCGTTATCGGGTCATGGCCAGCCCCAGGTTTGCTGATCGCCATTTCGCCGAGGGCGTGACCCATCAGGCGCTGGAACTGGCGCCCGCCATTCTCTATGGCCCGGACGATCGTCTGCACCAACGCTATCTCGATTTCCATGGTTTCAAGGATCCGTTCCCGCATCACCTGTGTCCGTCGTCGGAAGGCGTGCTGCACATGGTGCTTGCCGGTATCGGCTATGCCTTGATCCCCGAGAGCCAGGGGGCCGATGGATTGGCCCGAGGCGACCTGGTCGACCTCGATCCGCAGCGACCGCTGGACGTGCCGCTGTACTGGCACTTCTGGCGCCATGGCGGTGAACTGCTCGATGCGCTTACGGCCCACCTCGTTTCCGCTGGCGACAATTGGCTGAGAGCCCCGGAAGCGTCGTCGGCTGCCGTTGGCTGAAAACGCCCTCGTCGCACAATGGCGACAGGATTCCTCTTGATAACCAATGGCTTGAAGATCAGCAGGCACGGTCTAGAATGAATGGCAAGTCAAATGGACGATGCCACCATGAATGCGGGAAACCACGACACAAGGAGTGAGTGACATGATGCAGACAGCCACCAGAACCCCGGTATGGATGGCCCTGGCCGGACTGCTTACACTAGGCGCCCTTGCCGGCTGCGCCAGCGACAGCAGTTCGATCGAGAAGGACACTACCGATTATGTCGTGACCGGTTTGGGCGATGATCAGGACGAGGCACTGGCCAACGCCAAGGAGCGCGCCCTGGAACAATGCGAGTCTCAGGATCGTGACGAGTTCGTGATCGTCGAACAGGACATGATGGGACCGAAAGACGGCGCCAGCAAGGCGGCCAATGCCAACGACCAGCTCGAAGGCGCGACCGTCGACGAAGACACCGAACTTCAGGCCGCCACGCAAGAAGGAGATGGTTACAAGGCCACCTGGACGATCCGCTGTCGCTGAATTCTGACCCAGTTCCCAACCAGACAAGATCATCGAGCCCCGCCGGTCAAACGACCGCCGGGGCTTTCTACGCTACGCTCGGCGCAGGTTTTCCACGCTCTCGACCTTGTCATCCATGCGCTGCTCCCGATCCGTGCGGGTTCCCATCTTCAGCGTCGTGGTAATTCTCGGCGCGCCCATGGCATGCACCTCCTCGTGGCAGGCCTTGACGACGGCCATCACCTCGTCCCAAGGGCCTTCGATATTGGTGCCGTAAGCATGCATTCGATAATGAAGCCCGGAAGCCTCGATCACGCGCTGGCACTCTGCCACATAGGGCGACACCGAGACGCCGACCCCCAAAGGAACGACACATAGATCAACGATGACGTGCATTTTTCCCTCCTGTGTCGATTTTTCAACTTGATCGACATCAACTATGCATATTTTGGCCTAAGGTTCACTGTGAGTCGTTAGACGAGCCAAAAGAGGCCATCGAACGCCAATCGTCTGGAAAGGCATGACCGAGCCTAGACTATTGCGCCAATAGCGCTAGGCTTATTGACGGTAAAGCCGTTAGCACGCAATGTATCAACGCTGATGAAGTCGTCTAACAATAGGGAACAGGGACAGTGGAGCGTCACGTTTCCAGGCCATGGCTTGACTCTTCGGACTGTTTTCAATCGAGTGGAAAATGACCGAACAAATGCGTCAGCGCGGTCGAACCCGCAAGTCAACGGGTCGTTTTTCGCCGTTCAACCGGAGTGATAGCGCCGGATGGCCAGGGTACGTTACGCGCCCCTTGCTAGGAAAAACCATGACCAGTAATACACCAATCGCCCCAGTCGCACTGCCCGACACTCGCGCTCGTCACACCATCGAGAAAATGCTGGAAGGATCCGGTGTCACCCTCAACGGCGACCAGCCATGGGACATTCGCGTCCACCACCCCGACCTGTTCTCCCGGGTCGTCCGCCAGGGTTCCATCGGCTTCGGCGAAGCCTACATGGACGGCTGGTGGGAGTGCGACCGTATCGACGAAATGATTCACCGACTGCTCCGTCATGGGCTTGGCGGCGTCGCCCATACCACCAAGGAGCGCGTCGTCTACAAGCTGCAGTCGAGCTTCGTGAACCTGCAGAGCAAGGCGCGGGCCTACATCGTCGGCAAGGAGCATTACGATTTCGGTAACGATCTTTTCACCCGCATGCTCGACGAGACCATGTGCTACTCCTGCGGCTACTGGAAGGAAGCCCGGACGCTGCACGAAGCGCAGGTCGCCAAGCTCGATCTGGCCTGCCGCAAGCTTGGTCTCGAACCCGGCATGAAAGTGCTCGATATCGGCTGTGGCTGGGCAAGCTTCGCCGAACACGCGGCCCGCCATTACGGCGTCGAAGTCACCGGCATCACCATCTCCGAAGAACAGGCGAAGCTGGGCCGCGAGCGTTGTGCCGGCCTGCCGGTCGAGATCATTCTCGAAGACTATCGCGAGCTCAGCGGCGAATTCGACCGTATCGTCTCGATCGGTATGTTCGAGCACGTGGGTCAGCGCAACTACGCCACCTACTTCGACACCGTCAAGCGCCTGCTGAAGCCGGGCGGCCTGTTCGTGCTGCATACCATCGGTTCCAATACCAATGAAGTCAGCATCGACCCCTGGATCAACAAGTACATCTTCCCCAACGGCATCCTGCCCTCGGTTCAGCAGATCGCCGATGCCAGCGAAAGCAAGCTGGTCATGGAAGACTGGCAGAATTTCGGCGCCGACTACGACACCACGCTGATGGCTTGGCAGGAAAACCTGCTCGCCCATTGGCACGAGATCGCCGGTAACTACAGCGAACGCGTCAAGCGGATGTTCCTCTACTACCTCGGCTCCTGCGCTGGCGCCTTCCGGGCAAGAGACATCCAGCTGTGGCAGGTGGTTTACTCCAACGACCGGGGTGGACGTTACGACTCGCCGCGCTGAGTTTTTCTCCACCCCCACGACTTCTCCACACTAACAACATCCAGAGTTCGTGAACGGGCTCTGGATGTTTTGCTTTCAGGCGCTATCTCCTCGCAAGTGGCCGGGCCACCGAGAATCCGGAATAGAATCTCCTGCCAATGTGCGGACCGCAGCGTTATCGAGATATTCCTGGTCGAGTCCGCGCGCCGTCTCAGCGGCCAACTGACCCCGCTTTCCGGTAGCCCGAGTCAATGGATGACTGACATCTGCGGACATGGCGTCAATCATGGGCTGATAGAGAGCGGAGAGAACCAGATCTGGCAAAGCGCGTTTCAGGCGCTGATAAATGCGAAAGCCTTCAGGATCCAGATCTCCCCAATAAGCTGGATTAGGTAGTGACAGGAGCTCCGACAAGCCCAAGGTCGACTGATTGTCACCAATCAATCGGACATCATCGGGCCGATCCAACACTTCTGCGAGTGACAGGCCGTAGCCGAAGCTGCAAATCAGCGCCATACGTTGATCAAGACCACAACGGCATGCCTGGTCAAAGCTCTGCGGGTTCTCGATCAACAGGATCGATTCAGGCGCTTCCGGTGCCGCTAGCAGAACACGTACTATTGGCCGCGCAAACTTCTGGGGATCAATACCGAACGTCCGCGCCAGCGGCAACAAACTGCCTAGCAGCTTGCTACTACCCAAGAGATAGCGCGCACTGGCCTGGAAGGCGGTCAGCGCATAAATTCCAGGCACGTCGTTCACCATACAACGGAAACCGTCAGCCAGTCGGCGTTGATCCTCTAGTGACCACTCCCCAAGCGGGCCATCCAGGGCGCGATTCCACGCCCGCCTCTGCTCCTCTGTCAGCGGCAAGACCGGATGTGCAGCCTCCATGGCGTCCTGTAAATCAGCGGCATGATCCTCTGAAAGAGAAACGAAAGGATTCAACCCATTCAGCGGAGATAAAGCAGTCTCGCCACCTCCTTGAGGCAGGCTAATAAAGCCGCAACGGTAAAGTTCAATGAGCGCCTGCCGACCTTCATGCAACGAACGGCAGACATCTCCCCTGAGCAGGCGTTTGCCGAGCGTATCGGCCTTACTTCGGGGCGGCGTCTGCTCTAGGCGCGCTCTCTTGCGCCATGTGGCTTCCATGTTCTCGAGCAGTGCCAGCGCCGTCGGGTTCAGCAGCTGCCGATTACGGTTCATCAACGGATTCCTTTGCCCGGGTCACATGAATCCCGAACAGGCTCGCCTCGCCTTCGCCGCGCCCCGTTTCCTCGGGTGAGACCTGCCGACCTTCCCGCACGATGACGTGACCGCCCTGCCCCTGTTGCCCACCGATCACGCTGCCGACCAGGTAGGTGGGGAAGATGCTGGGGTCATTCTCGTAGTTGGGGTTGTGGATCAGCCCGATCATCTGGAAGCGTCCGCGGGTATTGCGCAGCGACTCCAGCGAGTCCTGGATCAGGCGCCGATGCGAGAGCTTGGAGAACAGGCCGTCGAGCAGGATGACGCTCTCGCGGCTGGCGCGGGCACGACGCTTGTGGCTACCCGGCAGTTCGCGCAGTTCCCGTTCGATGGCGAACTCGGAGAGCTTCACTAGCCACATCAGCGAAACGGCCTCGCGCTGGCCTTCCGACATATCCTCGTTGAGCGAGAACAGCCGGCCGTGTGGACGAATGGCGTCGTGCTTGATGCGAATGGTGACGTCGCGGAACAGGCCGCGATAGATGCGCCGGCGAATCTGGCGGGTCAGATCGTCGTCGCGACCGCCCCTGGCCTGTGTCCCGTCACCCGCCTGCTCGAGCCGGCGACGCTGCACAGCGAGATGGGCGTCGATGTCGGCCAGCAGTTGATGGATCAGCTCACGCACCGACTCGTCGGCGATCAGATCCGCCTTGACCTCGAAGTAGGCACCGCCATCGGCGGAGCGGCGGGCTACCCGACGCAGAATTTCCAGGTTGCCGGCGGCGTCGATGATGATCGAGCTGAGACGCTCGACGAGTGTGTCCTCGATCTGCTCGCGGGAGGCATGCAGCCGCGTCACCCGGCTGCGATGCTCGTTGAGCTGGCCTTCGAGCTGGCGATGGAGGCCGCGCAGCGACTCCAGCGCTTCCGGCGTGACGCCTTCCAGCGTACCCAGCCGGGCGCGCTCGGACTCGTTGAACAACCGGCTGGCACTGGCCGCTTCCAGCGACGATGCCAGCGCCTTTTCCCTGGCCGCCACGTCCCGTGCCTGGCGCTCGCGATTGCGCGCGCGCTCGCCCAGATTGAGACTGCCGAGCCCATCGAGCAGCGTCTGCTGATAGGTTTCGAGTGCTTCCAGCTCGAACGGCTGAACGCTCGCATCCGCGCCGGAACCTTCATCAAAACCTTCACCAGAACCTTCGCTGGAGCCATCGAGCGGTGCGGCCTGCCAGCGCCGCCACTCGGCCATGGCAGCATCGAGACGTTCGGCCTCGGCGTGATCGGACGGCCAGCCGGCGCGGCCATCGGCCAGCGCCCGTTCGGACCAGCCTTCCGGTAGCTGCCGCAGCACTTCGAGCCACGCTACCGCCAGTTGATCGGTTACGTTGAGTGCCTGCTGGTGGCGAGCGAGACGCGAGTCGATCTCGCTCTGTTCGCGGGTGTTGCGCTTGCGCTTGTCGCGCGTGTCGTTAAGCAACTGTTTCACCCGGCCGATATCCCGCTCGAGGGTGCGATTGCCGCCTTTTTCGTCACGTACCTGAAGGAAGGCGCGAATGCGGGCGAAATCGAAATCGGCACGCCGGCTGGCCTGCGCCAGCGCCGCGGTCAGCTCCGCTTCCCGCGCTTCGGCCCGATCCATGAATGCCGGGCCGCCCTCGGCAACGAACCGATCCAGACGACGCAGGCGCTCGCGCTCGCCGTCGGCGAACAGCCCGCTCAGTTGCTCGCGGCATTGGCTGCGCCGCTCGTCGAGCGCCTCGCTGCGCAGCGTCAGCTCGACAACGCGCTCGTCCAGTTCGGCGATCTCTTCGAGCAACGCTTCCAGGCTGGCATCGATTTCGCGCAGACGCTCGACCCCGCCGGCCTCGGCGAAGCGTTCCGCCGCCAGCCAGTTGCTGCCATGCGTCTCGAGCTCGCGAGCTGCCTGTTCACGCTGCGGCTGCAGCGTTTCGAGTCTTTCCGCGGCAAGTTCGCGCGCTTCCCGCGCCTCTTCCAGCGCCCGCTCGCCGCCCTCTTCGAGATATCGCTGGTAGTCATCGATTGATTTCAGCGCCGCTTCGCTCAGCCGGGGTGTCAGCGCCTCCTGTTCTGCCTCTGTCTCCATGCGCTGCGTTTCCAGCGAGGCCAGGCGCATCTCGGCTTCCTGCTCCAGCGCTTCCGCCGCCTGCAGGGCCAAGCGGAAACGCTCGCCGTGAGGATCGAGTCGGGATATCTCCTCCGTCAGCGCCTGCTGGCGCTGCCGGTCGATCTCGAGCCGCTGCTGGGTCTCTTCACGCAGTGCCGTGAGAAAGGCCGGATCCAGCGCCGCCTTCACCGCCAGCGTCTCGACGCCCTGTACCGCCCCCAGCGGCAGTTCGCCCTGCTCCAGGAGCGCCAGCAGACGTTCCGCTTCCAGCACCGGCACGCCGCAGCCGGCATCGATCAGGCACTGGGAGGCTTGCCGCGCTGCCTCCTCGCCTTCGACGACCGGCGCGAACAGCTGGCCGGCGGCCTGCGCCAGCCACTCGCGACGCCGTTCGTCGTCGGCGTCGCCGCCGGAGAGCACCTCGTGCAGCGCGCGGAAGCCGATCTCGCGGGCCTCCAGCAGTTGATGCGCCTGGGCTTCTGCCGCCTGTCGCGCCAGCGGATCGCCGCTAAGGCTCTCCAGGTAGCGCTCGCGAGACTCGATCGTCTCGGCCAGCGTCTCGGCCTCGCGCAGCAGGCGTGGATAACGCGCCTTGGCATCCTTCAACCAGGCCTGGGGAGCGGCGTCGCCGCCGACTTCGCGGAACTGGCGATAGGCTTGATCCAGCGCCGCGAACTGGGCGGACTCCTGCGCGATGCGATGCAGCTGGTCCTGACACTCGCGGGACTGGCGATAGAGCGTATCGCGCAGGTGTACCGGCGAGGCATCGCCATGCCAGTGCCGATAGCGCTCGGCCGAATCCGCCAGCGGCGTCAGTCGATCCAGCCGAGCGGCGGCGTCGCTACTCTCCCGCCGCGCCTGGGCCAGCGTCTGCTCGAGTTCCGCCAGCGCGTTCTTGCGCTCGCTCCAGAAGCCGATCGCGGAGGCGTCCGGCCAGCCTTCGACGAACGTCTGCCAGGCTTCGCGGCCGGCCTGTAGCGGCCCCAGCTCGCCTTCCAGGCGCTGGCGCTGCTCGCGGCGCGCCTGCAGGGTTTCCCGCAGCGAATTGCGCTGCTCGTCGAGCGCGGTCCACTCGTCGTTCCATTCGGCGAGCTGCGTTTCCAGCGTCTCCTGCCGTTCGCTCTTCAGCGCCAGCAGCTCGCCCGGGGTCGTGTCGGGATGTTCGCGAACGAACTCCTCGTGCCACTGCGCCGGCTGCTTGAGTTCGCCCAGCCGGCCGAGATGATCGGCGTGCGCCTTGCGCGCTTCGGCGAGCGTCGATTGCGCGGCGTCCCGCGTGGTCTCCGGCGCTTCCAGCTCGGCCTCGCTGAAGAGCCCTTCGGCCAGGGCCTGGGTGTAGACGCTCTGGTTATCGATGAAGTCGCGCTGGCGCGATTCGAGCTGTTCGCGCTCCTGCTCCAGCCGCTCCATCTCCTCGTCGAGTTGTTCGGCATCGAGACGCAGCGAACGACGATACTCGCGGTCGGCGATCACCTCCTCCCGGAAGCGGTTGCCGTCCAGCCCTTCGAACGCTTCGGCGGCATCCTCGAGCAGACCGAGCGCCCGGTAGCGCGCGGCGTCGTCGTTGAAGGCGTGGCTGTCGGCGAGCCAGGCACGCGCCTGGTCGAAAGCGACGTGACCGATATCGCGCCCACCGATCCAGCCGGCCGTCGGCAGGTGAACGAGCCGGCGGTGGGTATCGACCCGCGCCCCGCGTTCGGAAAGCGCCTGACGCACGTTACGCTCCGCCTGGCGGGTGAGTCGCGCCAGCAGCCAGGTGGAGACTCGCGGCCGCTCGATATCGCCGATCGCCCAGGCGAAGCCAACGACGGCCTCGTCGATCTCCCGGTTCGTGTCGTCGCGGTCATTGTCGTCGCGGTCATTGTCGTTGCGACCATTACTGTCACGACCATTGTCGTCGCGATCAGCGTCACGACCCGGCAGCCCCGGCAGCGGCGCCAGCGCCTGGCCCCCCAGCAGACGCTCGGCCTCCAGCAGTGCCGCATCCTGCATGATGAGCTGGCTGCGCGCTTCGAGCAGCGCCTCGCCCTCCTGGTCGAGCGATGCCAGCCGTTCGACCTTCTCGTCGGCACGCTGCTGGTCGCTCTCGGCTTCGGCGAGGCGATGGCGCAGCTCGGTGATACGCGTCCCCGAGTGCAGGATGACATCTTCGATCAGCTCTTCTTCTTCATCAGTCTCGCCGCGAGTGGCCCCGGAGAGAATCTGCGGTGCCAGCACTTCGTAGAAGAACGCCTGGTCGGCCTTCTCGCCGGCACGCGGTTTGATGGCGTTGAAGATCTGGCTCTTGTCGGCGCCGCCCTCTTTCTGAAACGCCGCCAGCTGCGCCAGCTCGCGCCGGGAGATGTGCGCGCCCACCGCTTCCAGCCACTCTTCGCGGTTGTGGGCCCGTGTGGCGCCATGGTTTCGCAGCATGCTCTGGAAATCGGCATTGGGGTAGAGCGCCAGCTTGCCGTCGCGGGTGACGTGATGCACCGGCACGTCGGCCAGCTTGCCGGGATAGTGATAGAACGTAAGCCCGCTGCCATCGCTGTAACCGTACATGCCGAAGACGAAGGTCTCGCCGGCGACCTCTTCTCCGGCCGCCGCGAGCATGTCCTCCTGCTGGGCATCGCCCCCCTGGGCGCGGAATTCGACGCGTAGATGGGTCCAGCTGCGGCCCTCGCCGTTGACCTTCGACGGCGAGCACTTGCGCCGGGTGCGCGTCAGCAACTGCCGATCCCGCGAGAGCATGCCGATCAGCGCTTCGGCCATGGTGGTCTTGCCGAAGCCGTTCTCCATGCTCACCGCGCTCGACTGTCCACGCAGATCGAGCAGCAGGTGGCGCATCTTGGCTTCCCAGGGCGAGGCGATATCACCGTGCTTGTTGAGAAGGTTGGCGATTTCGATACGGTTGATGACGCTCACCGGCGATTCTCCCCAGGCTCGTCCATGGAATGGCTTGTGACATCGGATGTCGATTCCTCGGCCGCCTTGCCGGCATCGACGTCGGCTCGATCCGTCTCGAACAGGTCGGCTTCCTTGTGCGCCTCGTTCTCGGCCGGCGAGGCCGTCTCGGGAACGTCGCCGTCGACTTCCGTGCCGCCAGGCGCTTCGTCGTCGAGGTCTGCCCGAGGCGTCGAATCGGCGTCCTCCTGGGCCGAGGTCAGTTCGATCAGGTGCGTCAGGTGATGCACGCCGATCTGCTCGGCTTCCAGCGCACCGAGCAGCGTCTGCTGCCAGACATCCTCGTCGCCGGCCTCGCGCACCATATCGAGATGACCGGCACGGGCCAGCAGGTCGATGAAGGCCTTCACCCGCCGGGGAATGTCTTCACCCCGCTCGTCGAGCAGGACGCGACTGTTCTCCGGCGCGCGGTCTCCCAGCCCCCGCAGGGTCTCGAGTTGATCGCGAACCAGTTCCACCAGCTCGCGGGGCGTGAAGGTCGCCTCCTGGTAGCGGCTGACGTCGGACAGCGCGCGATTCAGGCGGGTATAGATCAGCGTATGCAGCAGAAGCCACAGCTGCAGATACCACAGCGCCAGCTCGGCGCGGCTCTCCTGGCGCAGCTTGAGTGCCTCGAACACCGGTTCGCGGGTGTAGAGCGGCGGCTGCTCGAGCTCCGGGTCCGGCAATAGCGCGAAGAAGCGCGAGCCCGGCGCGATCCCGGGATAGTCGCCGGATTCGAACGCCTTGAGACGCAGCCCCTGCCCGGCAAGAAAGTCTCGTAGCGCCTCGCGCTCGTTCTCCTGGGCGTCGTCGATCAGCGCGCAGACATCGCGCTCGGAGAGCTGGCCTTCGCGCGCCGCACGGCGCTTGCGGCCGCCGCTGGGCACGCTTTCGGCAGTGCGGTAGCGCAACAGGTACGCGACGACTTCGCCCATTTCCATCATGTTCATAGGTCAAACTTCCTGTTCTTCTGTCGTCGTCTCGAGCAGACGCAGCGAGGGCGTGACGGCACCTTCGATGCGCCGGCCGTCGGGGAGCTCGATCGAAAAGGGGGTCTCGTCGATCCCGACGCTGAGCCGGGTATCGAGCAGTTGGGTATCGACGAAGGTGTTGAGCAGCTGCGGCAGGCAGTCCAGGATTTCGGCGTTGGCCGAATCCGAACCCGACTCGAAGTGGTGCCACCCTTCGCTGAGCGCGTCGGGTAGCGACAGCGGCGCCTGGCGCAGGCGCTGGCGCAGTGCCGGGCCGCGGGCCTTGAGGTAGCGCGCCAGCAGCGGATCGGCGCTGGGCTTGTCACGCGTCTCGTCGAAGACCAGCGCCGCCCCGCTGCGCTCGGCGCGGCGGGTTTCGACCAGCGGCAGCAGCGTTTCGACGCGAGGCATCACCACTGCCGTTCCCAGCGGCATCATCCGCGCGACGACCGCTTCCTGCAGGCGCCTGGGCGGCGGCGAGACCAGCAATCGGTGCGCCAGCCCGGCGAAATCGATCACGCCCATGGACTGGATCCGGCCCTCGGCGATGTCCGACAACAGTTCGGAAAGCCGCCGCGACAGGTTTTCGATGGCGTTCAGCACGCGACCGATGGCCCCGGAGAGCATCCGCAGGTCCCACTCCTCTTCCTGGCGTTCGGCCCAGTTGTCGAACTGGGCGATCAGGGCGGGCGCGGCGAGCTGCGCGCGGGCGCTGAGCAAGGTGCTCTGAATCGTGCTCAGGGCGTTGTGATAGTGGCGCTCGTTGTCCATCAGGGCGGCCAGTTTGCCTTCATGAGTGGGGTTCTCGCGCACCCGACGCAGCTCCTGGGTCAGCGCGCGAATCGCCATCAGGATCTGCTGGGTGATGTCGGGCACGCGGGCGTAGTCCCCGCGGGACAGCGCGGCGACGACCTTGGCGGCATCGTATTCGGAGTAGAGCAGGTCTTCGATCTGGCTCGCCAGGGTGACCGCCTGGCGGCCGCTGGGCGTCAGCCTGACCTGGCCGGTCTGGCCCTGCTTCTCGATCAGCGCGGTGCGCTTGGTGCTGCGGCCGCCGCGTATGCCCGGCGCTGCGTCGTCGTCATCGGACTCCTCCCTGTCGTCGCGGCTCGCCTGCCATTCGCGGTAGTGGATCTCGCTGGGCGTCGCCAGCAGGTTGATCACGAAGCTCAGGTCGTCCGCGGGCAGGTCGGGATAATCCCCGCGCAGGTGAGCCAGACAGCGGCGTTGGGTGACAAAGGCGCTGTTGGTGGCGAAGTCCACCTCCAGCAGGTAGTCCAGCAGCAGGCAGCCCAGGTCGAGCCAGTAGCCATCGCGCAGGCCGCGGCGCTGCTCCTGCGTTACCTGCACGAAAGGCGAGCCCGGCTCGTGGGCGCTGTCATGTAGATCCAGCAGCCGCGTCGTCGCGACCAGCAGCTTGTTCCAGGCGGTCATGTCGACTCCAGACGGGGAACAACGAGGGAAAGCGCCGCATTATGCCAAGGTTGGTCTGCCGGGTCATGGCGATCCGGGTAACGATCCCGTCATTGAATGCTATGGTAAGGAACGCCCTTTATTTATTTACGCGTCATCGGGAGAATTTCATGAATTACCGTCGTCTCGGCCGTACCGGCCTCAAGGTTTCCCCGCTGTGCCTCGGCACCATGACCTACGGCACGCCGCAGTGGCGGGACTGGGTGCTGGACGATGCCCAGAGCCGCCCTTTCATCCAGCAGGCGCTGGATGCCGGCATCAATTTCTTCGATACCGCCGACATGTACTCCGACGGCGAATCGGAGCGCGTCGTGGGCAAGGCGCTCAAGGATTTCGCGCGCCGGGAAGAGGTCGTGCTGGCGACCAAGGTCTACAACCCCACCGGCAACAAGTCCCCCAACGAGCGCGGGCTGTCGCGCAAGCACATCCATCACGCCATCGATGCCTCGCTCGAGCGCCTGGGGATGGATTACGTCGATCTCTACCAGACCCATCGCTGGGATTACGACACGCCGATCGAAGAGACCATGGAAGCGCTCCACGAGGTCGTCAAGGCAGGCAAGGCGCGCTATATCGGCGCTTCCAGCATGCACGCCTGGCAGTTCGCCAAGGCCCAGCATGTCGCCGAGCGCAACGGCTGGACGAAATTCGCGACCATGCAGCCGATGGTCAACCTGATCTATCGTGAGGAAGAGCGCGAGATGATCCCGCAGTGTCTGGATCAGGGCGTGGGCGTCATCCCCTGGAGTCCGCTGGCCCGCGGCATTCTCGCCGGCAGCAAGCCGGTGGGCAGCGAAGGCAGCACCACGCGCGCCAAGAGCGACGAGCAGATGCGCAACTGGAAGCTGGGGCTCGATCGTGACGCACCAGTGATTGAAGCGCTGCAACAGGTCGCCGAGGCAAGAAACGTCTCGCCCGCCCAGATCGCGCTGGCCTGGGTGCTGCAGAAGCCGGGGATCACCGCGCCGATCATCGGCGCCAGCAAGTCGCATCACCTGGACCAGGCGCTGGGCGCGCTGAAGATCACGCTGACGGCAGATGAAATCGAAACGCTGGAAGCCCCCTACGTGCCGCACGAGGTCGTGGGCTTCGAATAGTCGTGGGCTTCGAATAGTTGTGGGCTTCGAATAGTCGTGGGCTTCGAGTAAGCGTTCGCAGGAGCCGGCCCGGCCCGAGTGGCGGATCGCCATAGGCAGTGGCATCATGCGATGAGTTGTCGAAAGATCGTCATGGTCCCCAGAAATAGCGAGGTAGTGCACGCTAATGTTTGAGAAGATCGAGCGCGTCCCCGGGGATGCCATCCTCGGGCTGATCGAAGCTTACAATCAGGATCCCAACCCGCAGAAGGTCGACCTGGGTGTCGGCGTCTATCGGGATCCGAATGGCAATACGCCGATCATGCGGGCCGTGAAACAGGCTGAGGCGCGTCTGCTGGAAAGCGAGAAGACCAAGAGTTATATCGGCTCTCACGGCGATCCCCGCTACGGCAAGGCGATTCTTCCGCTGGTGCTGGGTGCCGGCTCGCCGGTACTGGCCGCCAACCGGGCCAGCGCCACTCAGTCGCCGGGCGGCACCGGCGCGCTGCGTCTGGCGGCGGACTTCATCCGCACCCAACTGCCAGGCAAGAGCATCTGGCTCTCCAACCCGACCTGGCCGAACCACATCGGCATCTTCGAAGGCGCCGAGATCCCGATTCAGCGTTATCCGTACGTCGACAGCGACAACCGTCTCGACTTCGAAGGCATGCTGGCCGCGCTCAAGCAGATCCCGCAGGGCGACGTCGTGCTGCTGCACGCGTGCTGCCACAACCCGTCCGGTTTCGACCTGAACCAGGATCAGTGGCGCCAGGTGCTGGCCGTGGTTCAGGAGCGCGGCTTGCTGCCGCTGGTCGATTTCGCCTACCAGGGATTCGGTGACGGCCTGGATGTCGATGCCTTCGGCGTGCGCCTGCTGGCCGAGAATCTCGACGAGATGCTGATCACCAGTTCCTGCTCGAAAAACTTCGGCCTCTACCGCGAACGTACCGGCTGCCTGATCGTGATCGCCAGGACCGCCGAGCAGATGGAGAACGTGCGTTCGCAGATGGCGATCGTCGCCCGCGAGAACTACTCCACGCCGCCGTCGCACGGCGCCGCCATCGTGATCGACATTCTCGAATCCGAAGAGCTGACCCAGCTCTGGAAGAGCGAACTGACCGAGATGTGCGATCGCATCAATTCGCTGCGTCGCGAGCTGGTCGATTCGCTCAAGCCCTATGGCCTGGATCAGCGCTTCGCCCACGTGGCGGAACAGCGCGGCATGTTCTCCTATACCGGTCTTTCCACCGAGCAGGTCAAGCGCCTGCGCGACGAGTTCAGCATCTACATGGTGGGCTCCGGTCGCGCCAACGTCGCCGGCTTCACCAGCGAGAACCTGCCCTACGTGGCCAAGGCGATCGCTGCCGTCGTCGACTGAACTCGGTTCAGCACCGGCAGTAGACCGAAAAATCCCGGCCTAGGCCGGGATTTTTTTTGCCCCCCGCGACGATCTCGCGAGGGTCAGAGTCGCCATGTCATCACTCGGCCAGCGTGTCCGATCCCATCGCCTGCTCGAAGCGTTCCCGGGTCACGCCACCGGCGTCCGCCTCGTTGAGTTGCTGGAACATCGTCTGCCGCTCGGCGCTGACCGCTTCATCCTCGTCGATGACGCCGCTACCATCGACATCCAATTGATCGAAACTCAAGGCATTGGGCCGTTGATCGACCGGGGTCTGTGCGCCGCCATCGGTGAAGCCGGCGTTTTCCCGCCCGACCCCGCCGGACTTCTCGATCGATTCGTGATCGACCTGGGAGGCATTGGCGGGGGCCTCCAGCTCGCCGCTGTCCTGCTTCACGTTCAGCCCCGAGCTTTGCGCCGGTGTCGAGTCCTCCTCCATGGCCGTGGCGTCCTGAGCCCAGGCCGGCAGCGCCAGCAGGCCTGCCACCAAGCCGGCACCCAGGCCCGATAACATGGCCTTTCTCATCATTCGTGTACGCATCGCTGATCCTCTTGAAACGGTGACGCTTTGACCCGTGGGCTCGGCAAAAATTCGCCGGGGCCGAATTTCGGCATCGTATCGCAAGGTTCGGGCCGGATGCCCGCCCTAAGCAGGCGGACGTCCGGCGCCCTGCGCGTCGTCCCACAGGGGGCTGGCGTCACTCGTCCCAGCGAGGGGCAAAGGAGGGATTGGCTTGACGGTCGCCGCGATCGAGACGGTTGATCTGCTCGATCTCGTCGTCGCTCAGGCGGATGTTCATCGCCTCGATATTCGATTTCTGGTTGGCCGGCTTGGTCGAGGAGGGAATCACGATGATGTCGCGCGCCGCGATCCAGGCCAGCGCGATCTGTGCCGGAGAGGCGTCATGCGCCTGCGCGATGCGCTTGAGTACCGGGTCGTCCATCACCTTGCCCACCGCCAGCGGCATGTAGGCCGTCACTTCCAGCCCCTTGGACTGACAGTGTTCGACCAGCTTGCGATTGGCGAGGAAGGGATGCACCTCGATCTGGTTGGTCACGATGTTTTCACCGCCCGGCAGTGTCAGCGCCTCGTCGATCTGGCCGATGGTGAAATTGGACACGCCGATATGCCGGGTGAGCCCGCGGGCACGCGCCGCATCCAGCGCACCGATGGTATCGGCCATCGGCACTTCGCCGTTGGGGGATGGCCAATGGATCAGCACCAGATCGAGCTGGTCGAGGCCGAAGTTCTCGAGGCTCTGCTCGATGGCAGCGGTCAACTGCTTCGGTTCGAGCTTGTCCCACCAGATCTTGGTGGTAACGAACAGCTCGTCACGCGCGATGCCGCTCTGATGGATCGCCTTGCCCACCGCGGCTTCGTTTTCGTACATCTGGGCACTGTCGAGATGACGATAGCCGAGCTCGAGTGCGGACGTCACCGAATCGATCACCGCCTGCTCCTTGAGACGATACGTTCCCAGACCGGGTTGCGGCAGAATATGACGTGCCATGAATGCTTTCTCCTTGAGATGAAAAGTCAGTCGAGGCCAGAGCGCAGCTCCAGCAGTGCAGACCAGCAATACAGACAAGTTACAGTTACGGATAACTACCGGCGTCTTCAAGCCTCTTCCGAGGGCTTGTCCGAATATCGGGCACGCCAGGCACGGCCATGCACCGTCGGTTTTCGGACAGGCCCCATGCACATGCTAGACTGAAGTCCGATTTCCCGCCCGGATCGAGGCATGCCCAATACCCAGCCGAGCTCCTCCGATAACCATCCCGAGGGCCAGCATCTGGTACTCGTCGGCAACGGCGATTCCCATCTTCACGTGGCCGCCCACGCCGAGCGCCTTGTTGCCCATGGCGCTCGCGTCACACTGGTGACGCAACAGGACTTCGCTTTCTCGGACTGGCTCGGCGGGATGCTGGGCGGCGAGTGGCAGCGCGAAGACGTTCGCTTGCCGGCGGACCGCATCGTCGCCCACGGCGGCGCCCATGTTCGCGCCGAGGTGATCCAGGTCGAGCGCCAGAAGCGCCGAATCACGCTCGGTGGCGGCCGTCAGCTCGATTACGACTGGCTGTCGCTCGACCTGCCGCCCGTTCTCGACGAGCATGCCATTCCCGGCTTCTATAGCGCCAAAGGCGTGTTCACCGCTGCCGCCGACGATCTCTGGCAGTTACGCCAGCAGCTGGAAACCCGTCTTGCCAACGCTACGGGCTCGCTTCCCGCCGTCGCCGTCATCGGTGGCGGCCCTGCCGGTGTCGAACTCGCGGCCAACCTGCTGGCGCTGGGTGAACGCTATGGCCGCCGGCTTCCGGTCACCCTGATCGGTAACGACCGCCGCCCGCTGCCCGGCGCCTGCCAGCGGGCCAATCGCTGGCTGATGAAGCGGCTGCTGCGCCGAGGCTTGCGTCTGGAACTGGTCGCGACGGCGACCCGCTACGATCGACATCAACTGATACTGGACGATGGCAGCGCGGTCGATGCCGATCTGCTGCTGGTCACCGACCACCTGCGGCCTTCACCGGCACAGGCTCTCTTCGACCTGACGCCTGACGAGACGGGCCACCTCGACGTCGGCCCCATGTTACGCAGCCGTGAGGATTCGCGACTGTTCCTGGCCCGGGAGACGCCGCCAGATCGCGATCATCCGCTGACGACACGCGAGCGAGCGGCACTGCTGCTGGAATCGCTGGATCAGACACTCAGCGGCGAGCCCCGGACGCTGCGCTACGATCAATTCGAACGCTGGAAGGCACTCAATCTGGGCGATCTCCGCGACATCGCCTGGCGCGGCTCGCTATGGTGTCGCGGCCGCTGGGTCCGGCGCTGGAAGCATCGCCGAGATCGCCGCGAGGTGGCGCACTACCTGGGCAACGCATAGCCGCGAGATATTGCCCGCGCGGGCTGTTGAACACCTTCCCGAAAACGGCAGCGCATAACGCACGATCCCGGCGCCAGGGCCGGGATCGCGTCTATCGAACCACTTGCTTCAGGCGAGGCTCATGGCCCGAGCCTCGTTACTGGCGGATGCCTTCCAGCACCACATAGAGTTCCAGTGTACGCATCGACTCGGGGAAAGCGCTCATGTCGATATCGTAGTCGGCCAGGTTGAGCTCCGTCGTTGCCTCGAAGCCCTGGCGGTAGCCGCCCCACGGGTCGTCGCCGCCGCCGATATGATCGACCTCGAACGTCACCGACTTGGTGACGCCATGGATCGTCAGGTCGCCGGTCATCTCGGCCTCGTCACCGTTGTCGTCGACATCGAAGCCGGTGGACTTGAACGTCGCCTGCGGGAATTCGCTCGCGTCGAGGAAGTCACCGCTCAGAATGTGCTTGTTCCGCTCGGCGTGGTTGGTTTCCAGGCTGTTCACATCCACGGTGACATTGACGCTGGCGTCGTCCGGCGACTCGGGATCGTAGCTGAAGCCCCCGTCGAACGACTTGAAGTCGCCCAGAATGTACGAATATCCCAGATGGCTGATCTTGAACTGGATGAAGGCGTGTTGACCCTCGGTGTCGATCTGGTAGTCGGCGGCCTGTGCCTGGGCCAGCGGCATTGCCGAAGCGGCGGCGATCAGCGTTGCCAGTGCAGTCTTCTTCAACATCGTCATGCTCCTCGAAGCGGTTTGAGTCATCTTGCCAAACGGTCCGGTCCTGGCGACGGCAGCCGACGGCCAGAGCCGGAAATGAAATCCTCAGCGGCGTCTGGCCGCACGGGAGGTCAACATGCGGGTCAGCGTATCCTGACGATCCATCCAGTGATGCTTGAACGCTGCCAGCCCATGACCGAGTGCCAGAATGACCAACGCCCAGGCCGCGTACCAGTGGACGTCACCTGCCAGCACGGCCTGATCCGGCAGCCCCGAGACCAGCGCCGGCACCGTGAACCAGCCGAACACGCTGATCCCCTCGCCTTCCGCGGTGGAAATCAGATAGCCGGAGATCATCACCACGAACATCAGCGCGTAGATCAGCCCGTGCCCGACATGCGCCGCCCGTTGCTCCAGCGGTTTGCCATGGGCGGCCGGCGTCGGCTGCACCAGTCGCCAGACGACCCGAAAGACGCTGACCAGCAGCACCATGATGCCGATCGATTTATGCCACCATGGCGCCAGGTGATACCAGTGATCGTAATAGCCCAGCCCGGTCATCCACCAGCCCAGCGCGAACAGGCCGAAAATCGCCAGCGCGCTCGCCCAGTGAACGGCAATGCTGACCCACCCCCAACCCGATCGCGTATTTTTCCACACGGTACGTTCTCCCGTTGTTCTTCACTCAGCATACGGTTTGCCGAAAGGGAAGCTAGGCCGGGATTCGTAAACCGATTAGTGACGAAAGGGAAACAATAGCCTCGCACATGATCAGATTACGACGAAGAGCAGCTATAGAGTGGAAAAACAGGGAGGGGAATAGAGCAAGGCCACCGGAAACCCGATGGCCTTGGCAACTCACTTGTCGAAGATACTCGTTGTCGACTTCTTGGATACTTTTGCTGCTTTCTTCTCTTTTGCGGTGAGAAGGGGTTTCTTCTTGGTGTTCTTTTTACGATCTTGCCCTTTACTCATGACGGGTTCCTCATAAAGTCAATTTAGCGAACCTGATGGCTACGGCGATTCACTGACTTTTTCAGACAGCCAGACCGTTGTGGCAAACTCAGTATGGCCCCATGCATGAGCGATAGATAGACGTAGCCGGCCGGAACTCGTCGGACAGAAACGACAAGGCTCCAGCGAAGACGCCGGAGCCT
Source organism: Salinicola sp. 4072 (assembly GCF_036663415.1). Taxonomy (NCBI): domain Bacteria; kingdom Pseudomonadati; phylum Pseudomonadota; class Gammaproteobacteria; order Oceanospirillales; family Halomonadaceae; genus Salinicola; species Salinicola sp. 4072. The sequence continues at coordinate 54,791 of NZ_JAXOVV010000008.1, read as the reverse complement.
TGCCTGCCATCGGAAAGCCGCTGCCAAGGGCATTCCCCGAGCCCGGCACCCGATTTTCGAAGACGACGAACCGAGCCCGTTCAGCCGCCTAGAGCAGATTCAATCCGCGTTCGAGATCGGCCTTGAGATCGTCCAGCGTTTCCAGCCCGACGGCGATGCGAATCAGGCCATCACGGATGCCGGCAGAAGCGCGCTGTTCGTCGGTGAGACGGCCATGGGTGGTGGTGCCAGGGTGAGTGATCGTCGTCTTGACGTCGCCCAGGTTACCGGTGATCGACATCACTCGCGTATTATCGATGACCTTCCACGCGGCCTCCTGGCCGCCCTTCACCTCGACCCCCATGACCGCACCGAACCCCTGCTGCTGGCGCTTGGCCAGCGCATGCTGCGGGTGACTCTCGAGCCCGCTGTAATAGACGCGCTCGATGGCGGGCTGGGACTCGAGCCATTCCGCCATGGCCTGTGCGTTGCGGCTATGCGCCTGCATGCGCAGGCTGAGCGTTTCCAGCCCCTTGAGGAAGATCCAGGCGTTGAACGGGCTCATGCAGGGGCCGCAGGTACGCACCACGCCGTAAAGCTGTTCAAGCTCGGCATCGCGCCCGACCACGGCACCGCCGATCGCCCGGCCCTGACCATCGAGATACTTGGTGGCGGAGTGAATGACCAGATCCGCACCCAGATCCAGCGGCCGCTGCAGTGCCGGCGTCAGGAAGCAGTTGTCGATCGCCAGCCAAGCGTCGTGACGGTGCGCCAGTTCGGCCAGCGCCGCGACATCGACCAGCTCGTTGAGCGGATTAGACGGGGTTTCGGCAAACAGCAGCCTGGTCTTCGGCGTGATCGCCGCTTCCCACTGCGCCAGGTCGTTGAGCTCGACATAGCGCGGGACGACGCCGAACTTGGCCAGGTACTTGTCGAACAGCGCAATGGTCGAGCCGAACACCGAACGCGAGACGATCACCTCGTCGCCGGCCTTGAGTAGCGCCAGCACGGTGGAGAGAATCGCTGCCATGCCGGAGCTGGTGGCGACGCAGCGCTCGCCGCCCTCGAGCGCCGCCAGACGCCGCTCGAAATTGCGCACCGTCGGGTTGGTGAAGCGGGAGTAGACGTTGCCCGGCTCCTCGCCCTTGAACTTGCGCGCCGCTTCCGCCGCACTGCCGTAGACGAAGCTGGAGGTCGGAAAAATCGGCTCGCCGTGTTCCTGCTCGTGGGTGCGCTCATGCCCCGCACGAATTGCCAGCGTCTCCAGGCCTAACGTTTCCAGGCCCGATGCTTCCAGACCCGGTGTTTCCAACCCCGGCGTGGGGGCGTCGTCAAAACTCATCCTTCAGCTCCTGAAAAACAAGGGAGCCTCTGATTAACGTCATGAGCGCAGGCAAGACAAGGCAAAAATCAACGAAACAGCGGAGTTTACGAGGATGTAAATGAGCCTTTTGAGTTGATTTTTCACACCGTATTGCCCAGCGGAATAGTTAATCAGAGGTTTCCAAGATCCCGTGAGAGCCCGGCACATGCGGCCAGGCCCAGGTTCGATCGCCCTGGCGATCAATCGTCCTCGCTGTCGTTGTGCAGATCGACGACGGCATTGAGGCTCTCGCGACCGGACTTGGCAGCATCGTTACGCGCCGCTTCCAGCGCCGTGAAATAGTCCTCGTCGACATCGCCCGTGACGTAGTTGCCGTCGAAGACCGAACAGTCGAAATCGTCCAGCGCCGGGTTGACCTCGCGGCATGCCGCCTTGAGATCCTCGAGATCCTGGTAGATCAGCCGGTCGGCGCCAATCAGTTCGCCCACTTCGGCATCGGTGCGGCCATGAGCGACCAGTTCGGTGGCGACCGGCATATCGATACCGTAGACGTTGGGGTAACGCACAGCCGGCGCGGCGGAGGCGAAGTAGACCTTGTTGGCGCCGGCATCGCGGGCCATCTGGATGATCTGCTTGCAGGTCGTCCCGCGCACGATCGAGTCGTCCACCAGCATCACGTTCTTGCCTTCGAACTCGCTGGCGATGGCGTTGAGCTTCTGGCGGACCGACTTCTTGCGCTGGGTCTGCCCGGGCATGATGAACGTCCGGCCGATGTAGCGGTTCTTCATGAAACCTTCGCGGAACGTCACGCCGATGTGCTGGGCCAGTTCCAGCGCCGTGGTCCGGGAGGTATCGGGAATCGGAATCACCACGTCGATGTCGTGATCCGGCCACTCGCGCTGGATGCGGTCGCCCAGCTTGCGGCCCATCTGCATCCGGGTACCGTAGACATAAGCGCCATCGAGCATGGAATCGGGCCGCGCCAGATAGACGTGCTCGAAGATGCACGGGGTCAGCCGCGGCTTGTCGGCGCACATCTGCGTATGGATGTTCTTGTCCATGTCGACGAAGATCGCTTCGCCCGGCGCCAGGTCCCGCACCAGCTCGAAGCCGGCCACATCGAGCGCCACCGACTCGGAGGCGATCATCACCTCCTGGCCCTCGGGCGTCTGACGCGTACCGTAGACGACCGGACGAATGCCGTGGGGATCGCGAAACGCCACCAGCCCGAAGCCGTTGATGATCGACACGGCGGCGTAACCCCCGCTGCAGCGCCGGTGAACGCGGCGCAGCGCATCGAAGATATCCTCCGGCGTCAGATACAGTCCCTGCTTGCCCAGTTCGTGCGCGAACACGTTGAGCAGCACCTCGGAGTCCGAGCTGGTATTGATATGGCGCAGATCGGAGGAGAACAGCTCCTGCTTGAGCTGATCGGAGTTGGTCAGGTTGCCGTTGTGGGCCAGGGTGATGCCGTAGGGCGAATTGACATAGAAAGGCTGGGATTCGGCCTCGCTCGCCGTACCGGCGGTCGGGTAGCGGACATGACCGATGCCCACATTGCCCTTCAGCCGCTTCATGTGACGCGTATGGAACACGTCCCGTACCAGCCCGTTGTTCTTGCGCAGCAGAAAGCGACCTTCATCCCAGGTCATCATGCCGGCGGCATCCTGTCCGCGGTGCTGCAAGACCGTCAACGCGTCATAGATCAACTGATTGACCGCTTCATTGGCCATGAGGCCTACGATACCGCACATGCCGACTTACCTCGCTTGGTCGCACCCATTCAGGGCGCCGGTTTTTCGGCCGGAACAGGGGCGGGAATCGTCACCCCCTGCCCGTCCTGACTGTATGAAGAGCTGGATGAAGCGTCGTCTCGCCCCGGTAGCGTCATCGGCAGGTGCCGCATCGCCTCTTCGGCGGCGGACGGGTCGACGTCCCAGCTCTGCAGCTGAACCACCGCCCAGGTCCGCAACGACTCGAACGATGGTCTCAACTGCGCCTGCTGCCAGGCCTGCAACTGGGCCAGCGGCGTCAAGCCTATGACGACCGTGACGATCACCAGGATCGCCCCGCCGCGAGCCAGACCGAAGATCGCTCCGGCCACGCGGTTGAAGAATCCCATGCCGACCCACTCGATCGCCGCATTGAGCAGGCGGATGATGAATCCGCAGATCATCACCACCACGAAGATGATCAGCACGAACCCCAGTACCAGACGCGCATCGGGATGCGAGATGTAGGGCTCCAGGAGATCGGCGATCGGCTTGGCGAATATCCGCGCCGCCAGCAGCGCCACGATCCAGGCGCCGAGTCCCAGCGCCTCCCGTACCAGGCCACGCATGAAACCTGCCAGCATCGATATCGTCAATACCAGCAGGAAAGCGTAGTCGAGCCAGGTCAAAGTCATCAGCTACCCGGTTTGCGAATCAGCAGTCCCTGGATATTGGCGGCCTGCTTGAGCTCGGATCGCGCCTTCTCGCCGGCATCCGACGAGGAGAACGGGCCAACGTAGACCGTGGTCAGGTTGTTGTCCCGCGGCTGCGAATAGGCCGCGAAGCCCTGCTCCTTGAGCTTGGCGGTCAGGCGTGATGCGTTGTCCGCCTGTCCGAAGCTGCCGACCTGCACGACCCAGCCGCCATCGCTGCTGGCGGCAGTGCGCTCGGGTGCCGATGCCTGCTGCGTGGAGGACGGCTGCGACGAGGACTGCACCGGCGCCGAGGGTTCCGGTTCGGCCGGACGCGGTTGCGGCTGGCTCTGCTCCGCCTGCGCGATCTCGGCGATCGGATCGCTGTCGTCGCCGGAAGTCGTGCCGCTCTGGCCGAACGAATCCTCGCTGCCGGCACCGAGCTGGCTACGCGTATCCGGCTCCGGCACGGTGTTGTCGCCCGCGCTGCCACCATCAGCGCTCATGCTGCCGCCGTTGCCGGCACCCTGATTGCCGTTGGCGGCGACCGATGCCGGCGGTTCGGGCGATTCGATGATGCGCTGACGAGTTTCGCCGCCCTCGATCGGCTGCTCGATGACCATGACCGGGCCCGGCTCCTGCTGACGCGGCTCGGGATCGTCGAACAGCATCGGCAGAAAAATGGCCCCCAATGCGACGAGAATGACCGCACCACTGATACGTTCACGCCATCCGTACTTCATGGGACCTTGACCTCCTTGATAGCACCTTGATCTTCTTGACCAGGACTCGACATCCGATCGATCGCCCCGGCGACCGCCTTCACTACACTTCGTCGCCGGCCAGCGCCGTCAGCGCTTCCAGCGCGCCGGCCACGGTCAGAAACGAACCGCATACTAACACTTCTTCATCGGGTGCAAGACGTGATGCCAGCCAGTCGACGCCCGCTGCCGGCGACGAAGCGGTCGCCAGCACCTCGCCGCCTCGACCGGTGATGGATTCGGCCAGTGCCTCGCCCGAGCGACCGCGCGGGCCTGCCAGCCCTACCGGCAGCCAGGCATCGATCACCGGGGACAGCGCCTCGATCAGTGCCGCTGCATCCTTGTCCTGGAGGACGCCGAGCAGGCCGATACGGCGACGCGGCGCCGGCGATCGCGACGCTAGCCTCGCTGCCACATAATGCGCGGCATGGGGATTGTGCGCCACGTCGAAGCACCAGTTCCCCAACCACTGCAACCGGCCCGTCAGCGCGACGGTGGACATCGCCTGGCGGGACTCGGCGGGCTGCGGCACGATGCCGCACAGGCCGAGCACCTGGAACGCGACGGCGGCATTGTCGAGCGGCAGCCCCGGATCAGGCAAGCTATCGAGTCGATAGCGAAGACCCTTCGCCCCTCGGCCCTGCCAGCGCCACTCGCTGCCATCGACGTCTTGATGATCGAAATCGCGCCCCAGCCAGTAAGCGGGTATCTCAAGCGCGTCGATGCGCTGCGAGACACTGGGCGGCAATGCGCGGCTGCCGAGCACCGCCGGTCGCCCCTGGCGGAGAATACCGGCCTTCTCGAATCCGATGACGTCGAGGTCGGTGCCGAGAAAGTCCGCATGATCCTGGGCGATGGTGGTGATGACGGCGATGTCGCTGTCGATCACGTTGACCGCATCCAGACGGCCGCCGAGCCCGACCTCGAGAATGGCCAGTTGGGGGCGCGCCTCGGCGATCGCAACCAGCGCAGCCAGGGTTCCGGCCTCGAAGTAGGTGAGACTGACGGGATCGCCGGCCAGGCGTGCCGATTCGACGCGTTCGAACCCGGCGATCAGGGTGGCGTCGTCGGCCGCGACGCCATCGAAGCAGAGCCGCTCGTTGTAGCGCAGCAGATGAGGCGAAGTGTAGCTGGCCGTGGACAGGCCGTGAGCCCGAGCGAGGCGCTCGAGCATGGCCACGGTGGAGCCCTTGCCGTTGGTGCCGGCGACCGTCACCACCCGCTGTGCGATCGGACCCTGCATCAGCCCCAGCCGTTCGGCAACCACCGCCACCCGTTCGAGCCCCATGTCGATGGAGACCGGATGCTGGCGCTCAAGACGCGCCAGCCAGTCGTCGAGGGTGGCACTCATGGGTCAGCGGTTCCTCAACGGGGTGCCTGGATCGCGTCCGGCTCGTCGGCCAGCGGCGAGAAATCCTCGCTCTCGTCCGCGACCTGGCCAGCCGGCGGTTGGTGCGTCAGCTTGCGCAGAATGCTGCCCAACCGCTCACGCATCTCGGGACGCGGGATGATCATGTCCACGGTGCCGTGTTCGAGCAGGAATTCGCTGCGCTGGAAGCCTTCCGGCAATGTCTCTCGCACCGTCTGCTCGATGACGCGCGGGCCGGCAAACCCGATGAGCGCATTGGGCTCGGCCACGTTGAGGTCACCCAGCATCGCCAGCGACGCCGAAACGCCCCCGAAGACCGGATCAGTGAGCACGGAGATGTAGGGTACGCCGGCCAGCTTGAGCTTCTCCAGCGCCGCGGAAGTCTTGGCCATCTGCATCAGCGAGAACAGCGCTTCCTGCATGCGGGCGCCGCCGGAGGCAGCGAAGCAGACCAGCGGAATCTCTTCTTCCAGGGCCAGCGTGGCGGCACGGACGAACTTCTCGCCGACCACGGCGCCCATGGAGCCGCCCATGAAGGAGAACTCGAACGCTACCGCGACGACGGGCAGGTCATCCAGCGTGCCGCGCATGGCGATCAGCGCGTCGTTCTCGTCGGTCGCTTTCTGGGCCGATGCCAGGCGATCCTTGTACTTCTTGGAGTCCCGGAACTTGAGGCGGTCGCTCGGCTGAAGATCCCCCGCGATCTCTTCACGCCCTTCGGCATCAAGGAACCAGTTGAGACGCTTGCGCGCGGTCAGCCGCAGATGATGCTGACATTTGGGACAAACGTTCTGGTGCTTCTCCAGCTCGGGAAGATAGAGCACCGATTCACAGTTCGGGCACTTGCGCCACAGGCCGTCCGGCACGCTGGCGCGGCGGTCGTTGCGCTGGATGCGGCTCATCGACGGGACGATCTTGTCTAGCCAGCTCATGTCAGGAACGATTCCCTATTTGCCTAAATAGAAAGTAATGACGACATAAAAAGTAATGACGACAACCGCGACGAACGGCTGTCGCGACAACCGCAAACGCTGAATGATACCAAATCGGCGGCAGCGGCTCAGCCGGCCGCTTCCCGGTCGAGCGCTTCGCGCATCTCGCCGAGAATCGATTTCAGCGCGGCGGGAATGGACGCCGGGTCATCGGCATGCTCGGCGATGCGTCCGACCAGGGCGCTGCCGACGATCACGCCATCGGCGACACGGCCGATGGCGGCCGCCGTCGCGCCGTCACGAATGCCGAACCCGACGCATAGCGGCAGTTCGGTGATACGGCGCAACTTGTTCAACTGCTCGCCGACGGCGTCGGCGTCCAGCGTGGCGGCCCCGGTCACGCCCTTGAGAGAGACGTAGTAGAGGTAGCCCTCGCCGTGTTCGCAGATCGCGCGAGCGCGCGCCTCGGAGGTCGTCGGCGCCAGCAGGAAGATCGACTGCAGGCCGTGCTCCGCGAACAGTGCGGCGTTATCGCCCGCCTCCTCCGGGGGCATGTCGACCACCAGCACGCCATCGACCCCGGAAGCCTGGGCCTGGCGCGTGAAGACGTCATACCCCATCCGCTCGATGGGATTGAGATACCCCATCAGCACCACGGGCGTTTCGCTGTCCCGCTGGCGGAATTCAGCGACCATCTCCAGCACATGCTGCAGTCGCGTGCCGTGTACCAGCGCCCGCTCGCAGGCCTTCTGGATTACCGGACCATCGGCCATCGGGTCCGAGAACGGCACACCCAGCTCGATCACGTCAGCGCCAGCTTCCACGCAGGCATGCATGAAATCGACCGTGTGCGCCGGAGCCGGGTCGCCAGCGGTGATATAGGGAATGAGCGCCGTACGGCCCTGAGCCTTCAGTTCGGCAAAGCGCTGGTCGATACGGTTGTGTTCAATACGATTCATGTCGCCCTCGAGTCATGTCGCCGGCCATCGTCCTGTCGGCGCCGGCCATCAAAATTCGATTCCGTCGAGTTTGGCGACGGTATGGATATCCTTGTCACCACGCCCGGACAGGTTGACGACGATATGCTGCTCCGGGGACATCTCCCCTGCCAGCTTCTTGGCGTGAGCCAGGGCATGCGACGACTCCAGCGCCGGCATGATGCCTTCAACGAGCGTCAGCTCACGGAAGGCCGCCAGCACCTCGTTGTCGTCCGCCGCCACGTAGCGCACGCGACCGACATCCTTCCACAGCGCGTGCTCGGGGCCGACGCCGGGATAGTCGAGACCGGCGGAGATCGACTGCGTGTCAGCGACCTGCCCGCCCTCGTCGGACATCAGGTAGGTCCGGTTGCCGTGGAGCACGCCGCGAGGCGCATTGGCGGTCAGCGGCGCGGCGTGGCGCCCGGTGGCGACGCCTTCACCACCGGCCTCGACGCCGTACATGGCGACATCGTCATCCTCGACGAACGGATAGAACAGGCCCATGGCGTTGGAACCACCGCCGACGCAGGCCACCAGCGCGTCGGGCAACCGACCGATCTGCTCGAGCGACTGACGACGCGCCTCGCGGCCGACGACTGCGCTGAAATCGCGCACCAGCATCGGATAGGGGTGCGGACCCGCCACCGTGCCGATGATGTAGAAGGTGTCGTCGACGTTGGTGACCCAGTCGCGCAGCGCCTCGTTCATGGCATCCTTGAGCGTGCGCGAGCCGGACTCCACCGGCACCACCTTGGCGCCCAGCAGATGCATGCGGTAGACGTTCAGCTTCTGGCGCTCGACGTCCTCGGCGCCCATGTAGATCTCGCACTTCAGCCCCAGGCGCGCGGCAACCGTCGCCGTGGCGACGCCGTGCTGACCGGCACCGGTCTCGGCGATCACGCGCGGCTTGCCGGCCTTCTTGGCCAGCAGCGCCTGACCGATGGTGTTGTTCACCTTGTGCGCGCCGGTGTGATTCAGATCCTCGCGCTTGAGCCAGATCTGCGCACCACCGATCTCGCGCGACCAGCGTTCGGCGTGGTAGAGCGGCGACGGCCGGCCGACGTAATGCTTCAGGTCATAGTCGAACTCCGCCTGGAATTCGGGATCGTTCTTGAGACTCGCATAGATGTTTTCGAGCTCTTCGAGAGCGAAACTCAAGGTCTCGGAAACGAAGCGGCCACCGTAAGGACCGAAGTGGCCGCGAGCATCCGGCAGTTGCGTCAAATCGTGGAATCGGCTCACGAAGGGACCCTCATGATGTGGCGGTGGATGAATGGGACGTGACTGGATCGGCACTGGACGGTGCCGACGCGAGCGAAACGTTCATCGCCTGTACGCGTTCGCAGAAGGCTCGGATGCGAGAGGCATCCTTGATTCCCTTTCGCGTGCCCGTCTCAGGCGACGACGCCACGGAAGACGTGTCGACAGGGTGCATCGCTTCAACGCCGCCGGAGACATCGACCGCATAGGGTCGTACCTGCGCCACGGCGTCGGCGACGTTGTCCGGCGTCAGGCCGCCGGCGAGAATGACGGGTTTCGCCAGATCCGCCGGGATACGCTGCCAGTCGAAGGTTTTCCCGGTGCCACCGGGCACGCCGGGGCGATAGGCATCGAGCAGCAGCGCGCCGGCACCGGCGTAGGTATCGACTGCTGCCTGCAGATCGATATCATCGTGCATGCGCAGCGCCTTGATCCAGGGCTTGCCGAAACGCGCGCAGAATTCGGGCGACTCGTCACCATGGAACTGTAGCAGGTCGAGATAAGGCAGACACATCTCGACATCGGCCACGCTCGGGCCGACGAACAGCCCCACACGTGTCACGAACGGCGACACCGAGGCGCTGAGCGACGCGAGCGTATCGAGATCGAGCGCGCGCGCGCTTCCCGGCCACATCACGAAGCCGAGTGCATCGGCCCCGCTGGCAACGGCCGCCGCGATGTCTTCACGACGGGTCAAACCGCAGATCTTGATCCTGACGGGATTCATGACGTGGTCTCCAAGCAGGCCTGGGGAGGCTGATCGACTACCCGGCCCTGATCATCGATCCATTTCGGCCACACGCGACGGCGGCGCATCAGCGGCGTATCCGGGATTTCGCCACGTTCACCGGTCCATTCACCGAGAAAGGATAGCAGGTGCGGGCCCACCGGTTCTTCCGGCAGCGCGAAGCGCTCATCGAAGCGCACATCGACGAAATGCAGGCCGCAGGCCGGCGCCGTCACGTTGCCCGACTTGCGATCCCTGAGCAACAACAGCCGCGCGGGGTACGCCTCGTCCTCATTCCCCCGGCCGACCGCCATCAGTACGCCAGCGATGTTGCGAATCATGTGATGAAGAAAGGCGTTGGCCTGCACATCGAGCATCACGATCGGCCCGAAACGGCGGACGTCGATGAAATGCAAATGGCGAATCGGCACCTTCGATTGACAGCCGGCGGCGCGGTAGCTGGAGAAATCATGCTCGCCGACCAATGCCTGGGCGGCGCGATGCATGCGCTCCGCATCCAGCGGCTCGCGACACCAGGTCACATTGTGACGCTCCATCACCGGGCGCGTCGGCTGGTTGAGGATGATATAGCGGTAACGTCTTGCCAGGGCCGAAAAGCGAGCGTGAAAATCGTCGGAAACCGGCGTCAGCCAGCGTACCGCGATATCGCGCGGCAACTGGGCATTGGCGCCGAACAGCCAGGCTTTCTGGGTACGCACCACCGGCGCATCGAAATGAACGATCTGGCGCGTGGCATGGACGCCGCTATCGGTGCGGCCGCTGCAGAGCACACGCACGGGCGTGGCGGCGATCTTGCTCAATGCCGCCTCGAGCGCGCCCTGCACCGAGTCGGCATGGCGCAACCGCTGCCAGCCACAGTAACGCGTACCGTCATACTCGACGCCGAGGGCCAAGCGACCGCTGAGCGGCTGGTTGTCGTCCTGCCGGGAGAAAAACGCCATCGAAACCTGTGCAGCCCAAAGTCGTTAGGGGCGCCCATTATCCCGATGCGACGGCTCGAATTCCACCTCCTCGACATCCCACCCCGCAGGAACTTCCCGAAGCGTGTCACGCGTCTCGCCGCTACGCGCCGGCGAAGCGACATCCGGCACCTCGGGACGATCGCTGCCCGTGTCCGCCCAAGACCCGCCGTCTGGTGCCATCTCGCTCGTTGATTCCAGCGAGAGGGCGGAAAAATCGATGTCCGGCATCGTCAGCGACGATGCCTCGCTCCCGCCGTCCAGCGAGGAGGATGCCGAATCCGCTGGCGACGTGACCTCGCGCCGCCCGGCGTCCAGTTCCAGCTTTGGGGCTTCGTAGTCGATATGGGTGAGGGTCGAAGACTCGGCAGACGGTGTCAGATCGTCATCGAACAGCACCGACATGGAATTGGTCCGGGAAGCGGATTCAGCCGGGGACGAGGCTTCCGAACGCACGGCGGGCTCATCGGTCTCGTCACGCACCGCGTCGGTCTCGGGCCGAACCTCATCGGTATTGGTACGCACCTCATCGGCCTCGTCACGAACTGCGCCGGACTCGACCTGACTGGCCTGCGACTCGAACAACGCGTCGACATCCTCCACCGTATCCTGCGGGGCCGTCTCGCCCTCCTCTTCCGTTTCGCCGGTCGCCTCCTGCCAGCTCTCCTCGACGTAGCGGGCACGATAATCATCGACCAGAGCCTGCCCTTCCCGGCGCTGTTCGGGAGTGGCGTCGTCACCGAAGCCGGCGAGCGCCTGTTCCAGCGCGTCCATGTCACGCAACTCGCCCAAAGCTCTCAACAACCCCAGGCGAAATTGCGCATTCTCTTTCTGGGCCAGTTGCTGGCGCAGCCAGTCGCGCGCCTCGGCATGGCGCCCATAAGCCATGAAGATATCCGCCTGACTGATCGAGACCGAGTCGACATCCACTTCCGGCAGCGACCGACGCGGCGCTACCGATACCGCAGCCTGGCGACTGGACGCCAGCGGGGACGGATCGGCGGCATCCGGCACCACCTCATCGGCGGGCTCGTCGACTTCGTGACGCGCACGGCGGCGTCGTTCCCAGATCCATAGCAGCAGCAGGACGATCAGGACTCCGCCGCCGATCCAGTCGAGATGCCCCAGCAGCCGCTGCCATAGCGAAGGTGACGACGCGGGCGCCGGCCCGGTCGATGCCGTTACGGTCTTTTCGCTGGCAGCGGTCTCGGGCGGCTCCGCGCGGGAAGGCGCCGGGGCCGCGGCCTGCGCAGCCGCAATGGCGACAGCACTGACGACAGGAGTGCCGCTCTGCACGCTTTCCTGCCCAGAGGCGCCATCGGTTGCGTTTGCATTGTTTGCGTTTGTTGCCGTCGTGGATGGCTCAGCGACGGCCGCGAGCGCGCCCTGCAGCGCGTCACGCTCGGATTGCAACGCAGCAATCGTCGCGCGTTGGCGTTCGGTGATGGCAGTCAGGTCGGCTAACTGTTGTGTCAGTGCAGCGAGCCGATCGGGGTCGGACGCCTCCGAAGCCGCAGCGCGCGCCACGATATCGATCATCGGGCGCCCGTCATCCGTTTGACGGGCGAGCTCGCCGAGCCGGGATGCCGCCTCCCATGGCGAGATATCGGTCACGGCCGCGATTGCGGGCACTTCCAGGCTGACGCCAGCCCGCAGCCGATCGACGTCTCCCTCGATGAAGGCGCCGGGGTTGGAGCGATACAGGGCCAGCATCAGCGGCTGGCGGCCAACCCCGGTTCGAGGCAACAGTGAAGCCGCCAGGGTGGATAGTGAATCGCCGGGGCGAACGGTGACTTGTGTGGGCCATGCGGGCGGATCGCTCAATGCTGGTTCGACGGCGTCGGCAGGCCCGGCAGCAGAGCTTCGCATCGCCGTGGCCTGCGTTACCACGCCCCGCGCTACCGGATATCCCGACGCGGGATCGCGATCGCCATTCAGCAGTGGCTGCGAACTGGCGTAGTCGACGGGGTCGAACAGCAGCGATACATCGCGCCGCCACTGACCGCCTGGCCAGGTCACCACCAGCAGCAGATCGAGAAACGGCTCCCGCACGCGGCGCGAGCTATCGAGAATCAGTGCCAGATCGCCGTCACGGCGCACGACCTTGGCCGACAGCGCGTCCACCAAGGGGCTGCGGGACAATCCGGATTGCCGGTAAGCCGCGTCATCGGCAACGGCTACCGATATCTGCGAGGCCTCGAGGCCGCTTCCATCGGTCAGGGGCAGCACCACGTGCAGCGGCCGGTTGAGCGGTGATACCTGCTGTGGATCGCCGATGCCGAGGGCATGGACCGACGAGGCAAGCACCAGGCAGAGCCCGCCGGTGATCGTTGTAAGCCGTTGCCGCATGGTTTCCTCGCCGACGAATTGGGGTAAGCCTCGACTCACTCATCGGCAAGGACTGGATAAACTTGAATATGGCGCCACGGCCTGAATAGCAAAGAGCCCCGCCAGTGTCACTGGCGGGGCTCGGACAACTCATGTCGGCGTGATGCTCAGGCTTGTTCGCGGAGGATCTTGAGCATGCGCTTCAGCGGCTCGGCGGCGCCCCACAGCAGCTGGTCGCCGACGCTGAACGCGGTGAGATATTCGCCGCCCATGGCCAGCTTGCGCAGGCGACCGACAGGCACGGTAAGCGTGCCGCTGACGGCCGCCGGCGTCAGATGCTTCAACGTCTCGTCCTTGTCGTTGGGCACGACCTGGACCCAGTCGTTGTGCTTGGCCAGCCGATCCTCGATCTCGTCGAGCGGCACGTCCTGCTTGAGCTTGATGGTGAATGCCTGGCTGTGCGAACGCATCGCGCCGATCCGCACGCAGAGACCGTCGATGGGAACCGGGTTGTCGCCGGTCGCCAGAATCTTGTTGGTCTCGACGCCGCCTTTCCACTCTTCCTTGCTCTGGCCGTTGTCCATCGCCTTGTCGATCCACGGCAACAGGCTGCCGGCCAGCGGCGCGCCGAAGTTGTCGACCGGGAACTCGCCGCTGCGCATGCGAGCGGTAACGTCGCGATCGATGTCGAGAATGGCGCTGGACGGCGTGGCGAGATCAGTAGCGACGGCCGAGTGCAGCGAGCCCATCTGAGACAGCAGTTCGCGCATGTGCTTGGCGCCGGAACCGGAAGCGGCCTGATAGGTCATGGAGGTCATCCACTCGACCAGGTCGGCCTCGAACAGCCCGCCCAGGCCCATCAACATCAGGCTCACGGTGCAGTTGCCGCCGACGAAGGTCTTGGCGCCCTTGGCCAGCTGGGCATCGATCACGTGACGGTTGACCGGATCGAGCACGATGGTCGACTCGTCCGCCATGCGCAGGGTACTGGCCGCATCGATCCAGTAGCCCTTCCAGCCAGCCTCACGCAGCGGCTTATAGACTGCGCTGGTGTAGTCACCTCCCTGGCACGTCACGATCACGTCCATCGCCTTGAGCGATTCGATGTCGTTGGCATCCTTAAGCGCCGGCACTTCGACGCCGATACCCGGCCCGGCCTGACCGGCCTGGGAGGTGGAGAAGAAGACCGGCTCGAGCCCGGCGAAATCATTGTCGTCCAGCATCCGTTGCATCAGCACGGAACCGACCATACCGCGCCAGCCGACGAATCCGACTTTCAACATAATGGCGTACCCCGAATTTTTTAGAAAAAGCACCATTTGAATGGCTACGCGGATCAATCGCTTCGTTGCGCGGTGCTCGGAAACCTCACATATAGCCCATATGCTCGGGATCCTGCGCTCCGTGCGCCTCGCGCTTGACTCCGCTCGCCGATCCAACTGGCACTTTTAGTAACTATGGATGTGACACGACGACCCATTTTGGTCGTCGCATCATCAGCAAGTGAAGACGTGAATGATACCAGTTTAGCGCATTCGGCTCAGGACTCGGCAAAAGCCGCCAGCACCGCGTCGCCCATTTCGCTGGTGGAAACCTGGCGGGTGCCCGGATAGGCGATGTCCGCGGTGCGTAGGCCCTGATCCAGCACCTTGCCCACGGCGCGCTCGATACGATCGGCCAGCGCCGGCTCGCCCAGCGAGTAGCGCAGCATCATCGCCACCGACAGAATCGTCGCCAGCGGGTTGGCGAGGCCTTGGCCTGCGATATCCGGCGCGCTGCCGTGACACGGCTCGTACATGCCCTGCTGCTTCTCGTTGAGCGACGCGGACGGCAGCATGCCGATCGAACCGGTGAGCATGGCCGCCGCATCGGACAGAATGTCGCCGAACATGTTGCCGGTCACCACCACATCAAACTGCTTGGGCGCGCGCACCAGCTGCATCGCGGCGTTGTCGACGTACATGTGCGACAGCTCGACGTCCGGGTATTCCGGGGCCAGCCGATTCATCACTTCGCGCCACAGGATGGTGACTTCCAGCACGTTGGCCTTGTCCACCGAGCAGAGCTTCTTGCCCCGCTTCTGCGCCATCTCGAAGGCGACGCGACCGATGCGCTCGATCTCGGACTCGGAGTAGACGTAGGTATTGAACCCGACCCGCTCACCGTCGCGCTCCTCGATGCCGCGCGGCTGGCCGAAATAGATACCGCCGGTCAGCTCGCGCACGATCATGATATCGAGCCCGGAGACGACTTCCGGCTTCAGCGTCGACGCCTCGGCCAGCTGCGGATAGAGCAGCGCCGGGCGCAGGTTGCCGAACAGGTTGAGGTTCTTGCGCAGCCCCAGCAGCCCCTTTTCGGGACGCTTGCTCAGATCTTCCAGCGTATCCCACTTGGGGCCGCCCACGGCGCCGAGCAGGATCGCATCGGCGGCCTTGGCTTTTGCCAGCGTGGACTCGGGCAACGGATGCCCCTCGGCATCAAAACCGGCGCCGCCGACCAGCGCCTCTTCCAGCTCGGCGTCCAGCCCCGCCTCACGGCAGGCATTCAGGATCTTGACCGCCTCGGCGGTGATTTCCGGGCCGATGCCATCGCCGGGCAACACCAGAATCTTCTTGCTCATGCATTTTCCTCGAACGTGTTCCTTGACTTGTCACTTCGTGGCCCACAGCACCAGCATGTCCGTGGTGAAGGAGCCATCATCGCCGATCTCGAAGGCATCGCGGACTTCCTGACCCACCTGCTGCTGCAGATGACGGATCGCGTCGCGCATGACGTCGGGCGTACGCATTCGCGCAATCCAGGTATCGAAATCCAGCCGCAGTCGCTGGCGCGAACTGGCCGTCACCACGAGCCCGGCCTCGCCAACCATCTGCGCCCACTCACTCGGCGCGTAGTCGCGTACATGACTGGTATCCCGCAGCATCTCGACGGTCTGCAGAAAGCTGTCGAACAGCGGCTGCTCGGAAGCGGCGACGTCGATGAAACCCGCCAGACCGCCGGGCTTGAGGACGCGCCTCGCCTCGCGCAGCGCCAGCCCCACATCGCGCCAGTGATGGGCGGAGAAACGGCTACAGACGACATCGAAACTATCGTCGGCGAACGGCAGCGACTCGGCGACGCCCTGTACCGTGCGGATATTGCCGAAGCCGCGCTCGCGGGTCGCCTCGCCGACCACCTCGAGCATTCGCGGCGAGAGATCATAAGCCACGACCTCCGCTGCCAGATCGGCGACCTGAAAGCTGACATGCCCTGCACCGCAGCCGAGATCCAGCACGCGGGGCGCGTCGAGCCTTGCGACACGCTCCCGCAACTGGGCGAACTCGGCGCCCTGGGCGTGCACCTGGCTCGACAGATAGGCGTTCGCCTGACCGCCGAACTGGCGTTCGACCACATCGCTGTGACCACCACTCTTACCTGAGTCACGCATCGCGGAACAGCCACGGATTCGCCGCACGATGACGGCTTTCATAGTCGCGGATGGCGCCGGACTGCTCGAGCGTCAGACCGATATCGTCGAGACCTTCCAGCAGGCAGTGCTTGCGGAACGCATCGACCTCGAACGGAATCGCCTCGCCGTTCGGCGTGATCACCTGCTGTCCTTCGAGATCGATATTGAGACGATAACCTTCGTTGGCTTCCGTTTCCTGGAACAGCCGGTCCACCGTCGCCTCGTCGAGCGTGATCAGCAAGATGCCGTTCTTGAACGAGTTGTTGTAGAAGATATCGGCGAAGCTCGGCGCGATCACCACGCGGAAGCCGAAATCGTCCAGCGCCCAAGGGGCATGCTCGCGCGAGCTGCCGCAGCCGAAATTGCGCCGTGCCAGCAGCACCTGCGCGTCGCGATAGCGCGGCTGATTGAGCACGAAATCCGGATTGAGCGGACGATTGGAGGCGTCCTGGCCCGGATAACCTTCGTCGAGATAGCGCAACTCGTCGAACAGGTTGGGGCCGAAGCCGGTACGCTTGATCGACTTCAGAAATTGTTTGGGAATGATCAGGTCGGTATCGACATTGGCGCGATCCAGCGGCGCGACCAGACCCTGCAGGCGTTCGAACTTTTTCATCGTCTGGCCTCCTTAGGCACTCATCGCATCGGCGCGATCATAGTCATAGCTTCGGACATCCACGAAGTGACCTTCGATGGCGGCGGCCGCCGCCATTGCCGGGCTCACCAGGTGTGTACGCCCGCCATAACCCTGACGCCCCTCGAAGTTGCGATTGGAGGTCGATGCGCAACGCTCGCCGGCGCCCAGCTTGTCGGCGTTCATCGCCAGACACATCGAGCAGCCCGGCTCGCGCCACTCGAAGCCCGCTTCGATGAAGACCTTGTCGAGCCCTTCGGCTTCGGCCAACCGCTTCACCAGCCCGGAGCCCGGCACCACCATCGCCAGCTGGATGTTGTCGGCGACCTTGCGCCCCCGGGCGACCTTGGCGGCTTCGCGCAGATCCTCGATCCGCGAGTTGGTGCAGGAGCCGATGAACACCTTGTCGAGCCGGATATCGGTGATCTTCTGCCCGGCGCTGAGCCCCATGTACTCCAGCGCACGCGTCATGCCCTGAGTGACGGTCTCGTCATCGGCACTGGCCGGATCGGGCACCGCGGCGGAAACGTTGGCGACCATTTCCGGGCTGGTGCCCCAGGTCACCTGCGGCTCGATCTCGGCGGCGTCGAGTTCGACGACCTTGTCGAAGTGCGCGCCGTCGTCGGAGACCAGATCACGCCAGGCTTCGACCGCCGCCGGCCACTGCTCGGCAGTGGGTGCATAGGGGCGACCCTTCAGGTAATCGATCGTGGTGTCATCCACCGCCACCAGTCCCACGCGGGCGCCAGCTTCGATCGCCATGTTGCAGATCGTCATGCGGCCTTCCATGGAAAGCTCGCGGATCGCGCTGCCGGCAAACTCGATGGCGTACCCGGTGCCGCCAGCGGTGCCGATACGGCCGATGATCGCCAGCACGATATCCTTGGCGGTGACGCCGAGGCCCAGCTTGCCTTCCACGCGCACCTGCATGTTCTTCATTTTCTGGGCGATCAGGCACTGGGTGGCGAGCACGTGCTCGACCTCGGACGTGCCGATGCCGTGGGAAAGCGCAGCGAAGGCGCCGTGGGTCGCGGTGTGGGAATCGCCGCAGACCACGGTCATCCCCGGCAGCGTGGCGCCCTGCTCCGGCCCGACCACGTGAACGATGCCCTGGCGTTCGTCGTTGATGCGGAACTCCTCGATCTCGAAGCTCTCGCAGTTGGCATCCAGGGTTTCCACCTGAATGCGCGAGACATCGTCGAGAATCCCGGCGTTACCGGCGCTGCGCTCCTTGAGCGTGGTCGGCACGTTGTGGTCCGGCGTCGCCAGGTTGGCGTCGCGGCGCCACGGCTTGCGGCCGGTCAGACGCAGCCCTTCGAACGCCTGCGGCGAGGTGACTTCGTGCAGCAGGTGACGATCGATGTAGATCAGCGCCGAACCGTCGTCGCGCTGAGTCACCAGGTGCTGCGCCCAGAGTTTGTCGTAGAGCGTCTGGCTTGCCATGTGTGTTATCTCCTCCGTCACGCTGTCTGAGGCAGCTTGGTGACGTAACGCTTGCGAATCGCGACGCCGTGACAGCGCCTCGCGAATGGTGTGGCGACCAAGATACGGTGCCGTCATGCATAAAATCAATTCATCTTGATTATGCTTTGGATTCCATAACAGAATTCATTGATTCGTGATTCATCAATGCCTCGGACGGAAAGCGAACGACGCCATGGACACCCAGAGCCTGCAAGCCTTCATCGCGGTCGCCGACACGACGTCGTTTTCGCTCGCCGGCGAGCAACTGCACCTCACCCAGCCGGCCATCAGCAAGCGCATCGCCACGCTGGAACATCAGACCGGCGCCAAGCTCTTCGACCGCATCAATCGCCGCGTCAGCCTGACCGAGGCCGGCCGGCTGCTGCTGCCCCGCGCCCGCCAGATCCTGCAGCTGGTAGAGGATAGCCGGCGCACACTGAGCAACCTGAGCGGCAGCGTCGAAGGCAGCCTGACGCTCGCCACCAGCCACCACGTCGGCCTGCACCGGCTTCCTCCGGTACTCAAGGCGTTCACCCAGCGCTACCCGGACGTCGATCTGGATCTGCGCTTTCTCGATTCCGAACAGGCCTACCATGGCGTCGTTGCCGGCGAGATCGAACTGGCCGTGGTGACGCTATCGCCCCGGCCCAATCCGCAGGTGGAATCGGTGCCGGTGTGGATCGACCGATTGCGCTTCGTCGCCGCGCCCGACCATTCTCTGGCGGCACGCGGCGAGCTGGCGCTGTCGACGCTGGTGGACTATCCGGCGGTGCTGCCGGGGCCGCTCACGTTCACTCGCGATATCGTGGTGGGATCGTTCAGTCGCGCGGGATTGAACATCGATGTGGCACTTTCCACCAATTACCTGGAGACACTGAAGATGATGGCGGGTATCGGGCTGGGCTGGAGCGTGCTGCCGGAAAGCATGGTCGACGACGACATCGCGGTACTGCCGGTGGCGCACCCGCCGATCGAGCGCCGGCTGGGCTATCTGGTGCACAAGCAGCGCACGCTCTCCAACGCCGGGCGCGCGATGATCGCGGAACTCGACGCGCTCAGGGCCGCCGAAGTCCCACGAAGCGACTACGCTTAGTCACACCCGCCCAGGGCACAATCAACCGCGGACTCGGATCAAGGAGCAGTCACCCATGGAGCAGGAAGACCGGGGCAGCCCCCGGAAATCGGCACGACAGCAGGACACTCCCTCAAGCACCCTGCGTCTGGGCCTGGTCCCGGCGCCGGAACTGCCGGAGCGGACCGCCAATCTCATCGCCGACGAGCTTCCCGAACTGCTCGCACGCCATACCGACGATCGTCACCAGTGGCGGGTCGACTGCCTCACCGATCCGCTGATCGGCGCCGACGACTCGACCGCTGACGTCATCGAGCAGGGCGAAAACATCAAGCGCGCCAACGGCTGGGATTACGCGGTCTGCATCACCGACCTGCCGCTCCTGCGTGGCGATCGCATGGCGCTCGCGGAAGCCAGCGAAAACCTGGGCGTCGCGATCATCTCCCTGCCGGCATTGGGCATCTCGCCCCTGAGGCAGCGCCTGCGCGAGGCGATCCTGCACCTGGTCAACGAGATGCATCACGGCAGCGACCGCCACGACCGTGAACGCCAGCAGCAGCATATGGAGGACGGACGCGAGGCCCGCGAGCAGAGCGGTCTCCGTAACAGCAACGCCCGCGAGCTGATGGGTTCGCGGCTCTTCGAGCGCCTGGTGCCGATAAAACGTGTCACACCAGCCGATGACAGCGAGAAGAACGTCGACGTCCGTTTCGTCAGTGCCACCAAGTGGCCGGGCTACGCCAAGCTGCTGGGCGGCATGGTCAGAGCGAACCGCCCCTGGACGATCCTGCCCGCGTTCCGGCGGATCGTTGCGGTCGCCTTCGCCACCGGGGCTTACGGGCTGATCTTCCCGACGCTGTGGAAACTCAGCGCTGCCTATGAACTCTATCGCTTCGTCGCCCTGATGATCGCCGCGATCGTCGCCATGATCGTCTGGTTGATCCTCGATCACGGCTTATGGGAACCACAGCACTATACCCACAACGCCCGGTTGACCCGATTCTACAATCTGACCACGGTCATGACGCTACTGGCGGGCGTGGCGTGCTATTACGTCATCCTCTTCGCACTGTTTCTGGTGGCGGTCGTGTTGTTCGTTCCCGCCAGCCTGCTGGAGTCAACGGTCGGCCGATCGGTCGGCTGGCTCGCCTTTCCGGCGCTGGCCTGGCTGGCGACATCGGTGGCGACCGTGGCCGGCGCACTCGGGTCGAGCCTGGAGAGCGACGAGACGATCCGCGGCGCCACCTATGGCTACCGCCAGCAGTTGCGCCAGCGCAAGGTCAAGGAGCGCCAACAGCGAGACAGGCAGCAGGAGGATAGGGATTCATCGATGTGACGATTTTGTCGTACCAATAGCTCCGAGGAACCCTCTTGAAAAATTTTGAACACGGAGGAACTCGGCGAGCGATGGTCAGGCAAGGCGCAACGACCGTAGGGAGTAACGGCCGAAGGCTGGCCCGAAGGGTGAGCGTAGCGAATCAAAATCGACGAGGCAGCGTAGTTTACTGGTGTCAATGAGCATGCCGAGTCGATTTATAACGCTGCATGGCCGAGCGCAGCCAGTTCTCAGACAAGTCCGAGGCGCGGCGTGTCGACGCGAACGTCGCCGTTCTGGGCACGATGGCGCAGCAGGTGATCCATCAGCGTCAGCGCCATCATCGCCTCGGCGATCGGCGTGGCGCGGATACCGACACAGGGATCGTGACGCCCCTTGGTGACGACCTCCACCGGCTCGCCGTGAATGTCGATCGAACGCCCCGGCTGGGTGATGCTGGAGGTCGGCTTGAGCGCCAGATGCGCGACGATGGGCTGGCCGCTGGAGATGCCGCCGAGCACACCGCCAGCGTGATTGGACAGGAACCCTGCCGGCGTCATTTCATCGCGATGCTCGGTGCCACGCTGGGTCACCACATCAAAACCGTCGCCGATCTCGACGCCCTTCACCGCGTTGATGCTCATCAGCCCGTGGGCCAGATCGGCATCCAGACGATCGAAGACCGGCTCGCCCAGCCCCACCGGCACGCCTTCGGCGACGACCGTGATCCTGGCGCCCACCGAGTCCTGGTCGCGGCGCAGCTGATCCATGTAGGCCTCGAGTTCCGGCAGCTTGTCCGGATCCGGGCAGAAGAACGGGTTGTCGTCGACGCCCTCCCATCCCTTGAAGCCGATCGCGATGGGGCCGAGCTGGCTCATGTAGCCACGCACCCGGATACCCTGCCGTGCGAGCCATGATTTGGCGATGGCGCCGGCGGCAACGCGCATGGCGGTCTCCCGCGCACTGGAGCGGCCACCGCCGCGATAGTCGCGAATGCCGTACTTGTGATGATAGGTGTAATCGGCGTGGGCCGGACGGAACTGCTCGGCGATCTTGGAATAGTCCTTGGAGCGCTGGTCGGTATTCTCGATCATCAGTCCGATCGGCGTGCCCGTGGTGCGGCCTTCGAACACCCCGGAGAGGATCCGGACCTGATCCGGCTCGCGGCGCTGGGTGGTATGGCGCGACGAGCCCGGCCGGCGGCGGTCCAGGTCGCGCTGCAGATCCGCCTCGCTGAGTTCGAGCCCCGGCGGGCAGCCGTCGACGATGGCACCCAGCGCGGGGCCGTGACTCTCACCGAAGGTGGTGACGGTGAACAGTTTGCCGAAGGTGTTGCCGGACATGCGCGATCCTCAGGAAAGGGAAGAAAGATTCAGGTTCAGGCCGGATGAGACGCGGCGAAGTGATCCGCGTAGGTATCGAGATCCTCGGCGCTCAGCGCAAAGACCCCTTCCCCGCCGCGTTCGAACTCCAGCCACAGGAACGGCACTTCCGGGAAAGCCGCCTCCAGATGACGCTGGGAGTTGCCCACTTCGACGATCAGCATGCCGCCGTCGTTCAGGTAGGCGCGGGCTTCGCGCAGGATGCGTCGGACGATGTCGAGGCCATCGCGACCAGCGCCCAGCGCCAGATCGGGCTCGTGACGATACTCCGCCGGCATGGCCGCCAGATCGCGAGTGTCGACATAGGGCGGATTGCTGACGATCAGATCGTAATGCTGCCCCGCGACGCCTTCGAACAGGTCGGACGCCACCGCGCGAACGCGCAGCCCGACATCATGACGCACGATATTCGCCTTGGCGACCTCGAGCGCTTCCACGCTGATATCGACCAGATCCACCTCGCAGGTGGGCAGGTAGAGCGCCGTGGCAATGCCGATACAGCCGGAGCCGGTGCACAGGTCGAGCACGTGCGCCGGCGGCAGGTCATCGAACCAGGCCGAGAAGCCCTGCTCGATCAGCTCGGCGATGGGCGAACGGGGAATCAGCACCCGCTCGTCGACCTCGAACGGGAAGCCGGCGAAAAACGCCTCGCCGAGCAGGTAGGGCAACGGCCGACGCGACTCGATGCGGCTTCTCACCAGCGCGACGACCCGGCGCCGCTCGATGCCCAGCAGACGCGCGTCGAGCACGGCCGGGTCGATGTCCCACGGCAGATGCAGCGCGCCCAGCACCAAGGCAACCGCTTCGTCCCAGGCGCTGTCGGTGCCATGGCCGAAATGCAGCCGATGGGCATGGAATTCGGTGGTGGCCCAGCGCAGGCAGTCCCGCACGCTGAACAGGTCTTCGACGATGGCATCGTCCGCTAGCGTCAGGGTCGACTGCGGTGGCGACATGGAAGGAACTCGCATCTGGCTGGAAAACGGACGACGATTGTACGCGCAAGGCTCGCGCGTTCACAGCCGGCCATGTCATGACGCGCGGAATCGGTTACCCTTCCGCCCGCTGAATCACTCAAGCCAAAGACAGCGGTCAGCAAAGGCACAATGGCAATGACCCACTCCTCGAGCGACGACGACGATCACAACGCCTTCCGCCAAGCACTGGAAGCGGCCGGCGTTCAGCGGCTCAGACTCAACCGCGCGGCCACGGGTCGCCCGCGACGCGACGCGCTCAACGCCGACGCGCGGCGTGAAGCCGCCGAACAGGCGTCGCCAGTCGTGCAATCCCGGTTATCGGATGGCGGCGTCGAGGCGGTCACGCCGCATCAGCGCCTGGAGTTCTCGATTCCGGATTTGCCACCGCGAACCTTTGCCCAGCTCAAGCGCGGTCACATCGCCTGGGAAGGCGGGCTCGACCTTCATGGCTACACCCTCGACGAAGCCCGTGTCGAGCTCGAATCGTTCATCGACGACGCCATCGCCAGCCGGGTTCGCTGCGTGCTGGTGGTACATGGCAAGGCACGCGGTTATCGCGGTAGCGGCGCGGATTACCCGGTGATCAAGAGCCACGTCAACACCTGGCTCAAGAACTGGTCGCGGGTGCTGGCCTTCTGCTCGGCGAGCGAGATCGATGGCGGCACCGGCGCCCTCTACGTGCTGCTGCGCACACGCGGCGACTGACGAGCGGCGTCAACCGTGGCGCTTGGGCGAGGATAGCGGCAGCGGTAGACGCCCCTGCGGGTCGGCGCTGCTGGCCGGGTGGCGGTGGCCATCGGCCGGTTCGGCGGCGACAGACGTCCGGTCCCGCTGGCGCTCGTGGCGATCCAAGGCCTGGGAGGCAAGATAGCGCCCCAGCTCGATCAGCGCCTCGGCGCGATGGAACTCGTAAGCGCCGCACACACTCTTGGGCACCTCGATCAGAATGTCGGGCGGATAACCGGCGATCTTGTACTTGGCCAGCGCGGCCTGGGTGATATCGAACGAGGCCAGCATCATGTCGAGCTTGCTCCAGGCGCGCTCGGTCTGGCTCGACCAACTGGTGTTTTCCGAGGCTTCCTCTTCGTCGCTGAACGACGAGACCATCCCTTGCACCCGCGTGCGCACGTTCTTCAGCCAGCCGCTGAAGCTCTGGCCTTCGGCTTCGCGTTCGATTTCACGGGCATGTTCCTGGGCCGCCTGGTCGGCGGGCAGCAGATCTTCCAGTGTCACGGGCGTCGGCGTCTGGGCGGTAGCATTGACCGCCAGCACGATGTCCGCGTTGACGGAAACCGTGGGAATGATCGGCAGCGGATTCAGCAGCCCTCCATCGACCAGCACATGGCCGTTGTCCTGGACCGGGGTGATGATGCCGGGTACCGCGATCGAGGCGCGGATCGCGCGCAGCAGCGGGCCACTCTGGAACCACACTTCCCGCTGGCGGCTCAGATCCGTTGCCACCGCCGTGAACGGCATCGGCAGGTCCTCGATACGGATATCCCCGACCAGCGCTTCCAGCTTGGTCATCACCCTGCCGGCACGCATGGCCCCCATGGCGCTCCAGGTGATGTCGACCAGGCGCAACACGTCGAAATAGTCGAGCTGGCAGACCCAGTCACGGTAGCCGTCGAGCTTGCCGGCGGCGTAGATGCCGCCGATCAAGGCACCCATGGAGCAGCCGGAGATCGACGCGATCTCGTAGCCTCGCGCCTCGAGCTCCTCGATCACGCCGATGTGGGCATAGCCCCGTGCGCCGCCGCTCCCCAGTACCAACGAGACACGAGGTTTCATGACATGGACTCCACGACCGTCGATTGATACCAGCGTACGATTTCCGAGGCGACCTGCGCCACTCTGATGCCCTCCAGATGCAGATGATGTCCGCCAGAGACGAGGCGCCGCTCGAACCTGCCGATCCGGCGACAGGCCTCGCCAAGGTGCGGCCGCTGCGTCAACACGCCGGCAGTGGCCTGCACCAGTAGCACCGGGGCGCGAATGGCAGCCACCGTCGCCAGCATCTGGTCCGGCGTCCAGCGCAGCAGCGACGGATGGACCAGACGCCGGTCGGTCCGCCAGTAGTAGCGCCCGTCCTCCTGCCGGCCGAGATTACGCTCGACGATGGGCCGCGCGGTATCGGCATCGATCCGGGTGACGCCACCATGAACCCTCGCCGCGACCGCCTCGTCGACGCTCGCATAGCTGCCGGCAGCGCTGCGCGAACGCCGCCGCGCCCGCAACGCCGCCTGCAGCTGCGTCACCGTCTCGCCGGGTTCGCTGGTGGTCGAGGCGAGCCCGTCGATCAACACCAGTCCGTCGACCCGCTCCGGCGCGGCGGCAGCGATCAGACTGGCAACGCCGGCGCCCATCGAGTGGCCGACGAATGTCGTCGAGCTCAGCTCCAGGGCGTCCACGGCTTCGAGCACGTCCGGCATGTAACCCCACAACGGGTACTCGGCCCGCACGCCACGATGCGGTGAATGGCCGTGCCCCGGCAGGTCCAGCGCCACCAGGCGAATCCCCAGCGCAGTGGCCAGCGCCGGCGCCAGGCGGGAAAACGTCGCGGCGTTATCGAGCCAGCCGTGCAGGGCGACCCAGGTGGGCGCGGCATCGTCGCCCCAGCTCAACGCGGCCAGACGCCCTTCACCCAGAATCATTTCTCGTGCCTTCAAGAACCTTCTCCCAGCATGTCGTCGATGGCCTCCAGAATCTCCTGACGGGTCGCTTGCGGATGCTCGAACGGAAACATGTGACCACCGGGCACACAGCGCAACCGAATGCCCAGCCGCGAGAGCGTGCGTCGCCGCTCGGGCGTCAGCAGATCGGAGTCTTCACCGGCGATCACGGTCAGCGGCACCTCGATCTTGCGTAGCACCGAGGTGAGATGATCCGGCAGGTGGCGAAACACGGCGGCCTCGGTACGCGGTGCATAGCGCAGCTTCGCCGCGCCGCTATCGTCGACGATGGTCGTCGCCCCGGTGACGTAATCCTCCATCGCGGTTTCGGTAAAGCCCTGGAACAACGAACGGCGACGCAGCGAAGCGGCCATCGCTTCCCGGCTGGGCCAGACCTCGCGACGGCGCAGCGTCTTGCCGGCCGGCGTCACCCGGTCGACGAAGCCGGCGAGCTTGGCGAACTTCAACATCCAGGCGTCCCGCCCGAGCAGCAGCGGCGGATCCAGAGCCACCACGGCGCGAAAGCGATCCGGCGACTTGGAGGCAGCCATGATCGAAAGCACGCCGCCCATGGAGTGCCCCACGGCGACGATCGGCGTCGACAACGACTCGGTGGCCGACAGGTACTCTTCGCGCAATGCCAGCCAGTTCCGCCCTACCGGGAACTGGGGATCATGCGCCAGGCGGTCCAGCGGATGCAGTTCGAAATGCGTCGCCAACGGCGACAACAGCGTCCGGTAACTGGCACCGGTAAACCCGTTGGCGTGGGCAAAGACCAGTGGATAACGCAGCATCGACATCTGAATTCCCTTAGACTATCGGCTAATCGGCTATAAATGCATGGCTTCAAATTCACGACCCGGTCGAACGTCCCCAACGCCCATGCCTCACGATATCGTCGCTCGACATTCGGGTGGCATCGGCCATGATCGCCGCTGACAGGATTCGACGGTCACGATCATGAAACGGGCTCGCGTCCCGGCGGCATTCGACCCTTTTACCCAGCAAGGATTGTACTGTGTCTCGCAAAGGATCCCACCGCGATACCCGTCTGCGTAACCGCTTGTTTTGGGCGCTGCTGATCGCGGCGCTCGTGGTCGGCTTCTGGTTAGTCCGCGGCGGAGAGTGAATCATGGGGCTGTTGGCCGCTTTTACCCATACGCTGGAAATCACGCTGCCGGTCTTTCTGATGGTCTTCCTGGGGCTTGGTCTCAAGCGGCTCGGCTGGATCGATTCCCACTTCATCACCACAGCATCGATGCTGGTGTTCAAGGTCACCATGCCGGCGCTGCTGTTTCTGAGCATCATCAAGGCGGACCTGAGTCGCGCCCTGCAGCCGGAGCTGATCGGCTATTTCATCGGCTACACCATCATCAGCTTCTTTCTCGCCTGGGCCTGGGCGATCTGGCGGCACCCCCGCGTGGAAAGAGGCATCTTCACCCAGGGAGCATTCCGCGCCAACAACGGCATCGTCGGGCTCGCCCTGGCGGCCGGCCAGTACGGCGACTACGGCCTTTCCGTAGGCGGGGTGCTGGCCGGCGCGGTCATTGTCATCTACAACATCTTCTCGGTCTTCATCCTGTCGCTCTACAGCGACGAGGTCGCCACGGACTTCCGCAGCCTGATCAAGAATATGGCCAAGAATCCGCTCATCCTGAGCGTCGTCTTCGCGATCCCGGTGGCACTATCGGATATCGAACTCCCCGGCTGGGTCATGACCTCGGGCGGCTATCTTGCCGGCATGTCGCTGCCGTTGGGATTGATCTGCATCGGCGGCACGCTTTCCGTCAGCGCGTTCAAGCGCAGCAGCACCATCGCCCTCGACGCCAGCCTGTGGAAGCTGGTGTGGGTTCCCCTGCTCGGGGTGCTGGGCGCCCTCGCCGTGGGGATTCACGGCCCGGCACTGGGGATCATCTTCCTCTACCTGGGTTGCCCGGGGGCAGCGGCCAGTTTCGTCATGGCCAAGGCGTTCAAGAGCAACGACAAGCTGGCTGCCAATATCATCGTCATCACGACCTTCGCGTCGATGTTCACCCTCAGCCTGGGGCTGTTCCTGCTGAAATGGCTGGGGCTGGTATAGCCCGAACGCTGCCGGATGCCGGATGCCGGACGAAAGATGCCGGACGAAAAAAGGGCCGCTCTATCGAGCGGCCCTTCTCATTACCCTATCTTATCAGCCTGTCATCGTCATGCCGTTGATTGGCACACAAGCTGACGAGATCAGCGTTCGCGTTCGCCGTCGACGAGGCGACGCAGCTTCAGCGGATTGCTCTCGCGCACGGCTTCCGGCAGCAGCGTATCCGGCAGGTCCTGGTAACAGACCGGACGCAGGAAGCGGAAGATCGCTGCGGTGCCCACGGACGTGGTGCGCGAGTCGGAAGTCGCCGGAAACGGGCCGCCGTGAACCATGGCATCGCACACTTCCACCCCGGTCGGCCAGCCGTTGGCCATGATACGGCCCGCCTTGCGTTCGAGCGTCGGCAGCAGTGCCTTGGCGGCCTCGTAATCGGCGTCATCCATCTGCAGCGTTGCCGTCAACTGGCCTTCTAGGCTCTCGGCGACACGCTTGACTTCCGCCGCGTCGCGGCAGGCCACGATCAGCGAAGAGGCGCCGAAGACTTCCGCCTGCAGCGAGGCATCGGCGATCACGTCCTCGCCGGCAGCCACGAACAGGCCGCTCTGGCACTGGTTGGCGCCTTCGCCCTCCAGTCCCCGCGCCACCTCGCGAACCTTGCCGTTCGCCGCCAGCGCGCTTACACCCTGGCCGTAGGCTTGGTGAATA
The DNA here is from genome assembly GCF_036663415.1 of Salinicola sp. 4072. Classification (NCBI taxonomy): domain Bacteria; kingdom Pseudomonadati; phylum Pseudomonadota; class Gammaproteobacteria; order Oceanospirillales; family Halomonadaceae; genus Salinicola; species Salinicola sp. 4072. The sequence continues at coordinate 26,004 of NZ_JAXOVV010000008.1, read as the reverse complement.
CCCGGCGTCAGCATCGTTTGGGCCGTGCTGGCCTTGAGCGTTTCGCTGGCGGACTCGATGAACGCGTCGAGATCCGGCCCCTCGATCGCGATCACCAGACCCGGGTTGGTGCAGAACTGCCCGGCCCCCATGTTGAGCGAGCCCACGAACGCCTCGCCCAGCGCCTTGGCGCGTGCACTCAGCGCGGCCGGCAACAGGAACACGGGGTTGATGCTGCTCATTTCCGCATAGAACGGGATCGGTTCCGGACGACGCTGGGCAATCTCCAGCAGTGCCAGACCACCCTTACGCGACCCGGTGAAGCCCGCTGCCTTGATCCGCGGGTCGGCGACCAGCGCCTGCCCTACCTCGAAGCTGGAATCGTGCAGCATCGAGAATACGCCCTCGGGCAGACCGCACTTCCTGACGGCGGCCTGCACGGCGCGACCGACCAGCTCGCAGGTGCCGGGATGCGCCGGGTGCCCCTTGACAATCACCGGACAACCCGCGGCCAATGCCGACGCGGTATCGCCACCAGCGACGGAGAACGCCAGCGGGAAATTGCTGGCACCGAACACGGCCACCGGCCCCAAGGCGATGTGGCGCTGACGCAGATCGACCCGCGGCATCGGCTGGCGATCCGGCAAGGCCGGGTCGATGCGAACGTCGAGCCACTCGCCGGCGCGCACGGTCTTGGCGAACAGGCGCAGCTGCCCGCAGGTGCGTCCGCGCTCGCCCTGGATGCGCCCCTGAGGCAGCCCGGACTCGGCCACGGCCCGCTCGATCAGGTCGTCACCGATCGCCTCGATCTCGTCGGCGATCGTCTCGAGAAATCTGGCTCGTTCTTCGAGTGAGGTTTCGCGATAGGTATCGAATGCCGACCAGGCGAGTTCGCACGCTCGCGCCACGTCTTCGGAAGTGCCGCCGAAAAACTCGGTCGGCAAGCGCTCGCCCGTCGCCACATTGATCGCGACGATCGGATCGCGGGTCCCCTTGACGGTTTGCTGTCCGATCAATAGTTCGCCAGTCAGATTCACATTGCCTCCTAGAGAAAGCTGGGATGTTAGAGAAAGCTGGGATGTCGAAAACGCTCGAATGCCGGGACGCCAATGCCAACAGAAAGACACCGCCGCCCCGTGGGACGGCAGTGCAATCGAACGATATCTCGAATCGATCGGCCCGCCTTTATCGCCCGGGCCGGCAAGAGATCAAGCTTCGGAGCGATCCTGATACGCGGCGTAGTTGTCGTACGCCCGTTGAAGATGGCGGTGCATGGCGTCCCGTGCGGCTTCCGTCTGCCCTGAGACGATCGCCTGCAGGATCTCGGCGTGCTCACGAGCCACCCTTTCAAGATAGTAAGATATGGCTTCGGGGTCGAGCTCGACGGACAGAAGTTTGGTCCGGGGGATAGCGCCTTCGTTGAGTTGATCGTACAGCGAGACGAAGAACGGGTTGTGCGTGGCTTCGACGATCGCCCGGTGGAAGACATAGTCCTCGTGGCGAGCCTGACTACCCGTCTCGCAGGCCGCCAGGAACCGTTCGTGAGCGCTCTGCATCGCCGCGACATCCTCCGGCGTGCGCCGTTCGGCCGCCAGCGCCGCCGCCTGGGCATCCAGCGTCATGCGCATTTCCAGCACGTGCAGAATGTCTTCCACCGTGGTGGCGTTGATGCGTCTTGCCGGAAACTGGTGATCCGGCGCAGAGCGCAGAACGCGCGTGCCAATACCCCGACGCGTCTCGACCAGGCCCATCGACTTGAGGTGAGCGATCGCCTCGCGCACCGCCGTCCGACTGACACCGAACATGTCGCACAGCTGGCTCTCGGTCGGCAGTTTTTCCCCCACCTCGATATGCCCCTGAGTGATCAGGGCTTCCAGCTGTCGGGCGATCTGGCGCGATAGACTCTCCTGAGAAGAGATGCGCTTTATCTCCCAAGCCTTGGTCTGCTCCATCGTGCTGCCTACCTTATCGATTTTCCTGTCCGACGCCGGCGTCCGCGATCACTCGGGGCGGTCGGTGCTGTATGACGTTCGAGGTGAATAGCATACCAGCTCGACCGGCCCCGGCCCGGATCACGTTTCGTCGTCGGGGTGACCCAGCGTCACGAACTTGCCGCCCTGATAGACCACCGCCGGGTCCGTCGGGTCCTGAGGCGCTTTGGCCGCCTCGGCCTCGACCTCGGCCCGCCATGGTGCCGAGCTCTCCTGCGGCGCCCAACCGAGGAACTGCGCATGGCGATTGTCCCACCACTGCTCGGCATTGCCTGAAGCGCCATAGACCACGGTATACCCCAGCTTGGGCGCGACGAACGCCCGCTCCAGCAGCGCCACGAAATCCTCGACACCCAGCCAGGTGGCCAACATGCGCGTGTCCTTGGGCTTGGGGAAGCAGGAGCCAATGCGCACGCTCAGCGTCTCGATCGCGAACTTGTCGAAATAGAGGCTCGCCAGGTCCTCGCCAAAGCATTTGGAAACTCCGTAGAGCGAATCCGGCCGACGCGGGACCTGGCTATCGATCCGCGTCGAGCGCTCGTAGAAACCGATGGTATGGTTCGAGCTGGCAAAGACGATGCGCGGCTTGCCCTGCTTCCGGGCCGCCTCGTAGAGATTATAGGTCCCGATGATATTGGCCTGCAGGATCCCTTCCCACGGCTTCTCTACCGAAATGCCGCCCAGGTGGACGATACCATCACAATCGCTGACGAGCCTTGCCACCGCTGCCGCGTCGGCCAGATCGCAAGCGACGATCTCCTCGTGCTCCTCAGCGTTGTCGATTGCCTCGATGTCCGACAGACGCACGTGCCGGGCCAGCTTCGCCAGATGCGGACGGATGGCTTTGCCAACGCCACCGGCGGCGCCGGTCACCAGTAATCGATTCAGCATGTTGATCTCTCCTGTTGGTTTGGACGGCCAGTTGTCCGGTAGCCGCCCTAGGGATGTCGAATAGTTCGAAGACCGAGCTTGTGCTGTCGCGTCACTGCAGCAGGTTGGGCAACGTCAAGGAGACCGCCGGCACGTAGGTCACCAGCATCAGCACCACGAACAGCGCCAGATAGAAAGGCCAGATGGTCTTGACGGTCTGCTCGATCTTGATCCCGCCGATTGCACTACCGACGAACAGACACCCGCCGACTGGCGGCGTACACAAGCCGATGCCCAGGTTCATCATCATCAGGATGCCGAACTGGATGGGGTCCATGCCGAACTGCTGTGCCACCGGCAGGAAAATCGGCGTGCAGATCAAGATCAGCGGCGCCATGTCCATGATCATGCCGAGCGCCAGCAACAGCAGGTTGAGCATCAGCAACACGACGATGGGGTTGTCGGAGAGCGATGTCAGCGTATTGGCGAGCATTTCCGGCACGTTGTAGAGCGCCAGCAGGTAGGAAAACGCCGAGGCGCAACCGACCAGGATCATCACCAGCGCCGTCGTCTTGACGGCCTGGTAGACCGCCTTCTTGAACGACTCCCAGCGGAGTTCACGGTAGACGAGCCCGGTGATCACGATGGCATAGATCGCGCCGAACGCGCCGGACTCGGTCACCGTAAGGATGCCGGACAACACGCCGCCGACGATGATCACCGCCGTCAGCAGGCCCGGCAGCGACGCGACGAAGCTGATCAGCAGCGCGTACCAGCCCGGGAAGGGTTCACCGCCGTAGCCGCGCTTGACCGCCACCACATAGGCCGCCACCGCCAGCGCCAGCGCCAGGCACATGAGAATACCGGGCACGATACCGGCCACGAACAGCTGGGTGACCGAGATCCCGCCACCGGCCGCCACCGCGTAGAGAATCATGTTGTGGCTGGGCGGAATCACCACGCCGGCAATCGAGGAGGTCACCGTCACGTTGACCGCATAGTCGGTGTCGTAGCCCTTTTCCTTCATCACCGGAATCAGAATGGAGCCCAGCGCCGAGGTATCGGCGACGGCAGAGCCGGAGATGCCGCCGAACAGCATGGACGAGCTTACGTTGACCATCCCTAGGCCACCGCGGACGCGGCCGACCGCAGCCGAGGCAAACCGCACCAGGCGGCTCGAGATGCCGCCGTGCAGCATCAGCTCACCCGCAAAGATGAAAAACGGAATCGCCAGCAGCGAAAACACCGAAATGCCCGAGACGATTCGCTGGAACCCCACGAACAGCGGCAGCCCCTCGTAGAGAAACGTCACGATCGAGGCCAGCCCCACCGCGAACGCGATCGGCGCCCCCACGATCAGCCCGAGGAAAAAGACGCCGAAAAGAATCGCAAGCCCCATAGTGTCAGCTCCCTGCCCGGCCGGTACGCGTGATGCGTTGAATGAGATTGGCGCAGGTGAAAATCACCAGGAGCACGCCACAAGCTACCAGAGGCGCGGCTCGCCAACTTTCGGAGAGTCCGATCATCGGGATCGGGCGGCCGGCGTTGTTCATCATCATCAACCAGCCCTGCCATGCCATGAATCCACCGAAGAGCAGCACGAATCCGTCGGAAATGGCGTGCATGATCACCCGCGGAATTCGCGGCGCGCCTTCACGCAGAAAGTCGATGCTCAGGTGGGAATTGAAACGTACACCGGCACCCGCACCGAGGCAGGTGATATAGACCACGATCAACAGCGAGGACTGCTCGATCCAGGTCGGGGTATCATTGAGCACGTAGCGGCCGAAAACCAGCCAGCCGAACGAGAAAATCAGGAACACCAGCAGCACGCCAGCAACGATCAGGCATAAACGCGCCAAACCGTCCAGCACCCTGTCTGACACCGTGTCAGGATTGGTGGCCGAATCCGGGACGTTATCCACGATGGGTTTCCCTAGTTGATATCGAAGACGAAAGACGAGCCCCTGTCAGCAGAGGCTCGTCACCATTGGCGGCTTATTGGGTATTGCGGATATCATCAATCAGTGATTCGAGGTCAGGATTTTCCTTGATGAAGGCCTGATAAATCGGCTCCATCCGCTTCTGGAACTCGGCCTTGTCCTTGACCTGGTTGACCTTCACGCCTGCAGCCTCGACTTCTTCACGGCTCTTCTTCGCGCCTTCGGCCCACAGCTCACGCTGTTCCTTCGCCGCATTCTCGGCAGCCGTGCGAACGATCGACTTGTCCTCGTCGGAGAGCTCGTTCCAGCTGGACTCGGCGATGCACAGACATTCGGGAATGATCAGGTGGCCGGTTTCGGAGAAGTACTTGGCGACCTCGTAATGGTTGCTGGAGTCGAACGACGGGTAGTTGTTCTCGGCCCCATCGATGACGCCGGTCTTCAACGACTGGAACACTTCGCCGTAGGACATCGGCGTCGCATTACCGCCGAGGGCGTCGACCATCTGCACGTAAAGGTCGTTATTCATGACGCGAAGCTTGAGCCCCTTCACATCGTCCGGCTCTTCGATCGGGTGATCGGTGTTATAGAAACTGCGTGCCCCGGAGCCGAACCAGGACAGAGCGATCAGATCCTTTTCCGCAAGAGCATCAGCGAAGCGCTGGCCGATTTCCCCATCCATGACGCGGTACATTTGATCGACGCTATCGAACAGAAACGGCAACGACAGCACGTTGGTTTCGGGTACGATCGGGCCCATAGGCCCCATGTTGAAGTTACCGAAATCCAGGGCACCGCTACGGGCCTGGTCGATGGCATCAGGCTGATCGCCCAGCACCGCATTGTTGTATACGCGAGGGTTGATTCTTCCTTCCGTCTTCTCGGAAACCTCGTCGGCAAAAGACTTCAACGCGACCGAGTTCGGGTAGCCGTCCGGATGAACGTTCCACCCTCTCCAGTTTTCCGCGTGAGCAGGAAAGGCCGCGACAGATAGCGCGCCAGCGACGGCGACCGCGGGTAGCGAAGCGGAAAGATTGCCCCAAAAACGTCTTGCCATCATATGACTCCCTCGCTCGACTCAAAGCGAATTGTGATTGTCGAAACGCAGAATGCCATACATCATACTTGACGTAATATTAGACTTTGGAATTGGCAGATAATGGCGAACCATCAGCGAGATATAATGTTAGTTATTTCTGTAAACTATTGAAAAAAAGACAGTTTCATATTAGTGGATCCAACCGGTACGATAGCTGCCTTCGGGAATCGGTTGGCTCTGATCGTCATCGAACGTAAAAAGGCAGCATCCGAAGATGCTGCCTTGATCTATCGATATCGAGCCGCGAGGGTGACTGACGGGAAGTCAGCGCACCAGCGCTGGCCGCTTGGGATCGAACGACCAGCCATCGATCAGATACTGCATTGCCATCGCATCGTTGCGGCTACGCACGTCGAGCGACTTGTAGAGGGCATGGGCCTTTTCGACCTGAGCCATGTCGAGCTTGACCCCGAGCCCCGGCGTCTTCGGCACAGTCAGCTTGCCTCCGCGGATCGCGAAAGGCTCCTCGGTCAGGCGCTGGCCGTCCTGCCAGATCCAGTGTGTATCGATGGCCGTGATATTGCCCGGGCACGCTGCCGCCACGTGGGTCATCATCGCCAGCGAGACATCGAAGTGGTTGTTGGAGTGCGAGCCCCAGGTCATTCCCCACTCGTCACACAGCTCACCGACCATCACCGCGCCCTGCATGGTCCAGAAATGACAGTCCGCCAGCGGAATGTCGACGGCATTGAGCGCCACCGCGTACTGCAGCTGCTTGAAGTCGGTCGCGATCATGTTGGTGGCGGTGGGCAAGCCGGTGCGCTTCTTGAACTCGGCCATCACCTCGCGTCCGGACCAGCTCTCTTCCTGCCCGCAGGGATCTTCGGCATAGCTGAGGATGTGCTTGATCGGATCGAGAATCCGAACCGCCTCGTCGAGCTTCCAGGCCCCGTTGGGATCCAGCGTCAGCCGGGCTTCGGGGAAGGCGCCGTGCAGTGCACGGATGCAGTCGGCCTCCTCTTCGCCCCGCAGCACGCCACCCTTGAGCTTGAAGTCCTTGAAACCGTAACGCTCATAGGCCGCCTTGGCCAGATTGGCCACCGCATCCGGCGTCAGCGCCTCCCGACAGCGGACCTCGTCCCACGCATCGACCGGATTCTCGGGCTTGGGATACGGCAAATCGGTCTTGTCCGGGTCGCCCAGCAGGAACAGGTAGCCCAGCGCTTCGACTTCATCGCGCTGGCGGCCGAATCGCCCCAGCAGGTCCGCCACCGGCTGACCCAACGCCTGGCCGTAGAGATCGAACAGCGCCGATTCGATGGCGGTCAGCACGTGCACCGCCACGCGCAGATCGAACGTCTGGCGCCCCCGTTCCTCCCGCCCGTTGCTCGCCAGCAGCAGGCGCGAGCGGTTGAGCGTCTGCTTGACCTCGTTGACCGCCGCTCCCTCGACCAGCGGACGACACTGTTCCAGCCCCTTGAGAATCCCCTCGCTGGACGGGATCTCGCCGACGCCCTGGTTGCCGGCATCGTCCTCGAGAATCAATAGACAACGAATGAACCACGGCGCGTGGCCGCCACTCAGGTTGAGCAGAAAACTGTCGTACCCGGCGACCGGCACCACCGTCATCTTGCTGACTTTGGGGAAATTCATATTGCACTCCTCGTACAACAAACTGTCGGGAATTACCCGGCCGATTCCGTAAAAAAGTTGCCGAGCGACGGTCATACCGGGGCGCGTAGCTAAGGCAAAAATTGACGCGAAAGACGGAGTTTACGTGGGTGTAAATGAGTACTTTCGCGTCGATTTTTAACGCCGTATGACCGAGCGCAGGCACTTTTTTCAGCCGCGCTTGCCGAATTCGGCGCTGTTGACCGTCCACTTCCGCGCCTGCTCGGTCAGGGTGATCCCCAGGCCCGGGCGATCCGGCACCAGCATGCGGCCGTCCCGGGTTTCCAGGCGCTCGTTGAACAGCGGCTCCAGCCAGTCGAAGTGCTCGACCCAGGGCTCGGCGGGATAGGCGGCGGCCAGATGAAGGTGAATCTCCATCGCGAAGTGAGGCGCCAGTTGCAGGCCGGCAGCGTCCGCCAGCGTCGCCAGTTTCAGGAACTGGGTGATCCCGCCGATCCGCGGAGCATCCGGCTGGATGATGTCGGCGCTGCGATGCTTGATCAGCTCCATGTGCTCGCCCACACTGGCCAGCATCTCGCCAGTGGCGATCGGCGTGTCGAGAGCACTGGCCAGCGCCGCGTGACCTTCCACGTCGTAGGCGTCCAGCGGCTCCTCGATCCAGACCAGATTGTACTGCTCCATGGCCCGGCCGAAGCGCAGGGCCGTGGCGCGATCCCACTGCTGGTTGGCGTCGATCATCAACGGCACGTCGTCACCGAGATGCTTGCGCACGGCCTCGACGCGCTGAAGGTCGATCCGCATGTCGGGCTGTCCCACCTTGATCTTGACGCCCTTGATGCCGTTCTCGAGAGATCGCGTCGCGTTCTCCTTGACCTCTTCGATTGGCGTATGCAGAAAGCCACCGGAGGTGTTGTAGCACTGCACGGAGTCGCGATGCGCCCCCAGCAGCTTGGCCAGCGGCAGCCCGGCGCGCTTGGCCTTGAGATCCCACAGCCCGACATCGACCGAGGCAATCGCCTGCGTCGAAAGACCGCTGCGCCCTACCGATGCCCCGGCCCACACCAGCTTCTGCCACAGTTTGCCGGTGTCGTTGGGATCTTCGCCCAGAATGGCCGGCGCGATCTCCTGGGCATGGGCGAACTGGCCATATCCCCCGGCACGCTTGGAGTAGCTGAAGCCGATCCCCTGATGGCCATCACGCGTTTCGATCTCGGTGAACAAAAACGACACTTCGGTCATCGGCTTCTGGCGGCCGGTCAGTACCTTCGCGTCGCTGATGGGTGTCGCCAGCGGCAACAGGACATGGGAAAAACGGATCCAGCTAATGGCATCGTTGGACATCGGACTACCTCATGGATGTGGCTGAGAGACTCTCCTCCCGATCTGCTCGGCGCCGATATGATTGCGCTATCATCGAAAATGCCGAGCCGCTAACGGACGGGATGTTAGCGCAATCAATTTGTATGACAAAGAGGCCACCCTGCGATTACGACCAAAGGATGACGACTCGCGACGGCACCGTGCCGCATGCCGAAGCGGCTCAGGTGGTATCCCGATCGACGATCTCGAAGCCGACATCCAGAACCTGCCCGGCCCGCTCGAACGTCGGCTGTGCCATGCGCTGCAACAGATGCTCGGCCGCCCGCAGGCCGATGGCAGCGCCGTCGATACGTACGGTACTCAACGCCGGGAAGCTGGCGGCAGCATAACTGCTGTCGCCAAATCCCATGATCGCCAGTTGCCCCGGCACCGTCAGCCCGCGACTCTGCGCCTCCGACAATACCCCCAGCGCGAGGATATCCGAGCTGCAGACGATGGCATCCAGCGCATGGCGATCGAGCAGTTCGGCGCTCTTCTCCCGCCCCCAGGGCATGCTCGAAGGCGTACCGACTTCCCGCAGCTGGTACTCCCCAATGCCGGCGCTCTCGAGCCCCGACACGAAACCGGCGACCCGCAGCTTCGCGCGAGAATCGTCGGCACTGATGATGCCGAAGCGCCGATAACCCCGTGACAGCAGATGCTCGGCCACGGCGCGCCCCACCGCTTCATGGGAGAAGCCGACCAGCATGTCCAGCGGATCATCGGTCATGTCCCAGATCTCGACCAGCGGCACCTCGGCCGCCTTGAGCCGCTGGCGGGTCAGCGCCGAATGGCGACAGCCGGTGAGTACGATCCCGTCGGGACGGCGGCTCAACACGGTCTCGAGAATCGTCTCCTCCTGCTCCGGCGTATAACCGACCAGACCCAGCAGCACCTGATAGCCCTGGGAAGAGAGCGCCCCCATCACCGTCTGCACGACTTCAGCGAACAGCGAGTGCGCCACGGTCGGCACCAGTAGCGCCACTAGCCGGCTCCGACTCGACGCCAGCGCGCCGGCGACCCGATTGGGCACGTAACCGGTTTCGAGCACCGCTCGCTGAACACGTAGTCGCGTGCTTTCGCTCACCAGCTCGGGGCGGTTGAGCGCTCGCGACACTGTCATCGGCGCCACGCCTGCAACGCGAGCCACATCGGTCAGCCGTGCGCTGCCGGTCGAGCGCGAGGAACGTGGTTTATCGCCGCTATCGTCCATCGACGTGACTACTCATCAGACTGTTCATCCATACGAAATCCATTCAGTTCGACGCTCGATTCTCGACATCAGACCTTCTGCCCTTTTGGCGAACATGAATGCTGTCAAGGTGATAGCGCAAACATGCCTCCGCCCATTTGCCAGTTGTCGTCGAGCTGAAACCGCCACCCTAAGAGGGAGAGAAGAAAGCCTTCAACGACGCACATCCGGCTGCCCAGACATCCGCTTCCAGCAATGCAATACCTGCCGTGGGGAACATGACGCCTGCGTTGGAGCGCCCCTCGGTCAGACGACCCGTGAGCACCCCGACCAGCGGCATGTGGCTGACGACGATCAAGGGCCGCGTCGCATCGAACAGGGTCAGCCGTTCGATCAGCGCGCCGACATCATCGTCCGGCGTCACGCCGCCGACCGTCTCGACTTCGCCGTGCATGGCTTCGGCAACCGCCCGTGCGGTCTGCTGTGCCCGATCGTAGGGGCTGACCCAGATCGTGGCGCCGGCCAGCGTCTGTCGCGAGGCCAGCCATCGGCCCGCCTCCGCGGCCTCGCCCTCCCCGCGGGTCGTCAACCGACGCGCCGCATCCGGGCTGCCCGGCCCTGCCTCTCCATGCCGGACTACCGCGAGCCAGCCCATCACTCGGGATCCGGCGCGAGTTCGTGAGCGCGGGATACCGACTCCCGCGACAGCATGAATTCGACGTCGCTGCTCTGCTCGCTCTCCATCAGCGCCTTGGCCATGTCCTTGGCCGGAATGCCGTCGAACATGACCCGATAAAGCCCCTGCGCCAGCGGCATGTAGATATCTTCCTGATGCGCCTTCTCGCACACCAGCTTGACCGTATTGACGCCTTCGGCCACCTGACCGAGCACTTCGATGGCGGAATCGAGATCGTGCCCCTGCCCCAGCGCGTAGCCGACGCGATAGTTGCGCGAGAGCTCGGAAGAACAGGTGACGATCAGATCACCAACGCCGGAGAGTCCCAGGAAGGTCATCGGGTTGGCGCCGAGCGCGACGGCGAACCGGCTCATCTCCGCCAGCGCGCGGGTCATCAGCATGCTGCGCGTGTTCTCGCCCATGCCCAGCGCGGCGGCCATGCCGGCCGCGATGGCGTAGATGTTCTTGAGCGAACCGCCCAGCTCGGCGCCGTAGCGATCGTTGCCGGCGTAGACGCGGAAATAACTGCACCCCAGCGCCGCCTGCACGTAGGCCCGCGTGACGGGATCGTCGCTGGCGATCACCGTCGCCGTCAGCTGCTTCTGAGCGATCTCGGCAGCCAGGTTCGGGCCGGACAGCGCTCCGATGTGCGAAGAGCCCGTCTCTTCCTCGATCACCTGACTCATCAGCTTGAAGCCGTCCGCCTCGATCCCCTTGGTGGTACTGACCAGAATCTGCTCGGGCCGCAGGTACGGCCGCGCCTGCTGCAACACCTTGCGGAAGGCCTTGGAGGGAATCGCGATGAAAACCACGGCAGCTTCGGCAACCGTCTCCGCCAGATCGGTGGATGCGACCACTGCCGGATTGATCGAGTAATCGGGCAGGTAGCGACCGTTGCGGTGTTCGCGATTGATCTGTTCCACCAGCGCTTCGTCGCGCAGCCACTGACGAACCTCGGCGCCATTATCGGCGGCGATGCTGGCGATGGCGGTACCGAAGCTGCCCCCGCCGAGTACCGCGACCGTCATGCGTTCTTCCGACCCGTTCTTGCCTGACCTGGTTTTATCCGACTCGTTTTTATCCGACTCGTTTTTATCCGACATAGCCGTTCCATTGACGATGAGCGATACCCACAGTGTAACGAAAAAACGCCCCGAAAACGGGGCGTTGATCGTGCAGGAAACGCGTTCAGCCAGACATCGCCGGGGCTAGTCGATCATCCCGACGAGGGAGTCGATGCTGGACCGGGCGTCACCGTAGAGCATGCGCGTATTGTCCTTGAAGAACAGCGGATTCTCGATGCCCGAGTAGCCGGTCCCCTGCCCGCGCTTGCAGACGAAGACCTGCTTCGACTCCCAGACTCTCAGTACCGGCATGCCGGCGATCGGGCTCGCGGGATCTTCCTGGGCCGCGGGATTGACGATATCGTTGGAGCCGATGACGATCACCACATCGGTGTTGGCGAAGTCGTCGTTGATCTCGTCCATCTCCAGCACGATGTCGTACGGCACACGGGCTTCGGCCAGCAGCACGTTCATATGGCCCGGCAGGCGCCCGGCCACCGGATGGATGCCGAAGCGAACCTCCTTGCCGGCCGCACGCAGCTTGCGCACCAGATCGCTGACCGCATTCTGCGCCTGCGCCACGGCCATGCCGTAGCCGGGCACGATGATCACGCTGTCGGCGTCGTTGAGCGCGCTGGCCACCCCGCCGGCGTCGATGGCGACCTGCTCGCCCTCGATCTCGGCCGCAGGCCCCTGCGGTCCACCGAAGCCGCCCAGGATGACGCTGACGAAGTTGCGGTTCATCGCCTTGCACATGATGTAGGAGAGAATCGCCCCGGACGAGCCAACCAGCGCGCCGGTCACGATCAGCAGGTCATTGGAGAGCGTGAAGCCGATCGCCGCGGCAGCCCAGCCCGAGTAGCTGTTGAGCATGGAAACCACCACCGGCATGTCGGCACCGCCGATGCCCATGATCAGGTGCCAGCCGATGAAGAACGCCAGCGCCGCCAGCAGCAGCAGTGTCCAGAACCCGGCGCCGTTGAAGTAAGCGATGGCCAGCAACAGACACAGCGCTACCGCTCCGGCATTCAGCAGGTGCCCGCCGGGCAGCTTGTGCGGCTTGCCACCGATCTTGCCTGCCAGCTTGCCGAACGCCACCACGGAGCCGGTGAAGGTGACCGCGCCGATGAAGACACCCAGCACCACCTCACCCTGCAGGAAGGCGAGTTCCGCCGGGGTCTTGTGGGCCAGCGTCGAGGCAAACGCCGACAGGCCATCGAAAGAGACGCCGGCCGCCTTGATCGCCATGACTCGCGCGCGCTCCAGTTCGGCATTCCAGCCGATGAAGACCGCAGCCAAGCCGACGAAGCTGTGCAGCGCCGCTACCAGTTGGGGCATTTCGGTCATCTCGACCTTGCGCGACAGCCACACGCCGATCAGCCCGCCGATCAGCATCATCGGGATCATCCAGCCATAGCCGCCGACCTTCGGGCCCAGCGCGGTGAAGACCACGGCAATCGCCATGCCGACGATGCCGTACCAGACCGCACGCTTGGCTTTCTCCTGGTTGCTCAATCCCCCCAGCGAGAGGATGAACAGGACACTCGCCGCGATCGCCGCGGCGGAAACGAACTCGTGTTGCAACATATCGATTCTCCGCGGATCAGGATTTCTGGAACATGGCGAGCATGCGGCGGGTCACCAGGAAGCCGCCGACGATGTTGATCGAGGCGATCAGCACCGAAAGCCCTGCCAACAGCGCCACCACCCAGCTGCCGGAGCCGATCTGCAACACGGCACCCAGAATCACGATGCCCGAAATGGCATTGGTCACCGCCATCAGCGGCGTATGCAGGGAGTGGCTGACGTTCCAGATCACCTGGAAGCCGACGAAGCAGGCCAGCACGAAGACGATGAAGTGCTGCATGAACGATGCTGGCGCGACCAGCCCCAGCAGCCACATCAGTACGCCGCCAGCGACCAGGATGCCGATCTGGCGCTTGCTCTGGGCCACGAAGGCGGCGTGCTCGGCCGCCTTCTTCTCTTCCGGCGTCGGCTCCTTGACCTTCTCCTTGGGCTTGGCGGCACCGATCGCCTTCACCTTGGGCGGCGGTGGCGGGAAGGTGATCTCGCCGGCATGGGTCACCGTCGCGCCGCGAATGACGTCGTCTTCCATGTCGTGCACCAGCACGCCGTCCTTCTCCGGCGTCAGGTCGGTCAACATGTGGCGAATGTTGGTGGCGTAAAGCAGCGACGCCTGTGTCGCCATCCGCGACGGGAAATCCGTATAGCCGACCACGATCACGCCGTTGTCGGTGACGATACGCTCATCGGGCACGGTCAAATCGCAGTTGCCGCCCTTCTCCGCCGCCAGGTCGACGATCACCGAACCGGGCTTCATCGCCGCGACCATGTCCTCGAGCCACAGTTTCGGCGCGGGGCGACCGGGAATCAGCGCGGTGGTGATGACGATATCCACCTCAGGTGCCTGTTCGCGGAACAGCGCCAGCTGCTTCTCGCGGAACTCGGGGCTGGAGGGCGCGGCGTAGCCGCCGGTGTCCGAGCCGTCCTGGCTCTCCTCGAAATCGAGGAACAGGAACTCCGCGCCCATCGACTCGATCTGCTCGGCGACTTCCGGGCGCACGTCGAAGGCACGAACCACCGCGCCCAGGCTCGTCGCGGTGCCGATGGCCGCCAGTCCGGCGACGCCGGCACCGACGATCAGCACCTTGGCCGGCGGCACCTTGCCGGCCGCGGTCACCTGACCGGTGAAGAAGCGCCCAAACTGGTTGCCCGCTTCGATCACGGCACGATAGCCGGCGATATTGGCGGTACTGGAGAGCGCGTCCATCTTCTGGGCACGCGAGATACGCGGGACCATGTCCATGGCGATGACCGTCGCGCCTTTGGCTCGGCAGCGCTCCAGATTCGCCTCGTTCTGTGCCGGCCAGAAGAAAGTGATCAACGTCTGGCCCGCTTTCAGCTGGTCGATTTCCGACTCGACCGGCTCCCGAACCTTGATCACCACGTCCGCCTCTTGCCACAGCGACGCCGCGCTATCGACCACGCTGACGCCGACCTGCCGGTACGCGTCGTCACCGAAGCCGGCGAGCTTGCCGGCGCCGCTCTCGATCAGGCACTCGTGCCCCAACTTCTGTATCTGCTGCGCGCTCTCCGGCGTCAGCGCCACTCGCGCTTCTCCCCTGGCGAGCTCCTTGGGCGCCCCGATCTTCATTGGCCTCTCTCCCGATGGTCAGCCATGCACCGATACTCCTCATGCTGTATATCGATAGTCGTATAGCAATGACGCACCACGCCTTGACCATTTACGGAAAGCCATGGCAGGAAAGTCGTCATCGTTTATCGCAGGACACTGCGGTAGGTGCCCACAGTTTTCCGGAGATCCATCAGGCGAATCAAGCGTTTAGGAGAAAAACCAACCCGATCAATATTTTATGGCAGGCATAACCAAAGCGTTATGTTTAAAAACAGCACTAAACTCTTGTTTTAAATATTAAAAGCCGGACCTACGGTTTCCGTTATCAAACATATAATGAATGACTTATTGCTACTGGATTCGACAAGGAAGCCCGCTTTTCTGCATCCCGCGCCTTGCACGACGAATTTGGCGCGGCAACGCGGTTACGCTTTGTCTGAAAAATGCCTGCGCTCGCCCATACTGCGTTAAAAATCGGCTCAAAAGGCTCATTTACTTCCCTGTAAACTCCGCTTTTTCGCCGATTTTTGCCTTGTCTGGCCATCGCTCGTCGATTTTTCAGACAGAGCTTAGTACTGAAACGTCGACCAGCCTCCCAAAAAAGCCGGCTGCAGGAGCCGGCATTCCGTCATCGGGACATATCCGATCAGGCATCGATCGGGATGAACAGGAGAGACAAACGGGAGGCGCGCTGGGCGACGGCGCCTCGATTACCTGCTGCGCCAGATGGGTACGCAGGACATCAAGCGGATTGACCCGCCGCATGGCAGCCAACCCGGCAACGCCGGCCCCTTAGGCGCTCCAATCTTCACTCGCTACCTCCCGATATTCAGCCATGCACCGAGATTCGACTTTCTCTCAAGAACATGCCACCTATCCAGAACGTGCCGCCTATCAAGAACGCGCCACTCCCGGGCCATCCATGAAAGCAACAGGGGAAAGCGCGTCGTTTATCTAAACTGCTCGGCCTTCCAACCCCTGAGGCTCCATGTGCAAAAGATGTTATCAGGCTATGGTAATGGTTATCGGGGCCTCTTCTGGATAGGCACCTACATTACCCGGGGCCCGACACCTGCTGTCTTATAAAACTTCTCCTCCCATAGCACTCTCGTTGATGCCAAGCAGACCAACTTCATCGCTGATTGACATAGCACTCATATCATCAACATCACTATTTACAGACATCGTTTCATTAAGTTCGCCATTCCCTAGCATGTAGGCTGCATCATTACTCGACTGGTTAATACTTGCGTAATCCGCCATAGTAATGGCAAGCGTTGGGGCAGTGCGATCACCACCGGCCGCCTCGATGTATCGAGTACCCCCAGCACCTTCTACCTTGACCGTGATTACATCTCCTGCGCTAAGCCCATTCTGAGCAACAAGAGAGTTAAGTTGATTCGCCAAGTCGATACCCGCAGTGATGTTTTCACCGTCCTGCCAGGTTCCTGAAGCCTGCCACACTTCCTCTTCTGCGAGATAGTTTCGGTCAGTAACCGAGCCGAACCCATCACCGTTGAGCGTATCTTCTACAGAGAAAGTCAGGGTCGTGTTCGCCGAGTGCGACCTATCAGACACCCAGTTGATAACCGCGCTGCCTATAGTATCCCCGTTATCCAGATTGATATTATCGGGTACAGTAAATTGCAGGCCGACAACGTAGGATCCTATTTCGAGATCAGGGCTAGAAACACTAAAGCCCTGCTCGACGTCATCGCTAGCTTGCTCGATTGCGGCTACAAAATAATCACCGGGCTCACTCTGTCCTTCAGGCAACACCACTAACTCAAAGCCTGTTGTAGCGGAGGCGCCATCCTCATCGACTACCTGAACTTCCAGCGAGTACCTGCCTTCGCCAGAAGTCGGCATGCCTGAGAAAGTCTTTGTTTGAGCATCGAACAAGACGCCATCGGGAAGATTCAGAGCTTCATACGTAAGCTCATCACCATCAAGATCGACGAAAACATCATCAGGAATCTCGAACACAAATCCGTCTTCGAACTTAATCGTCTGATCATCTATCGAATGATTAACGAAGGGCTCGGTATCGACCGGATTGCTGCCATCGACCGGCGTGCCATTGGAGACCATATAGATGGGTTGCGAGACCGGACCCAGCGCCAATCCTTCGGAGGTATTCGGGTTGTCAATGACTGATGCTACAAAGCCAAGCGGGAGGGTGTCATCCCCACCAAAGCTGGACGTGCCATTGAGGAAATCACCGTAGGTGAATGCTTGTGAGACGTCTGCAGTGCCGCTTGCCCCGAGTTGAACATCAACGATCTGGAACTCCGCCGCGTTGTTAGCCGGGAAATCCTTGTCAGCCAAGCGTTCCTCGACGGTATCGACGATATTGTTCTGGTCGTTGGCTACCGGCTGATGGCCCTTGGTCATCACCACCCTGACCCATTCACCTGCCGGGCCGCTGACGATGACAGACGGTACCACTCCGCCATAGGTACCTTGGCCGCCGGATGACACCCCGTTGACGGACAGCTCCGCCGTCAGGTTCGGCGACGCCTCGGTAATCTGAACCTGCGCGCCCGCCTGACTGCCATCGCTCATCAGTTGGCCACTGGCCGTGCTGCCGTCAGTGAACTTGATGTAGACGTTGGAACCGATGAGCTCTGCGCCGGAAACGCCCCCGACATCCCATGCCGGAACCGAACCGGTATCGACGCCCGCAGCCCCACCCTTGTCGAAGCCGGCAATGGAATTGGGGTCCATATCCCCGCTGAAGCCGACCACTTCGCCATTGGTAAAGCCGCCATCGTCCGTCGCGGAGAACTTCACCAGGGCGCCCCGGAAGCCGCCGTTATCGTTCGGATTGGACGGATCGGGATCGGCGCCCGGCAGGAAGTAATGCTCATAGCCGCTGGGCTGAATGGCACCGGTGTTACCATCACTATTGATCGCCCACTCCTTGAACGTAGTGTCTCCTCCCTTGCCATCGGGATCGAAGACGCTATCGCCGTAAAGGGCCGTAGTGACATCGAAGAACACGGCCGCGATCTTCTTGTCGCCGGTATTCTGGACCTTGAACGAGTCGTTGCCGTAGTTCGATATCTGGACATTGTTGTTGCCTGGCGTCACCGTCACGAGCGCCGAACCGATATCGCCTTGCCCGTAAGCGTCGCCGAGGTCGAGATTGGATGCGTCGAATATCTCCTCGATCTGCGTGGCTGGTACCGGGGGGGTGTCCGTATCGTCGTCGACTTCCATTGCCGTGACCTCGAGATAGTCATAGGCGGCGGTGAAGGGGGTTGCGCCACCGTGGGTATGGGTGACCCCGACGCCTACCGAGGCCGTCGGGCTGATGATGGCCTGCTCAAGCGAGCCGGTGAGGTCAAGCCCGTTGATCGTGACACTGGCATTGTTGGGTAACGCCGCTCCAGCGCTATCCAGCAAGGTGATCGTGGCATTGGCCGTCGCATTGCCACTGTTATCGACGACGACCTCCATGACCAGCTTAGCCTTGTCGAAGTCCGCAAAACCATACCCCCCCGGGAAATCGGCGCCAAGTTTGGCTTCGACATCGCTGTCACGTGTCGAGAACTCGATATCCTGCCCCACGCTGCCGAAGACCAGCTTCACGAAGTCGTCGCTGTTGACGCTGACGGCAATGCCCAGTTGCGAGTAGCTGCCTGGCGTCGTGGTGAATGGGTTATCGACCACCGTCTCCAGCACAAAGCCGCCCTCACGGACGATGCCAAGGTGATAGTCGTTCTGCGGCGTGTTGGCACTCCCGGTATCACCGCTGGTCGTCGTCACTCTAAGCTGGCCATTCTTGACCACCCCTGCTCCAGTATCTTCCTCATCGAACGCCGGGTTCGAGCTGGCCATCACGCCCGTAAAGCCATTCTGATACGGCGTTCCGTCGACATCGAAGTCCAGTCGCAGGTTATCGCCATCGGCGAGAGGCTGACCGTCGTCAGCGTCGTAGGCAAAGACATCGTCCCCGTTGCTGACACCGTCACCGTCTACATCACCGTCATCCTGATTGGCGATACCATCTCCATCGATATCCTCTTCCGAAGCAGAATCATCCGGTGCTTCCCCATCATTTGGCTGAATGCGCAGATAGTCATAGCTGGCATCGAAGTTCGGACCGCTACCGATAGAGGTCTGCGTGACTCCCACCCCGAACGTTGCCCCCTCGGTAACAATGGCCGTATTGAGCGGCCCGTCCGGCAGAGCGAGCGCCGGTAGCGCGGTCGAACCCAAAGCCTGCCCCGACGCGTCGAGGAAGGTCATGCTGCCCGAGAAGGTCGCCACGTCGTTGGCCACACTCGCGTCGAGCGCAATGACCACGTCGGCAATCTGCGCGATGCTGACACCGCTGGGCAGGCCGAAGGTCTGCTTGGTCTGCACTCCGCCATTCTCGTAGGAGTACTCGATCTGCTGGCCGCCGCCGGTATTGCCGAACGTGACCTTCAAATACTCGTTCTGGCTGAGACTGACATTCATGCCGAGCTGAGAATACTGCGCCGGCAGTGTCGGGAAGGGGTTGCCGAACTTCAGCGAAGCACTGAAACCGTCTCCTCCAGACACGCTGGTGTAGTAGTTGTCATTGGCATCGTTGCCGCCTCCGGCATCGCCGTCGGTGGTCCCGATGATCAGATTACCATCGGTAATCGTGGCCGTGCCGGTTTCTTCGGTATCGGTTTTCGAACCATCGGTGACGCCATCGAACAACTCTTCGAGCGTGTCGCCATCATTGAACTCGAGATTGACCGTTGAAGCATTCATATCAGCATCATCCTCGGTAACGCTACCGGTTGCCGAGGCGGACCCGGCATCGATGGTGAAGGCGGTGTCATCGACACCGGTCAGGGTGACAGTGACATCCTCCGGACCGTTATCCTGATCATCGTTGGCCACCTCGACTGCCAGCGTCCCGAGGCCGTCGCTGAAGCTCGCCGTGCGGGTCTCGGCCGTATCATCGACGGTCAGCTCCAGTTCGACCTCGCCGCTGAAGCCCCCCGAGGCGTTCAGACCGAAACTCAGCGCGGTCGTACCGTCATCGCCGTTTTCGACAACGGTTGGAGCCTCTGCGATGGAAATCGCGATCTGCGAACCGGGCTGATCGCTCAGGTCCGGCGAGGTCACGTTGAGGTGCTCCCAACTGGCCTTGAAGGATCCCACCGGATTGTTGTAATCGGTCGAGGTCACCCCGACAGCCGTTTCCCCGCTGGGGTCAGTCAGGTTGGCCAATACCGCGGCCGGCAGGGTTTCTGCGACTGCCGTTGCGAAACCCTCGGTCGGCTCGGCGCGCAGCCCACCCAGAACGCTATCGTTAGCATCAAAGAACGTCGCAATTGGTGTTACGGTGCCCGCGGCCTTGTCGATGGAAAGCGTGAGCTCGACCTTGGCGATATCCGCCAGTCCTGTTGAGGCATCGCTCAACATGTCCTCCAGACCGATGCGCGTGTCGATACTGCCCTTCGACCATATCTGTACCACCGTGCCACCGTTGCCGCCGAACACCAGCTTGATCAGTTGGTTGCTGTTCTGGCTACCCAAGCCAAAGACGATGCCTTGCTGGGCATAGTTGGGCACGGTCGTGGTATCCAGCCCCTGCCCTGCGAGCGCCTCGGGGAAGGGGTTATCGAAGCGTGACGAGATATTGATCTCGTTGAGGGATTCGCTGCCCAATGCCACGTGCTTGACGAAGTCATTGGCACTGGGGTTGGCCGCCTGGGAGATGTCGCCGTTGGACGTCCACACGACCAGCTCGCCATCTTCGACGGTCGTCACCACGGAGTCATCCGAGACATTGCCCAGCGTGCCGTCGAAACCACCCTCCTCGAGCGGCGATCCGGGATTCTCGAAATCAAGTTCGAGAATGGCACCGTCGGTCGAGTAGTTGGCGTAGACCGAGCTGGCTGTCGCGCCGTTGCCATTGTCATCGCCATCGAGCACCGCATTGGCGGCGACCGAAGCGGTGAGGGTCCCGGTCTGCCAGCCGCCGTTCGGTGCATCGAAGGTATAGGTGGCTACGCCACTGGCATCGTCGTAAGCCACCAGTGAAGGAGACACCGGCGCACCGCCGGCCGAAGACGAGACCGTTATGTCATTGGCATCGATCTGCGCCTGCGCAATGGCGTCATCGTCGGTATATCGAACACTGACGATCACTTGCCCATCGCTCGATTCCGGTGCATCGATCGACAGAATGCTGGCGACCGGCATGTCGCCATCGACGGCCTGATAGATGGCGATGGCGTTGAAGCCCGGCTCGCCGGTATCCGCACTGACGTCGATCACGATCTTGCCGTCGGTGACGATGACGTTCTTGGTCAGGACAACCGGCTTGTCGGCGCCGCCTGCCTGGGTGAAGGCATCGAAGTTTTCGGCGAATATCTCGCCCTGGATCGTGTAGTCACCTTGGCGCTGCCCCGCCTGGGACTGGTAAAGCTCGGCGAAATGCAGCTCGACGACATAGACACCATTGGGCACTTCGTAGGTGGCAGTATACGAACCGGCGGAAGAGTCCCGATAGGTATGGTAGGCCGAACCGTCGAGATCGATACCTCCGCTGTTGCTACCGGTGGTTCCGGCCTTGCCGTCGATATTGCTGCCTGTCTTGGTGCCTGGCGAGTAGTAATTGGGATTGTCCGCTTCGAGAGCGATACCCAGAATCGGGTCGTCGGTAATCGCACCGCCGTAGGTGTGCTTGTCATCGCCTTCGAGGCTGTTATCGATAGAGTCGCTAGTCGGGCCGACATTGATGGCACGTTGCAGCGCGCCCTTTACCAGACTGTCCAGGTTCGTGACGATGAAGGCGTCGGTCTCGTAGGCGGCAACGCCAAGTCCCGCGGTATCGGTGTAGCTACCGGCGGCAACGCCCACCTCGAACGAACCACTGCTCCATGCATTGCTGTCCGATGGCGGAGAAATCAGATACTGGATCGTGGCCGTCTTGCCATCGCTACTGAGCGTAATCGCGTCGCTGCCGGTTGCCAGCGAGACGTCTCCTGGCGTATATCCGGTAAAGATCAGTTCATCACCGGTGATGGACTGTACGTCGATGCCTGCATTATCGGTCACCACGACCGTGGCCAGAATGGCGCTGTCGTTATCGAGCGGTTGATCAAGCGTTATCGAGACCACTTCCGGCGGTGTCGCATCCTCGGATGGTACATAGGCGCCGCCCACCTTCCATACCGCCAGGCCGCTGATCTTGGCCTGGTTGACCGAGGCATCGAAGCCGATGTCGAGCACACCGTCAGTGACGGTGACGGCATAGGTCTTGACCACTTCGGTAGCGGCGCTGCCGACATCACCAATGATGTCGTAGTCATCCTCCACCAGTGCGTCTTCGACGCTGATATCAAAAACGCGCGCGCCGGTACCATTGCCGTTTTCCACCCCGTGGTAGATCTCGGCGAAGTACATATCGATCAGGTACTCGCCGTTCTCGACTGGAATCGAATACCCCCACTCCCCGGTATCCACTGCCGAACGCTCGGACTGATGCAGCGCATCGGGTACGCTGCCATCGACGTCGATTGCATTGACGTAATTCTTGGAGGCGACACCGCTGACCCAGCCACTGATCTCGGCATTGGTCATGTCGGACAGGAAATCGATCTGCTGATCACGCAGGGTGACACCGTTGATATCGGGCCCGCCCGAGCTGATGGCGGCAACCGGGGTCAACCCAGTCGCCGTGGTAATGCGCGTGCCGTTGGCGGTGGACGTAAAATTGAATACGGATGCGCCGGTGCTGGGATCGAAGTCGGCAAAATCCTCGCCGCTGAAGGTGATCGCCGTCTCGCCATTGATGGTGATGATCGCCGATCCGGCTTGATAGCTCACGTCGCTGGCATCGAACGAAGCACCCTGGACCACGACTTCATCGTCGGCAGAGAAATCGGTGATTTCCGTGCCGTCGAGATTATCCAGCGTCCCCTGGAAGCTGTCGGCACCGCCGCCCCCGGTAAACGTATTGTCTCCACTCCCGGCGATCATTACGTTGGCGCCGCTATTGCCCGAGGCATGGAAGTCTGCCGCGGAGCCGGAGCCATCGAAGTTCTCGACGCTACCGTCGAGCGGTGCCAGTTGGGTATCGGTACCCGTATAAAGAATGGTATCCACGCCACCAGAGCCCGCGGTGCCGACACCTTCTGCGGTGCTGGCCGCGATCTCGTTGCCGAATCCGTGGATGTGCAGGTTGTTGAAGTTGACCGGTGCCAGCGGTGCACCTTCGCTGGTTTCGGCAAGGAAACCGAAAGCCGCTCCCGATGATAGCTGGGTATCGTCATCGCCGATGGTGTGCGAGCCGGTCAGGATGTCCTGTAATACCCCTTCAGGCAGGGTGAAGCCTTCTAGCGGCAAAGCGGTGAACTCGTCTTGACCATTGAGACGATAATCGGCATGGAGGGCGAAATCGTTCGCCATGTCGATTTCGAGGCGCAGTTCGACCTCGGCGGTCCCGCTAGCGGCCAGCGCCGGCAAAGCCACCTGCGCCAAGGTTTGATAGTTGCTGTCGCCGATTTCGTAGCCGACCTCGAAACCCGGCTCGCCATTCACCTCGCCGAATACGAAGCGCACGAAGTTGGCTTGCGTGCCGTCACCGAACATGATGCCGGTCAGCTGTCCCTCCGCCACGCCTCCTGCCGTGGGTATCCAGTTCTGTACCTGCGTGGTCGCGACCAGACGTTGCACATCGTCGCTGGGATTGACACCCACATGCATGGCGTCGCGAACCCCGTTTTCCGAACCGACCACGCTGCCGGGAACCACGTTCTTGATCTGGAAGATCGGCGCGTTGGCGCCAGGAATGATATTGCCGCCGTTATCGAATAGCCCCGAAGTGCCCTGATCGGGATTGGCGTCCTGGTTGGGCGTTGAACCATCCAGCGCCGCGCCCATCAGACCGGTATCCGCGAGCGTTCCCGGATAAGGCGCCTCGGTCGGTTGAAAATCCAGGATGATTGCCTTGTCAGGCGTGAGTTCGAGGCCATTCGTGGCGCTGTACTCGAAGGGGTCATGGATATTGTCCACGCCGTCGAGATCATGATCCGTCGAATCACTGACTTCCGAGCCTGCCAGCGGCACGGCACCATTGTTCGGCTGCAGGATCTCGACCTTGGTACCGCTACCGCTGTAAACGGAGGCCCAGACCGAGCCACGAAATGCCGACTGATTGTCCCAGGCGGATAGATCATCACCGATCGAAGTCAGGCCCAAGGGACTGCCGGTCAGCTCCAGCGTGATTCGATCGGCCGCTTTCGTCGCTCCTGAGCCGCTTGCAGTCTGCATGACACCGTTCTCATCGCGCCCCATCACGATCAGATCACCGCCGCCGTACTGCGATGCCAGGATCGCTCCCGACATCTTGGTGTTTCCGTCATCGAAGACAGTCGAGGTGTACTCTGTCAGACCATTGATGGATCCGAGCCCCGTATCGAGCGAACCATCGGTATAGCCACCTTCCAGATAATTACCTTCGATGGGGTTCAGTGCAGCCACGACATCATCGAAATCCGAGGGTATGCCGGCTTCGCCCAGCACGCTCGACCCTTGAATACTCGATGGACTGCCGGGATTTTCGCTGACCAGATAGGCATTGCCATTCTCGGTGATGTAATACAGCTCTCCCGGGGCCACGCTGATCACGCGACTCGTCAGTTCTCCTGCACCTGCCCCGCCAGACGCGTTCTCGACGGTGGTGAACCAATCGATGACCGCATCGTAGTGGTCCTCGGATACCAGCAGAAAAGCGTCCTCGACTCCGTTCTTGGGGGTGAACAGCAAACCGGCTTCCCCCCGCTGGCGCGCGTCGGATTGGGATGGCCTCCATAAACCAGGGTCAGCGGCTCATCGAAATCCGGGTGCGTCATGGTGTAAGTCGCGGCCCCACCCTGCCCAGCGGAGAGAATGCGTCCGGCAAGATCGTCAGAACGCGTGATCTCGTGGAACTGATCGTAGTTCTTGGGATTCCAACCGTTCTCGAGGTTGATGGTGTCGCTACCGTTACCGTCGCCATTGTTCAGGTTGGTGGCGATATAGCCGGCTTGCTGTGCTTTGTCAGTAGTACTGCCGTTATCCCCTGCTTCACCGATGGGCCGGCCGCCCCAGCTGTTGTTGGAGCCGTTATCGTAAGTCCAGACACGCCCGTCTTCGGTGACCTCCACGTCATAAGAGTTGCGGTATCCCGCAGAATAGATCTGCACCGGGCCATCGGGATCGATCTTGCCACCATTGAATCCATCGTTGCCGCCGAACGGTTCGTTGCTATCCTCCGCACCGGCACGAGAGGGATCGTCGAGCGTCGGTACGTCATAAATATATTGTCGACCGCCATCCGTCTTGATTTCCATCGTCTTGAGTTGGTCGAGATCGACTTCAAGGATGGCACCGCTATAAGCGGTCTCCTGCTGGCCGGCAAAGTTGTTCGATGGCGCACCGGTATTGGAGTTGCCGCCACTCGCCACAATGAGCCGCTCGCTTACCAGATGACCATTTTCATCGAGCTCCTGGATGACCTCGAGCCCATTGAGAGCGTGATTTTCCTCGGAACGAGCCAAGCCACGAACGAGATCCACCGCATCCCAGCCATCTTCTGTCTGGGTCAGGCGCGTGATGATCCCTGAATTCGTGTCCAGCCCGGTATCGCCTCCGCCGCCGCCTGCACCAATGCGGCTATCGCTTGACGTGACATAAACGGTAACTGCAGGTTTGCCGTTGACAAGGACCGGAGCGCCGTTTTCATCGAACTGAGCGGTCACGTCGATTCCAGTGACCTCGCGACTATTCGAGCCGCTGCTCGAACCATCGTCATTATGGTTGGGAATGGTCTTTATCAGCGAAATGGTTTCGGCTTCGGTGACATAGAAGCTCGCTGCATTGTCCCCATCGTTCGGGTTGGGGTCGCCAAAAGCGACTGTCAGTACCTTCACGTCCCCGCTCACCTCAGTGACGTAAAGGCGGCCATCCACGCCCCAGTCGAGCGCCGTAGGCATATTAACCCGCCTCATTCACGAGGGTGCTGATTGAGCGGTCTGAAGGTACTGACTGGTGGCATCGCTTATCAGGATCGGCTTCTTCAGCGCGAATAGCTGTTGAG
This sequence comes from Salinicola sp. 4072, assembly GCF_036663415.1. Classification (NCBI taxonomy): domain Bacteria; kingdom Pseudomonadati; phylum Pseudomonadota; class Gammaproteobacteria; order Oceanospirillales; family Halomonadaceae; genus Salinicola; species Salinicola sp. 4072. The sequence continues at coordinate 28 of NZ_JAXOVV010000008.1, read as the reverse complement.
TAATGCCAAAACGCTGAAATTTCCCCGC
>NZ_JAXOVV010000007.1:0-134932 GCF_036663415.1 Salinicola sp. 4072 | reverse complement strand
GCATCTGCCGGTCATCGCGGCGTGGGCGTCCACGCCCAGCGGGCGTGCCAGGCGAAACGATATCTTCAATCAATGTCCAACCCTGATCGGAAATCTCGTAACGTCCTGCCATGACAATACCTCCAAGTCTGAGGGAGGAAAGGCTAGCAAGACATCATTTTTCAGACAAAGCGTAGTTTCCTCGCCTTTCCTCTTCAGCCAGTTCTTCAGCCTGTGACGGGGTTTTTCGCTCTTTAGCGCAAAGAAACTTTACATCCCGTTGAACTCTTGGCGTGTTTTCGTATCAATGAAAGTGGTCGCCGTGCCTTGACCGGGCGCGGCGACGATTCGATGGCGTGAGGTTCGTTATCGCCGATTTATCCCTTATGAACATCGATCTAGCTACGTGCGACTCGCCAGAGTCTTCATCGAATGTTAGGAGTGTTTAATGGAACGTATGACAAGATGGTTTGCTCCCTGGCTATTGATGGCCGTCACGTTACTGTCTGTCCAGACGGCGCAGGCCCGCGATCTGCCGGACTTCACCGGATTGGTCAAGCAGGCCGCTCCCGGAGTGGTCAATATCGCCACCACCAGCAGCGTCAGTGCGTCCAGCGGGCCATACGGCCAGCAGGACGTTCCCGAGATATTTCGCCGCTTCTTCGGTGATCAGATGCCGCCGATGCCCGGCGCGCCGCAGGGCGAGGAAGAGCGCAAGTCGCTGGGCTCCGGTTTCGTCATCCGCAAGGATGGTTACATCCTGACCAATGCCCATGTGGTCAAGGACGCCGACGAGATCATGGTGCGTCTCAACGATCGGCGGGAACTCCCGGCCAAACTGGTGGGCTCCGATGCGCGAACCGACGTCGCCCTGCTCAAGGTCGACGCCGACGATCTTCCTACGCTCAAGATCGGCAACTCCGATGATCTCGAAGCCGGGGAATGGGTCGCCGCCATCGGTTCTCCGTTCGGTTTCGATCATTCGGTAACGGCCGGCATCGTCAGCGCGATCAACCGTACGCTTCCGAGCGAAACCTATGTGCCCTTCATCCAGACCGATGTGGCGATCAACCCGGGTAACTCCGGTGGTCCCTTGTTCAACCTCGATGGCGAAGTCGTGGGGATCAATTCGCAGATCTATACACGCAGCGGTGGTTTCATGGGGCTGTCGTTCGCCGTGCCGATCAGCGTTGCCATGAACGTCGCCGATCAGCTGCGCACCGAAGGTCATGTGAGCCGCGGCTGGCTGGGTGTGGTGATTCAGCCGGTGTCCAAGGATCTTGCCGAATCGTTCGGACTCGATGGCACAAAGGGGGCACTGGTTTCCGATGTCAGTGATGACAGCCCGGCGCAGAAGGCAGGCCTGAAGGCAGGTGATGTCATTCTGAGTGCCGACGGGTCCGATATCGATGACTCCACGACGCTGCCACGTCTGATTGGCCAGGTGGCGCCGGGAGACGAGGTCAGTCTGCAGGTCATGCGCGGTGGCGACCAGCGCAAGGTCGACGTGACCGTGGGTGATTGGCCGGACCAGACGGCGGCCGATGGCTCGCCGTCCAGCGCATCTTCCAACGACCAGACCAAGCTGGGAATTGCGATCAGTGATCTCAGCGATCAGGAGAAGCAGCAGCTGGATATCGATAATGGCGCCCTGGTGCGTCGCGTCGACCCGCGTGGCGCGGCGGCGGCGGCGGGTATTCAGCCTGGTGACGTCGTCGTCAGTTTCGATCAGAAAGCGATCGATAGCGCCGATCAGCTGATCGATGCGGTCAAGCAGGCCGACGGTGATCGTGCCATCCCGGTGCGTATCGTCCGGGATGGGACTTCACTGTTCGTAGCGTTGCGCTTGAAGGTCGGCGACTGAGTCGCGTCGGACGGAAAGAACCGGGCCAAGCCCGCCTCACAGCCTCGCGAAAGCGAGGCTGTGTACGTTCCGGTTGTCGCTGTCTTTGCCACGGCCATGTCGGTACAATGCGCCAAATTCGTAATCAACCGCGCGACAGGAAGACAACGGTACATAAATGTCGGCGCGGGCGAATCGCTGCGTCGTGCGCTGCTCGAATACTGACCGGACCCCGCGTCATGGCTGGTGCTTCCTGCGCCGCGCGTCGTGCGCTTCATCCCGCTCGACGATTTATCGACGTTTCCCTGGCTACGGCACTCCGTGCGGACCGCGCGCGTACAAATTACCGGTAAGGTTTCAATGGCAGACGCTGCAAGCAACGAGCAACTGAAGTTCATTCGCAACTTCTCGATCATCGCCCATATCGACCACGGCAAGTCCACGCTGGCAGATCGCATCATCCAGTTCTGCGGTGGCCTGACAGATCGTGAACTCAAGGAGCAGGTGCTCGATTCGATGGATCTCGAGCGCGAGCGCGGTATTACCATCAAGGCGCAGTCGGTCACGCTCGACTACCAGGCGCAGGATGGGCACACCTACCAGCTCAACTTCATCGACACGCCCGGGCATGTCGATTTCTCCTACGAGGTTTCGCGCTCGCTCTACGCCTGCGAGGGGGCATTGCTCGTGGTCGATGCCGCTCAGGGTGTCGAGGCGCAGTCGGTCGCCAACTGCTACACCGCCATCGAGCAGAACCTGGAAGTACTCCCGGTTCTCAACAAGATGGATCTACCCCAGGCGGACCCGGACAAAGTGGCTCACGAGATCGAGGAGATCATCGGTCTCGATGCTCATGACGCGGTACGTGTGTCGGCCAAGAGCGGTCTCAACATCGATCTGCTGCTGGAGCGTCTGGTGCGTGATATTCCGCCCCCCAAAGGCGATCGCGAAGGCCATCTCCAGGCCCTGATCATCGATTCCTGGTTCGATAACTACCAGGGTGTCGTGTCGCTGGTGCGTCTGTTCGACGGCACCTTGAAGAAGGGCGACAAGATTCAGATGAAGTCGACCGGTCGCGATTGGGAAGTGACCGACATCGGCTATTTCACGCCCAAGCAGAACTCCACCGGCATCCTGCGTGCCGGCGAAGTCGGCTTCGTCATCGCCGGCATCAAGGATATCCAGGGCGCGCCGGTCGGCGACACGATCACCCATACCAAGACCAAGGACGTGCCGCGTCTGCCCGGCTTCCAGAAAGTGAAGCCGCAGGTCTACGCCGGCATGTTCCCGGTCAGCTCCGACGACTACGAAGACTTCCGTGACGCGCTCGAGAAGCTGGCGCTCAACGATGCCTCGCTCGACTACGTGCCGGAGAACTCCGATGCGCTCGGGTTCGGCTTCCGCGTCGGTTTCCTCGGCACGCTGCACATGGAAATCGTCCAGGAACGCCTGGAGCGCGAATACGACATCGATCTGCTGACCACGGCGCCGACAGTCAACTACGAGCTGTTGATGGACAACGGTGAGTTGGTCACCATCTCCAACCCGTCGAAGCTGCCCGATATGGCCAACGTGGCGGAGATGCGCGAGCCGATCGTGCGCGCCAGTATTCTGGTGCCGCAGGAGTACGTGGGCAACGTCATCTCCGAATGCGTCAATCGTCGCGGCGTGCAGTTGGACATGCAGGTGCTGGGCAGCCAGATGCAGCTCGTCTACGAACTGCCGATGGCCGAGGTCGTCATGGACTTCTTCGACCGACTCAAGTCGATCTCCAAGGGCTATGCCTCGCTCGACTACAGCTTCGAGCGTTTCGAGGCCGCCAAGCTGGTACGCCTGGATATTCTCATCAACGGCGATCGTGTCGACGCGCTGGCGTTGATCATTCATCGCGATCACGCTCATTCGCGTGGTCGCATTCTGGTCGACAAGATGAAGGAGTTGATCCCGCGCCAGATGTTCGATGTCGCGGTACAGGCAGCGATCGGCGGTCACGTCGTGGCACGAACGACGGTCAAGGCGCTACGCAAGAACGTGACGGCCAAGTGCTACGGCGGCGACACGACGCGCAAGAAGAAATTGCTGGAGAAGCAGAAAGCCGGCAAGAAACGCATGAAGCAGGTGGGTCGTGTCGAAATACCCCAGGATGCGTTCCTTGCCGTTCTCAAAATGAACGAGTAGGAAAACACCTCATGGATTTTTCGTTGTTACTGGTGTTGGCTGTCGCCATCACGGGGCTCGTCTGGTTGCTCGACAGCCTGTTCTGGCGGCGCTCGCGTCGCCAACGCCAGCAGGCCGCCGCACAAGCACAGGGTGGCGAAAAGTCGGTCGACTACAAGGACCCCTGGCCGGTCGACTACGCCCGCTCCTTTTTCCCCGTGTTGCTGGTCGTTCTGGTGCTGCGCAGCTTCGTGATCGAGCCGTTCCAGATTCCCTCGGGCTCGATGCGACCGACACTCGAGGTAGGGGATTTCATCCTGGTCAACAAGTTCAGCTACGGACTCCGCCTGCCGGTCATCAACACCGAAATTGCCGATATCGGTGAACCGGAGCGCGGTGATGTCATGGTCTTCCGCTTCCCGCAGGATCCATCGGTCAATTTCATCAAGCGCGTCATTGGCCTGCCGGGGGATCACATTCGCTACGAAAACAAGCAGCTCTACGTCAATGGCGAGCCGGTGCCCAAGTCGATGACCGATCCCGACCCGGCAGAAGCACCGGGCGAAGAACTGTTCGAGGAACACCTCGGTGACGTCGAGCACAGTATCTTCAACAACCCCCAGAGCCCCGGGCCCCAGATGCGGGAGATCGTCGTTCCCGACCACGAGTATTTCATGATGGGCGACAACCGCGACCACTCCAACGACAGCCGTTACTGGGGTTTCGTCCCGGAAAAGAACATCGTCGGCAAGGCGTTTGCCGTGTGGATGCACTGGGATGGTGGATTGCCTAGCTTCAGCACGGTACGCCAGATAAACTGATTCTTATATAGCTGTTGAAATTTCAGTTGGTCGGCCGCCGGCTCCGGACGCGGGATCATGACGGTCCCGTTCTCGGAACAGCGGCAAGACGCGCAACTCGCATAGCGGGCGACGGGCTATCCCGCGCCCGCTTTGCTTCAAAGACAACGATTCTTTGTTTCAAAGATAACGACTCAATGGGAATGACGTGAGTGATCCTCTGCAAGGCTTCAGCCGCCGAATTGGCCACGACTTTCGTGACCCGGCGCTGCTGGAACTGGCGCTGACGCACCGCAGCGTCGGCGGCGCCAATAACGAACGGCTCGAGTTTCTGGGAGACTCGATCGTCAATTTCGTGATCGGCGAGGCGCTGTTCAAGCGCTTTCCGGCCGCGCGGGAAGGGCAGTTGTCCCGTCTGCGGGCCGGGCTGGTCAAGGGGCAGACGCTGGCCGTGGTGGCGCGGGAATTCAACCTGGGCGAGTGCCTCAGGCTGGGGTCCGGCGAGATGAAAAGCGGCGGTCATCGGCGCGATTCGATCCTGGCCGACGCGCTGGAAGGGGTGATCGGGGCGATCTATCTCGACGCCGGTATGGATGTGGCACGCAGTCGCGTGCTGGCCTGGTTCGGGACACGGCTGGAGGCGATCGATCTGCACAACACCCAGAAAGATCCCAAGACGCGCCTGCAGGAGTTCCTGCAGTCCCGGCAGCAGGCGTTGCCGCGCTATGAAGTGATCTCGGTGGAAGGCGAGGCCCACGCCCAGACCTTCAGCGTCGAGTGCCACGTGGCCATGCTGGGCGAGTCACCGACGCTGGGAGAAGGCACGAGCCGACGTTTCGCCGAACAGCAGGCCGCCGAGCTTGCGTTGTCCAAACTCGAACCATCAAAGGGCAAGCGTCAATGACACAGAGCTGTGGTTTCGTCGCTATCGTCGGGCGTCCCAACGTGGGTAAATCGACCCTGATGAACCGTATCCTGGGGCAGAAGATTTCCATCACCTCGCGGCGCCCGCAAACGACGCGCCACCAGGTCATGGGCATTAAGACAGTGGATGAGGCGCAGTTCATCTATGTCGATACGCCCGGCATCCATCTGCAGACCCGGGATCGCAACAAGGCGATCAATCGCTTCATGAACCAGGCTGCATCACAGGCGCTGCGCGACGTCGATTGCGTCGTGTTCCTGGTCGACCGCACGCGCTGGACGGATGAGGATCAGGTCGTGCTCGACAAGCTCACCCACGTCGAAGCGCCGGTAATCCTGGCGGTCAACAAAGTCGACTGGCTCGAGGACAAGACGACATTGCTGCCGTGGCTGGAGTCGCTTTCCGCCAGACGCGAATTCGCCGCGATCCTGCCGATCTCCGCCAAGCACGGAACCAACGTGCCGGAGCTCGAAGGCGAAGTCGGCAAGCGCCTGCCCGAAGGTGTGCACTACTTCCCGGACGATCAGATCACCGACAAGAGCCAGCGCTTTCTGGCCGCCGAGCTGGTCCGCGAAAAGGTCATGCGCCAGTTGGGCGACGAGCTTCCCTATCAGATGACCGTCGAGATCGAGGAGTTCCGCGACGAAGGCAAGGTCATCCATATCAGCGCATTGATGCTGGTCGAGCGCCAGGGCCAGAAGAAGATCCTGATCGGTGACAAGGGGGAGCGGATCAAGAAGATCGGCATCGAGGCGCGCCAGGAGATGGAGCGAGCCTTCGACAGCAAGGTCATGCTCAACCTGTGGGTCAAGGTCAAGCGGGGTTGGTCGGACGATGACCGGGCGCTCAAGAGCCTTGGCTACAATCTCGATTGACGAGCATCTCGATTGACGATCCGATCTTCCGATCGACGAACTGATTCGAGCAGGGAACTGCGCGCTCCTCTCAAGAGGCATTGGCCATGACGCCCCAGCCGGCTTATCTGCTGCACAAGCGGCCCTATCGGGAGACCAGCGCCCTGGTGGACGTCATCACGCTGGAGCACGGCCATATCCGCGCCGTCGCCCAGGGCGTTCAGCGGGCGGGGAGCAAGTCCCGCGCCAAGCTGCAACCTTTTGCGCCACTGCATCTGACCTGGATCGGCGACGGCGATCTCAAACGCCTGCGGATGATGGAAACCACCCAGAGCGCGGTGTTGCTGGCCGGTGAAGGCTTGCTTTGTGGACTCTACGCCAATGAGCTGCTGACGCGAGCGCTGCCGGTCGGGCTGCCGACGGGCGATCTCTTCGCCATCTACGCCAGGACGATCGAGCGACTGACCCGGCCGGCCGAACGTGCCACCAGCCTCAGGCGCCTTGAGATCACCTTGCTCGAGGCGCTGGATGCCGAGCCGATCTTTCTCGAGACGGACGACAGCCCGCTCGATCCCTCCACCCGTTACACCTACGTTGTCGAGAGCCGCCGCTTCATGCCCGTCGGTGCGCAGCACCCCGGTTGGGATGGCCGCAGCCTCAAGCTGCTGGCGCGCGGCGACTGGGACGCGTCCGGGCTGGCTGGCCTGAGCAAGGCATTGACCCGAGCGGCACTGGCGCCGCTGATTGGCAACCAGCCGCTACGCTCCCGGGAACTGATGCAACGGCTCAGCCAGCGCCGCCGTCAGGGGCGTGCCTGATTCTCGCTATCGCCGGGCCGGGGAGCGCGTCCCTCGACCCGGGTCCTCTTGTCTTTCACCGCTCCAAGGAGCCCGAGTTCATGATCGCTACTCGTATTCAGTTGGGTGTCAACATCGACCATGTCGCGACGCTACGCCAGGCCCGCGGTACCCGCTATCCCGACCCGGTCCAGGCCGCGCTGCTGGCCGAGGAAGCCGGCGCCGATGGCATCACCTTGCATCTGCGCGAGGACAGACGGCATATCCAGGAGCGGGACGTCGAACTGATCGCGGCCGTGCTCAATACGCGCATGAACCTGGAGATGGCGGTGACCGAGGAGATGGTCACCCTGGCCGAGCGGTTGAAGCCCGCCGACGTCTGCCTGGTGCCGGAAAAGCGGGAAGAGCTGACCACCGAAGGGGGGCTCGACGTCGTTGGCGGTCGCGATGCCATCGCTAGTGCCTGTCGTCGACTCGAGGCGGCAGGGTGCCGGGTTTCGCTGTTCATCGATCCCGAGCCGGCGCAGATTCAGGCGGCATTCGAGGTGGGTGCCCCGGTGGTCGAGTTGCACACCGGTGCCTATGCGGAAACCAGCGGCGAGGCGCAGCGCCTCGAGTACGAACGACTGACCGCGGCGGCGGAATTCGCCGACGAACTGGGCCTGGTGGTGAACGCCGGACACGGCCTGCACTACCACAACGTCGAGGCGATTGCGGCGATCCCTGGTATCCACGAGCTCAACATTGGCCATGCGATCATCGCGCGGGCGCTGTTCGTCGGGCTCAAGGAAGCCGTGGCGGAAATGAAACGGCTGATGGTGGCCGGCCAGGAGTCGGGACTCGTCGCCCAGATTGAATCCTTCGAGCATGACCACGACCACGACCACGACCACGCGTAAGCGCGTCAGTGGATGCCAGTGACCGTCTGGTCGTCGGCCCAGATGCCCAGACGGTCGCAAGCGGCCATCACTTCACGAAATGCCTCGCCACACGCGTCCACGGGGTGATGGCGACAGCGGTTCTCCAGTTTGTCGCAAGCCGCCGCCAGCTGGAGCGCGCCGCAGTAGCGGCAACCGCCGCCGAGCTGGTGGGCGATCTCGGCAAGCCGCTCGGCATCGCGGCGCTGCCACGCGACATTCAGTTCGTGTCGATACCCGGGCAGCTCCGCAATCAACTGGGCCAACATGTCTGCGGCGAGCGCCTCGCGGTCGCCACTGACCCGGCGGGCCCGGGCCTTGTCGACGACCGGCAGGTCACCCGCATGCAGGGGTGGCGGTGTTCGGGAGAGATCTGTACCTGAAGGCGAGGTCGTCCGTTCCGAGGGTGGGCACGGAGGCATCGTCAGATATTGCGCCAGCACGCTTCTCAGCAGACTTTCCGCTAGCGGCTTGACTAATATCTCGTTGATGGCGCCATTCGTCGATCGGCTTCGTTCTGGCGCGTTCGGTTCGGCGGTCATGGCGATGACGGGTTTGCGTTTCCATTCCCGATTCAGTCGTCGCAGGCGGTCTATTGCTTCGAAGCCGCTGGCATCGGGCAGGTGCAGATCCACCAGAACCAGATCGATGGTCCGCTTCGAGGCAATGGCAACGGCTTCGGCGGCGCTGCTCGCCACCACGACTTCCGCGCCGATGATGGGAAGCACCGCGTCGAGGTAGTGCTGCGACACCTCGTCATCGTCGATGACGAGCACTCGAGGGCGCGGGGGGAAATCCCGCTGACGATGCTCGGCGAGCATCCTGGCCAGGGCTCGCCCCAGGCTATATCGGGAGATCGGCAACCGGAGGATGGCGCTTCCTTCCGGCAGACGCCAGGTTATCGGCCGCGTCGGGGTGAGATTGGCCACCAGCAGACAGGGGCGGCGCATGGCGTCGAAGCGTTGTTGCCAGATTCGATGAGCCTCGGGCTCGAGAGCCTTCTCATCAATGCCAATGATCGACAACTGACACGTGTCACCCGTCGCGCTCAAGGAATCCGGTTCGCTCAGCGATGTCGGGCGCGCACGCCATCGCTTGAGCGCATAGTCGAGCAGATACGCCAGCCGGGCATGTGGCTGCCATACTGTGATTTCCGCACCTTCCAGATCGAATTCTGCGGGGCGAACATAGGGCTCGCAGGCCTCCAGGCCGATGCTGGCGATGATCGTGTTGCCCTTGCCCGAACTGGCCCCCAGGGCCAGCGACCCGTTCATCTCCGCTGCCAGGCGCTGGCAGATAGCAATACCCACACCGGTTTTGGCATCGACTGCTTCGGCTTGTCCTCGTTCGAGCGCTTGCTGCAGGCGCTGACGATTTGATGGATCGCGGCTGCCGCCATCGCTGACACTCAAGCGCAAGCGGACCGCGCTACCTTCGCGGCTCTCCAGGACGACGCGAATGACGATATCGCCTTCCTCGCCGTACTTGATGGCGTTGTTGATCAGATTGGTCAGCAGCTGGCGGATGCCGATGTCGGCACCGACGAGGCGAGGGGGAACGTCATCGTAGACAATAGCCAGCAACGTCATGCGCTTCGCTTGCGCCAACGGTGTCTGCAGACACAGGATCTCCCAGAGTACCTCGGCGATATCAAAGACGTGATCCGTCCGGCTGCGATTGTCCCCCAACACATGGTCGACGGTATCGAGCAGCCCGGTGGAAGCCAGATGAATGTGGCGGAGCCATTCCCGTTGCTGCGTATCGAGAGGGCTGTTCTCCAGCAGGCGACAGAACCCCAGCACCCCGGACAGCGGCGCGCGTAGCTCATGACTCACGTAGGTCAGATCACTGTCCGGGCTCACTTCCGGTGCGTGAGTCAATGATGACGTCGGGAAAAGCGACGCTTTGGCGTTGGGCGCTGTCCGGTCACGCGTCGTACGGTCAGGAGGTGATCGCCGCCAGACCAACGTCAACGGAATCAATAGCAGCAGTGACAGCAGCGGCAGCCAGGGGCTAAAAGGGCGGTCAGGTATGGAGTTGGCGCGTAGAGGATCGAGACTCAGATCCAGCCAGTAGCGGTGCGGCGACTGCGGGAGAACGAAGGTCTCCAGCGGTTGTATCCATCTCCGAACCCCATCGTGGTTCCAGGTGCGCAATGCCGATGAAAGCGTCTCCAGTGCCGCCGGAGGAGGGGCCGTCCCCGTGAAATCCCGGACTTTGCCGCTTTCATCTCGGAGGGTGGCGTTGACGATAGCCGGGTCGCTGGTCAGACGGGCCAGCAGCTTGTGCACCCGAGGCATGTCCTCGTTCTGCGCGGCCTCAGCCAGCGATGGCGTGAAGACACGGTTGATGCTTTGCAGCCGTCGGGACAACATCTGATCATTGGCACGACACCATTCCCAGGCATGCCACCCGGCCAAGCCGAGCAGCAGCGCGGAAAATAGTATGAAAAAAATGATCAGCCCGCGTGAAACCATTAAACCCTGAAGCTCTTGCGTTTTCATGGAGTTTTATCGGCGAAGGTCTGAAAAACCGTAGCCCTGCCAGTGACTCGAATCGGCAATGCCATAAAACCGATCGCCCATTATGGATCGAGACGGCGATGCCGACACACGAGCCGTCGCCGTGTCCTGGATGACCGCTGTCATGTCCCCCGCCGGCTTCGATATACTATTACCATTCCATTTACTGGTTCTCGGCCGGCCGCTTTCGTCATTGGTCCGGTTCGAAACCGTACAAGCTCTGGCCCCAGGAACTTTTCTATGGCATTTCCCACGCTCGCGCAAACCGTTGGCAATACGCCATTGGTGAGACTCGCCCGCATCAATGCCGGGCGCGACAATACGATTCTGGCCAAGCTGGAAGGTAACAATCCGGCAGGCTCGGTCAAGGATCGCCCGGCGCTCTCCATGCTCCGCGAAGCGGAGGCTCGGGGCGATATCTCGCCGGGAGACACGCTGATCGAAGCGACATCCGGCAATACCGGCATTGCACTCGCCATGGCCGCCGCGGTGATGGGGTATCGCATGATCCTGATCATGCCGGACAACGCCTCCAGCGAGCGCAAGCAGGCCATGGCGGCCTACGGCGCCAGGCTGATCGGCGTCAGCAAGGAAGCCGGCATGGAAGGGGCGCGGGATCTGGCCGACGAGATGATCGCCCGAGGCGAAGGCAAGCCGCTCAACCAGTTTGCCAACCCCGACAATCCGCTGGCCCACTACCGTACCACCGGTCCCGAACTGTGGGAGCAGACCGCGGGGCGCATCACCCATTTCGTCAGCGCCATGGGGACCACCGGCACCATCATGGGGACCTCGCGCTATCTCAAGGAACGCAACCCGTCGATCCAGGTCGTCGGCCTTCAGCCGGCGGACGGCGCGAGCATTGCCGGCATCCGGCGCTGGCCCGAGGCGTATCTGCCCGACATCTTCGAACCGCAGCGAGTCGACAGCGTGCTGGACATCGGCCAGCAGGAAGCCGAGGAGCACATGCGCCGCCTGGCACGGGAAGAGGGAATTCTCGCTGGTGTCTCCTCCGGCGGAGCGCTGGCGGGGGCGCTGAGGGTCGCCGAACAGGTCGACAACGCCGTGATCGTGTTCATCGTCTGCGACCGGGGCGATCGCTATCTCTCCACCGGCCTCTATGCGCCGGACGCCTGATCATGGCGATGCTGGGGAAAAAGCGGTCACCGGTCGTACGTCGCGAACGCCAGACGTCGCGGCACGCACCGGCAGCGAAAGCCGACGACGGCTCGCTGACCATCGAGCGACTGGCGCATGACGGGCGTGGCGTAGCGCGAAACGCCGAAGGCAAGACGGTGTTTGTCGATGCCGCGCTGCCGGGAGAGCGGGTCGACATCGCGATCCATCGTCAGCGCAAGCGCTATGACGAGGCTCATGTACGCGAGCGCTTCAACGCGGCCGAAGAGCGTGTGGAACCGCCCTGTATCTACGCGGCACGCTGCGGCGGCTGCGATCTGCAGCACTTGAGCGTCGAGGGCCAGCGCGAGCACAAGCGCCGGGTACTGGTCGATCTGCTCAAGCGTCAAGCCATTGATGCCCCGGAAGAGATAGCGATGCTGATCGGCCACGATGCCGGCTATCGTCGTCGCGCCAGGCTGGGCGTCAAGTGCGACGCGCAAGGTCGGGTTCATCTCGGGTTCCGCGCGCGAGGCAGCGAGCAGCTGGTCGACATCGACAGCTGCCACGTGCTGGCGCCGCCGCTGGCGGCCCTGTTGCCGCGCCTGCGTGCACAGCTGGAGTCCCTCGAGGCGCCGCGTCATGTGGGGCACCTTGAACTGTTGCTGACCGATGCCGACGTGGTCACCGTGGTGGTGCGGCAGCTGCGCGACGTACCTGGTGACGAACAGTGTTGGCGAGCCTTTTCCGAGCGCGAAGGTGTGGCCTGTGCGTTGCGCCGAGGCCGCGAGTCGACCAGCCTGGTCTGGCTTGGCGACAGGCCAGAGCTGGTCACGACGGTCGACGGCGGCGATCGCCGACCGGTGTCGCTCGCGCTGGCGCCGGGTGATTTCCTGCAGGTCAACGCCGAGATCAACCAGCGCCTGGTCGACACGCTGCGAGACTGGCTCGCCCCTGGCGGCGGGGAGCGGCTGCTCGACCTGTTCGCCGGTATCGGCAACTTCTCGCTGGCGCTGGCTGGTGACGTTGCCAGCGTCACGGCGGTCGAAGGGAGCAATGAGATGGTCGAGCGGCTGCGAGACAATGCCGGCCGCAACGGCCTGGACGTCTCGGCATTGCAGGCCGACCTCAGCGCGCCAGGCGCGACGATCGAAGCGCTGATTGCCGAGCACGATACGGTATTGCTGGATCCGCCGCGGGACGGTGCCGATGCGGTTTGCCGACAGCTGGCGGAAAGCGACGTGGCGCGGGTGGCTTATATCTCCTGCGATCCCGCGTCGCTGGCACGGGACGCGGCGCATCTGCTGGCGGGAGGCTACTCGTTGTCGCGTCTGGCAATGGCCGACATGTTTCCGCATACCGCCCATCTGGAGTCGCTCGCGCTGTTCGAGCGGCCACGGCGGCGGGTTGGTGGTCTCGGAAGTCCGATTTCGGGAGGCAAGCACTAGCATGGTGAAAGTGCGAGAGAGCGAGCCGCTGGTCGATGGCAGCGTCGATCTGGATTTGTGGCTGAAACGACTGCAGCAGGATGTCGAGTTGCGAGCGCCCGAGCGAATACGCCAGGCCTGCGAACTGGCCCTCCGGGCCAGCGAGCGGGATGCCCACCAGGGCGTGGCCGAAGCGCTCCCTGACCAGACACTGCTCACCGGCCTGGAAATGGCCGACATCCTTAGCCAGCTCAAGCTGGACCAACCCACGCTGGAAGCGGCGATTCTCTATCGCAGCGTCCGTCGCGGTCTGTTGAGTCTCGAGAGTGTCGCCAAGCAGATGGGCGGCGAAGTTGCCAAGCTGATCGAAGGGGTGCTCAGCATGGCCGCGATCAGCCAGCTTCAGGCGCCCAAGCACGGACTGTCGCAGCACAACCAGCAGGACAACCTGCGCAAGATGCTGGTGACCATGGTCGACGACGTCCGCGTGGCGCTGATCAAGATCGCCGAACGGACCTGCATGCTGCGACAGGTCAAGGACGCGTCCCGTGAAAAGCGGCTGCGCGTGGCGCGCGAGGTATTTGATATCTACGCGCCGCTGGCCCACCGGCTGGGCATCGGCCAGATCAAGTGGGAGCTGGAGGATCTGGCCTTCCGCTACCTGCACGAGACCGAATACAAGTCGATCGCCAAGCAACTGGCGGAGAAGCGGCTGGATCGAGACCGTTATATCCAGGATGTCGTGCATACGCTGGAAACGCTGCTCGAACGCCAGGGGATACTGCGATATCACCTGGACGGTCGCGCGAAGCATATCTACTCGATCTGGCGCAAGATGCAGCGCAAGCGCATCGATTTCTCCCAGGTCTACGACGTGCGCGCGGTGCGCATTCTGGTGCCCGAAATCGCCGACTGCTACACCACCCTCGGTATCGTGCATTCGCGCTGGCATCATGTGCCCAACGAATTCGACGACTATATCGCCAACCCCAAGAAGAACGGCTACCAGTCGCTGCATACCGCGGTGATCGGCCCCGAGAACAAGGTGCTCGAGATCCAGGTACGTACCTTCGCCATGCACGAGGAGGCGGAGCTCGGCGTCTGCGCGCACTGGCGCTACAAGGGGATGGACACCAACGCCAAGAGCCGGAGTTACGAAGAGAAGATCGCTTGGCTGCGCCAGGTGCTCGAGTGGCAGGAGGAGGTTGGCGATGTCGGGGATTTCCGCGAAGGGCTGGCGAGCGATGTGGCGCCGGATCGGATCTACGTGTTCACCCCGGACGGCCACGTCATCGACATGCCGCAGGTCGCCACGCCGATCGACTTCGCCTACCGCGTGCATACCGAAATCGGCCACCGCTGCCGCGGGGCCAAGGTAGACGGCCGTATCGTCCCGTTAACCTACCTGCTCAAGACCGGCCAGCAGGTCGAGATCCTCACCGCGACCAAGAGTGCGCCGAGCCGTGACTGGATCAACCCCAACCTGGGCTATGTCCGCACCTCGCGCGCGCGCTCCAAGATCCAGGCCTGGTTCAAGCTGCAGGCGCGGGAGCAGAACCTCGACGAGGGCAAGGCGATCTTCGACCGCGAGTTCCGCCGGCTCGACATCGACGGCGTCGACCTCGAACGGCTGGCGGGGGCGGTCAACTACACCTCGGTGGATGACATGTACGCCGCGATCGGCGCCGGCGATCTTCGCATCGGCCAGGTGCTGCATCAGGCGCAGCAGCTGTTCGGCGAGAGCGACGATCAGGAGCAGCTCGACCGGCTGCTGACCAAGCCCAGGCGCCACCAGGGCAAGGAATCCAGCGACGGCATCACCGTACTTGGCGTCGGCAATCTCAAGACGGCCATGGCCAATTGCTGCCACCCGGTGCCGGGGGACCAGATCATCGGCTACATCACCCAGGGTCGCGGCGTCACCATTCACCGCCAGGACTGCGCCAACGTGCTGCAGCTGCGCAGCGAGGAGCCACGGCGGATCGTCGATGTCGAGTGGGGGCAGAAAGTACGTGCCCAGTACCCGGTGGATATCGAGATCGAAGCGTGGGATCGCTCCGGGCTGCTGCGCGATGTCACCCACGTACTCTCCAGTGATCGCGTCAACGTGACCTCGGTCAACACGGTGACGGACAAGCTGGACAATATCGCGCGGATGCGGATCACGCTGGAAATCGACGGGCTGGAAGCGCTGGAGCGCATCTTCTCGCGCATCCAGCAGTTGCCCAACGTGATCGACGTCAAACGGCTGCGCCAAGGCCATGCTCAGGGACAGGAGTCACGATGAAGGACGAAGGCACTGCACCATCGCCCGATGCTGGTCGCCAGGATTCTCGGCGACATACGCTCGATGACCTGCTGACTCTGATGGCCGTATTGAGAGACCCCCGGCACGGCTGCCCGTGGGATATCAAGCAGGAGTGGGACACCATCGTTCCGCATACGCTCGAGGAAGCCTACGAGGTCGCCGATGCCATCGAGCGGCGGGCGTTCGACGAACTGCCGGGCGAGCTGGGCGATCTGCTGTTCCAGGTCGTCTACTACAGCCAGTTCGGAAGCGAGGAAGGGCGCTTCGACTTCGGCGATGTCGTCCATACCTTGACGGCAAAAATGCTGCGCCGCCATCCGCACGTCTTCCCCGACGGCACGCTGGAGTCCCGGCGCGGCGACGACGAGATCGCCGAAGGTCGGGTAAAGGCGCGTTGGGAAGCGCTCAAGGCCGAGGAGCGTGAGGTTCGCCATACCTCGAATCGAGGCAGAGCCTCGGCGCTGGACGACGTTCCGACTGCCTTGCCGGCCCTGAGCCGGGCCGCCAAGCTGAGCAAGCGTGCGGCCGGCCAGGGCTTCGACTGGCCGGACGAGGGCGGCGTCATCGACAAGATCCGCGAGGAGCTCGCCGAGGTCGAAGCGGCGCTGGCCGAAGACGATCGGGCCCACGCCCAGGAAGAGGTCGGCGACCTGCTGTTCGCCGTGGTCAACCTGGCGCGCCGTCTGGGGTGTGACCCGGAGCAGCAGCTGCGCCGCACCAACGCCAAGTTCGAGCGCCGCTTTCGTCATGTCGAGCGGGCGCTGGCGGCAGATGGCTCGCGCATCGAGCATGCCTCGCTGGAGGAGATGGAGCGCCACTGGCAGGCGGCGAAGCAGGACGAAAACGCCTGAATCCTTCGTTGAGGTCGTAAATTTACGACTAATGTCGTTTTTCCTGCCGGTCGACTCCGTCCCGCAGATCGTTATGCTGAACCCTAAAGGGCTTTTGACGATAGGGCTTTTGACGATATCGGTCTGTTCGGGCAGGGGCGCCACATGGTGCCCCTGCTCCACCATCTTGGGAGGGATGCCATGAACTCGGAAGTGGAAACGTCGCTGCATGAGTCGTTGCGGGACAATGTCAGGCTGCTGGGCGATAGTCTCGGCCGCACCATCGCCAAGGATCTCGGCAGCGAGTTCGTGGACCGCATCGAACGTATCCGCGCCCTGGCCAAGAAAGGGCGGCAGAACGCCGAGGAAGCGGACCGGCGCGAGCTGATCGACTACCTTCGCGCGCTCCCCGAGCAGGAATTGCTGCCGGTCACCCGCGCGTTCAACCAGTTTCTCAACTTCTCCAATATCGCCGAGCAGCACTATCGGGCGCGCTTTCGGAGGGTCGAGGATTACAAGCCCGGCACCCAGCCCGATCTTGGCGAGCTGCTCCATCGGGTGGCGGCATCGGGGCATTCCTCGCGCCAGCTGGTCGATGCCATCGCCGACATGCGAGTCGACCTGGTGCTGACGGCGCATCCCACCGAAGTCATCCGCCGCACCCTGATCCAGAAATACGACGCCATCGATCACTGCCTGCAGACCATCGAGACCAGCGCCGACCATCCGGAAGTGCTGCAGCGAGCGCACGGCCGTCTGGAAGAACTGATCGCCCAGTCCTGGCACACCGACGAGATCCGCCACGAGCGCCCCACACCCGTCGACGAGGCGAAATGGGGGTTTGCGGTGATCGAGAATTCGCTGTGGGAAGCGGTGCCGACGTTCCATCGCGATCTGGACGCGCTGCTGATGGAGACCGCCGGCGAGCGCCTGCCGCTGGAAGCCTCTCCCATCCGCTTCGCCTCGTGGATGGGTGGCGATCGGGACGGCAACCCCAATGTCACGGCCGGCGTGACCGAAGAAGTGCTGCTGCTGGGCCGTTGGATGGCGGCGGATCTCTACCTGCGCGATCTCGAACAGCTCAAGGCCGAGCTGTCGATGTGGAAGGCCAATGATGCGCTGCGGGCCGAAGTCGGCGACGATCCCGAGCGCGATTCTCGCCAAGCAGCAGAGCCCTATCGCGCCCTGCTCAAGCGGCTGTCGACCCGGCTGGAGGCGACCCGGGCCTGGTCGCGAGCGCGACTCGACGGTGAACCGCCCAGCGATGCGCCGATCATCGAAACGCGCGAACAGCTCTTCGCTCCGTTGCTGACCTGCTATCGCTCGCTGTGCGACGTGGGGCTGGAAACCATCGCCAACGGGGTGCTGCTCGACACGCTGCGACGGGTGGCGGTCTTCGGCGTCAACCTGGCCAAGCTCGACGTGCGCCAGGATGGCGCCCGCCACGCGCAGGTGTTCGAGGAGCTGACCGACTACCTTGGCGTCGGCCACTATCACGACTGGGACGAACCGGCGCGGCAGGCGTTTCTGCTCGAGGAGCTGGCCTCTCCGCGACCGCTGATTCCTTCGCGCTGGGCGTGCTCGGCCGAGACCCGCGAAGTGCTCGATACCTTCGGCGTCATCGGCCGCGAGCATCGCCAGGCGCTGGGCACCTACGTCATTTCCATGGCGCAGCAACCCTCCGACGTGCTGGCGGTGGCGCTGCTGATGAAGGAGGCCGGCAACGGCGTGCGTCTGCCCATCGCGCCGCTGTTCGAGACGCTGGACGATCTGGATCGGGCCGGTGACGTGATCGAACGTCTGCTGGCGCTACCGGGCTATCGCGAGGCCGCCGGCGATCACCAAGAAGTGATGATCGGCTACTCGGATTCGGCCAAGGATGCCGGCCAGTTGGCGGCTGCCTGGGCTCAGTATCGGGCCCAGGAGCGGCTGGTCGAGGTGTGCCGCGAAGGCGGCGTGTCGTTGACCCTCTTCCACGGCCGCGGCGGCACCGTCGGTCGCGGCGGCGGTCCGGCCCATGCAGCGATCCTGTCGCAGCCGCCCGGCTCGGTGAACGGCAGCCTGCGGGTGACCGAGCAGGGCGAAATGATCCGCTTCAAGTTCGGCCAGCCCGATATCGCCCTGCGCTCGATGGAGATCTACGTCTGCGCAGTGCTGGAAGCGACGTTGCTGCCGCCGCCCGCGCCGCAGCCGGTCTGGCGCGAGGAGATGGATCGCCTGGCCGACATCGCCCACCGTGCCTACGTTGGCGTCGTGCGCGAGGATCCCGACTTCGTGCCTTACTTCCGGGCGGTGACGCCGGAGGGGGCGTTGGGCCGGCTGCCGCTAGGTTCGCGTCCCGCCAAGCGACGCCAGGAGGGCGGCATCGAAACGTTGCGTGCCATACCCTGGATCTTCGCCTGGACGCAGACCCGCCTGATGTTGCCGGCCTGGCTGGGGAGCGGCGAAGCATTCTCGCAGCGGCTGGAAGAAGATGGCGGGCTCGACAGATTGCGCGAGATGCGCGAGCAGTGGCCATTCTTCGGCACCTATCTGGACATGCTCGAGATGCTGCTGGCCAAGTCGGATCCGCTTATCGCCGCCTACTACGAAAAGCGCCTGGTCGACGATCCCGCCCTGACGCAACTGGGCGAGTCGCTGCGCCAGCGCCTGGGGGATCTGGAGGCCGTGCTGCTGCGGATACTCGATCAGCGCCAGTTACTCGAGAACACGCCGCTGATCCGTCAGGCCATCGAGGTGCGAAACCCCTACATCGACCCGCTGCATGGCCTCCAGGCCGAACTGCTGCAGCGCAACCGCGATGCGGACGGCGACATCACCCCGGAGCTCTCCCGGGCGCTGATGGTCACGATGGCAGGCATCGCCGCTGGCCTTCGCAACACCGGCTAGCCACCCGAGCCTCGCCAATCCTGCTATAAGGATAGTGACTGCGAGACGCGATCGAGGACGGACCGACGACTGGTCGGCCGTCCTCCGCCATCCGGCCGCGGTCACCGTCGGTTCGGTCACGGGGAGTGCGGCATGGAGTTCAAGGATTACTATGCGGTGCTGGGTGTCGAGCGGGATGCCACCCAGGATGAGATCAAGCGGGCCTATCGCAAGCTGGCGCGAAAGTATCATCCGGACGTCAGCAAGGAAGCCGACGCCGATGCCCGTTTCAAGGAGCTGGGCGAGGCTTACGAGGTGCTGAAGGATCCGGAAAAGCGTCTCGCCTATGATCAGGTGGGGCGAGGCCAGCGGGCCGGGCAGGATTTTCGGCCGCCACCGGACTGGGATACCGGATTCGAGTTCAGGGGCGGTGGTTACACGCAGGAAGGCTATTCTCGGGAAGACAGTGCGGCTTTCAGCGATTTCTTCGAGTCCCTGTTCGGCCAGCGCCGGGGCTTTGGCTCGACGGGCTTTGGTTCGACGGGCTTCGGCTCGGACGGCTTTACCCATGGTGAGTCCGACGGCGCTCGGTATCGTACCCGCGGCGCGAGTGTGCGCGGCGAGGATCATCACGCCAAGGTCGCGATTGCACTCGAGGATGCCTATCGCGGTGCAGCGCGGACGCTGACGCTCCAGAGCGGCGAAATCGACGAGCAGGGCAGGCTTCGGTCTCGTCATCGCACGTTGAAGGTGCGCATTCCCAAGGGCGTGAAGCAGGGCCAGCGGATCCGATTGAGCGGGCAGGGCGAGCCGGGTCTTGGCGGTGGGCCGGCGGGCGATCTCTACCTGGAGATCGAATTCGAGCCGCATCAGCGCTATCAGGTGGAAGGGCGCGACGTCACGGTGAAGCTCCCCGTCGCGCCCTGGGAGGCGGCATTGGGCGCCACGGTGACGGTCCCGATGCCCGAAGGTTCCGTGGAGATGAAGATTCCACCGGACTCCCAGAGCGGGCGGCGCCTGCGACTCAAGGGCCGCGGTATACCCGGTCAGCCGCCGGGGGATTGCTACGTGACCCTGGAGGTCGTCCTGCCTTCGGCGAAGCGTGACGACGTCAAGGCAGCCTATCGCCAGCTGGCGGCGGTGGCAGGTTTCAATCCCAGAGCGGACGCGGAGAACGGATCATGACCATCCACGACCTTACCGAGATGCCGGTCGACAATCTCGACGAAACCCCCGTTCTGACGCTGGGCGAATTGTGCCGAGCCTGCACGGTCCATGCTGAGTGGATCATCGAACTGGTCGATGAAGGCATCATCGAGCCCAGCGGGCGTCGGCGCGAGCAGTGGCGTTTCTATGGCGCTAGCCTGCACCGCGTGAAGGTCGTAAAGCGACTGCAACGGGATCTCGGCGTCAACCTGGCCGGGGCGGCACTGGCGCTCGAACTGATGGATGAGGTGGCAAGATTGCGTCAGAGAGTCGGCGAAAGCTAGGCTTTGTCTGAAAACTGCCTGCGCTCGGCCATACGGCGTTAAAAATCGGCTCAAAGTACTCATTTACACCGCGTAAACTCCGTCTTTTCAACGATTTTTGCCTTGTCTGACCTTCGCTCGACGACTTTTCAGACAAAACCTAGGGGGCTGTTTTTCGATATCGTTGCCGCGTCATGAATCCGCTTTGCAGCTGGATAGCCTGAATATCGACCGGGAAAACCGCCAGGTAGCTCCCGGTCATGCGTCATATTGGTAAGTTTACGACTAAAGTCGTGTCGCTGAAAAACCGCTCTCATTCATCAAAATGAGCGTGCTAGGCTTGTTTGAACTTCCCGCTTTTTCTGCGATTCCCTCATGCCAATCATGACAACGGAAACGCGGGCGTTATCGATCGATATCGACCCGCTGATTCTCGATGCCGCTCGTAGCTTAATCGATTCATCAAAACGCCGAATTCTCGGTCTGGTCGGCGCACCGGGTTCCGGCAAGAGCACGCTGTCGGAGGCGCTGCTCGCTGCGCTGGGGGATCAGGCGCAGGTTGTGCCGATGGATGGTTTCCATCTTTCCAATCGCCAACTGGACGCATTGGGGCGTGCCCAGAGGAAGGGCGCGCCGGATACCTTCGATGCGTTCGGTTACCGCGATCTGCTGCATCGTCTTCGCGCTAGTTACCGCAATCGCGAAACCGTGTATGCCCCCGGCTTCTATCGGGAAATCGAGGAGCCCATCGCCGCCAGTATCGCGGTCGCGCCGGGAACGCCTCTGATCATTACCGAAGGCAATTATCTGTTGCTCGAGGAGGAACCCTGGCCTCGAGTGCGGGCCATGCTGGACGAAGTGTGGTTTCTCGATGTCGATCGGGAACTGCGGGAAGAGCGCCTGGTGGCTCGGCATATGCAGTTCGGCCGTACCGAAAGGCAGGCACGAAAGTGGGTGCGAACGACCGATGCACCCAACGCCGAACGCATCGAGGCCGTGGCCGCCAGCGCGGATCGCCAGTTGTGGTGGAACGGCTCCAGCATACGATTCAAATCGGTTTGATCGCCCGTCGAGCGCGAGAAGACTCATGGTTTGCCGACTGTCGATGCCGTCGGCAGCGGTCAGCGCGGCGTCGTTCGATAGAGCGTCTCGATCGTGGCGACATCGAGCCCATGGCGGCGCCCCGCATCGATCAGCGGCCTCAGGATCGCATCACGCTCGGTGGGGCGACCGGCGAGCACGTCCTGCAGCATCGAAGACCGATTGGCGGCAGTAGTCTCGATCACGCCGTCGACGAGCGCCTGCCAGCCCGCGTCGGGTGGCAAGACGTCTTCGGCCTGCATGATTTGGGCGATCTCCGCTACCAGCGCGACGATCCAGGGCCGGAATCGGGGCCCGGCCAGTTCGCCGTTGCGAACACGATGGCTGGCGGTCAGCGGATTGATCACGGCGTTGATCGCGAGTTTCTGCCATAGCCGCTGGCGGATATCGCGACATGGCGCGGCCGTGATGCCGGCTCGGGTCAGGCGCTCGGCAACGTTGGCCGCCAGGGCGAGGTGACGGTCGGCGAGATCGCCGATCCAGGTCTTGCCGGCGGCGGCATGAACCACATCGGGTAAAAGGCCGGCCGGATCGGGTTCGTGACGATAGGCGGCTTCAGTGGTCGAGGCGCAAAGTACCGGTCCGGCCCAGCGTTCGGTGATGTCTGGCTGACTGCGAAAGCCGTTCTGCAACAGCAGCAACGGCGTGGCCGGCGCGAGACGGGGCGCCAGCGTTTCCAAAGCCGTCCGCGTATCGTGCGATTTGGTCGCCAGTACCACCAGCGCCGGCGCTTCGTTTCCGGATGGCCGGTTTGCCCAATCACTCACCTGCGCACGTCGCAGGGCTATCCGTAGATCCCGGCCTTCCAGCGTGCGCAACCGGATGGCGGGCGGTGCCGGGCGTCTGCCGAGCAGGATCACGGGATTCGTCGGCGCGAGGGCGGCGGCAAACAGCTGGCCGAGCGCACCGGCGCCGACAATAAGCCACGGGCCACCGTCGGGCGACGTCGCGGGCCGGGCAAGTTCGGGTCCGGCGTGTTCGGGGCGAATCGTCATGAGTCGGGCTTCCTGGCGCGGCGGGCGCGTGCCGGGTTGGCGGTGGCTTTCGACTGCCCGCTTTTCGATTGTCCGCCTTTCGATGGCGCGGCCTTCGATCGGGTTCCCGTCGATCGTCGTCGCGAGCGGCTGGCACCGGTCTTGCGTCCGCCGCGCTTTGCAGCCGGGGCTTCCGGCGCGCTGCCCTGCGCCGCGAGCTTGAGCGCCTGATTCAGCCGGCCGGCGTCCGCCTGGCCCAATAGCGCGCGCAGGTCGCTGATCAGCGCTTCCAGGAAGGGCGCCGGCGCATCCTGATTGTCGGCGATCGCCGAGAGCCGCTGCTCCCACAGCGCGGTACGTTCCGGCCGGGTGGCCGCTGACGGGAGCGAGTCGATCAGGGCATGGCCGATGCGCGTGGCCTTGATGGCTTTCCTGTCGCGGACCAGATAGCCCCGAGTGAGCAGCGTCTCGATGATGCCGGCCCGGGTCGCTTCGGTGCCGAGACCGTCGGATTCGCGCAGCGTACGCTTGACCGCGGGGTCCTCGACGTAGCGGGCGATGTTCATCATCGCCTTGATCAGGCTGGCGTCGGTGAACGGCTCCGGTGGCCGGGTTTCGCGATTCTCGCTGCTCGCATCGGTCGCCGTGGCCGGCTCGCCACGCGTCAGCGGTGGCAGGGCGGGAACATCGTCGCGCGTGGTGAACAGCGGCTTCCAGCCCGGTTCGAGGATCTCCCGCCCCTGGGCCTTGAAGCGCTCGTCGAGGAGTTCGAAGATCGCCTGGGTCTCGTAGGTCTCGAGCGCCGGATAGAACTGGGCGAGGACGTTGCGCGCGATCAACCGGAACAGGTTGGCCTCGTCGCGGTTCAGGCTGTCCATGTCCGCCGGCCGGCCCGTCGGCGCCAGCGCGTGGTGGGCGCCGACCCTGGCGTCGTCCCAGGCCTTGGAGCGCAGGCCGAAGTCTGCCTGCTCGACCCATCCCCGCAGTGGGTCGTCGAGGTGACAGGCGCTGGTCAGGGTCTTGGCCGCCTCCCGATGGTGCGCGGCGGGCAGGTAGCGGCAGTCCGAACGGGGATAGGTAATCAGCTGGTGGCGCTCGTAGAGCGACTGGCAGACATCGAGCACTCGCTGCGCGGAGAGGCCGTGGCGTCGTGCGGCATCGACCTGCAGCGCGGACAGCGAGTAGGGCAGCGGCGCGGCCTGGCGCTTGCGCTTCTGGTCGAGCTCGGCGAGATGGCCGCGGGCGCCGACGAGTCGTTGCGCCAGCGCCTCGGCCGGACGCGGATCGAGCAGGCGGCCCTGTTCATCAAAACATGAGCCATCAAAACACGAGCCATCCAGCGGATGGTGCTCGCCGGGCTGCCACCAGGCCCGCAGCGAGCCGTTGGCGACGCGAAGATCGACCCACAGAACGTAGAAGGGCTTGGGTTCGAATGCGGCGATATCGCGATCTCGCCGGACCACCAGCCCCAGCACCGGCGTCTGCACGCGACCCACCGACAGTAGCCCATCGAAGCCGGCCTGGCGCCCGATCAGGGTCCAGGCGCGGGTCAGGTTGATGCCGTACAGCCAGTCCGCGCGGGAGCGGGCCTCGGCGGCGGCGTGGAGCGGCTGGTAGCGGCGGTTGTCCTCGAGGCTGGCGAGCGCCTTGACTACGGCGGGCCGATTGAGATCCTGGACCAGCAGCCGCTGGGTTTCCCGGCGCCAGCCCAGATGATCCAGCACTTCCTGCACCAGCAACTGTCCCTCGCGATCCGGGTCGCCGGCGTGCACGACGCTGTCGGCGCTCTTGATCAGCTTGCGCAGCACGGACAGCTGCGATCTCGCCTGGCTTCTGGGCACCAGTTGCCATCGCTGGGGGATGATCGGCAGGTCATCGAGCCGCCACTGCTTGTATCTCGGGTCGTAGCGCTCGGGCGGCGCCTGTTCCAGCAGGTGGCCGAGACACCAGCTCACGACGGTATCGCCGGCCTCGAGATAGCCGTCGCGGCGCGTCGCCTTGACCGGCAGCGCGTCGGCGATGGCGCGGGCGAGACTCGGCTTTTCGGCGACGATCAAGCGCATGGCACTGGCTCCGGCAGGTGGCTGTGGTCGATCCGTTCGGCGATCATTTTTCGAGATGGCGACGAGCGCGAACCAGTGACCGATACCACTGGCGATGCGGCGTACCCACCGCAGGCGGCGCCATGCTGAGGTAACTGACGTTGGGCGTTTCGCCACGGTCGAGGTTGACGTTGGTCAGCATCTGCAGCGTGGCTTCCCGCGCGCCGTACTGGCGCTGCAGGAACGCCATCGCCTCCGGTTCCAGCGCGACGCGGTAGTGCTTGACCAGGGCCAGGGCCAGCGACTCCGCCGTGCGCGACAGGTCGGTCTCGATCTCGCGGACCATGGCGGACCCCATCGCGGCTTTCGCGGCGATCGACAGGTTGGGTTCGAGCTGGCCGAAATCCGCGGCATTGGTGCTGTTGATGGCACGCTGAACGGCCGGGCGCGAGAGGTGCACATGGGGCTCCAGCGCCAGAAATATCTCTACTGCGACCCGCTTGGCGCTTTCCACCCCTACGCTGAGCTGCGTATCCCGCTCGGCCTGGCGCAGCCGCTCGCGCAGCGTGCCGATATTGGCCTTCTCCAGGTGTTGGCCGAGACGCTTGCACACCACCGCCTTGGCTTCGTCGTTGAGGGCGATCTTGCTCTCGCGAATGCGCAGGCCGCGCCGTCCCGGCCCCAGACGCAGGCGGGTGGTGTCGTCCGAGAGATCGGCGCTCACCGCCTCCCAGCGCTGGGCCATGCGCAGGCGATGGGCGTGGCTGCGCCCGACTTCGTTGTAGGCGCTGGAGACGCTCTTGTAGAGCTTGATCGCGTTGGTCAGCACCTCTGCCTGGTGGCGTAGCGTCTGGCGATCATCGCTGCGCCCGGTATGGATGGCGTAGGCCAGCGTCTGGATCTGTTCGCTCAGTTCGTCGATGGCCGCGACGCTGTGGGCCAGCAGGGCATCGGCACGCTGGCCGGAGACGTTCTCGGCGAGCGGGGTCACCGAATGCTCGATCAGGTAAGTATTCAGCGCCTTGAGGCGGGAGAGCCCGGTCGCCTGGGCGATGCGGTGGCGGGCGCGGGCTTCCTCGAGACTGTCGAACGCCCGGGCCAGCTTCCAGCGTCCGCGATATTCGAACGACAGCACCGGAATCTCCCGGCCGCTGATCAGTTCGAACGCCAGGATCACCATCTCTTCGACGTCCTGCAGCGTCATCAGCAGGTCGTTGTCGTGCTCGATGGCGGCCATGACCCGTTCGATGAAGTGCTCGTCGCGCGGCACACCGTAGCGCGGGTCCGGGGCGTGCCCTTCGAAGCGCTCGCGCAGCAGGGTGATCGCCACCGGCGCGAGCTCGTACAGTTCGGTGAGGCGGGGTTCGATGTCGTCGCGGTAGATCTCGACCAGATCGCTGACACGCGCGTGCAGGCCCACCCGGCGGTAGACATCGATCTGGCCGATCACGCGCGCGCTCTCGTGATCGTCCAGCAGTTCGAGCGCTGCCAGTTCGACGCCTTCCGGCGACAGGTCCTGCTTGCGCAACAGCATGGCGGCCGCTTCACGGCGCCGGGCATCCCCCTCGAGACTTTCGACGATGAGATTGCGCGTCGCCAGCAGCAGCTCCGGCAGCGTCTTGATGACGCGCTCGATGCGACTCGAGGTTCGTTCCAGCCGTCTCCCGCCCGTCAGGTGATGCAGAAGGTTGGCGATGATCCCCGCCGCGCCGGTGATGACCGTGAACGAGATGAAGAAGATGTAGTTCTCGAGCGTCGGCGCCTTGCCGTAGCCCAGCAGGTAGCCGCCCCAGGCGCCCAGCAGGGTCACCGGCCCGGCGGTCCACAGGATCTGCAGCAGGCTGATGGTCCAGGGGACTTTCTCGACGGCCGCAGTGATGCGCCGAATCTCGTCACGGCCTTCCCGTTCCAGCCTTACCTGGGGTGCATCGCTGGCGGCCGACGGCGAAGGGCGACGAAACGGAATCGGCAAGAGCACGGGCGCTCCTCTCTGGTGACGACGGTGGGTGGGTACGGTGGTCGGCTAGTCACGATAGGGCAAGCGGCGGCTAAATTATCACCCCATGCCGGCACTCGCCAGCGCCGTTGCCCGGCGTGCTAGGATGAGGCCAGAAAACGGAGGAATGCCATGCTGACAGCTTGGGTCGAACAGCTGCTGGGTTTTGCCAGCGGTGCCCTCGAGGCGATTCGCGCCAATGAATATTACCCGACGATGATGGCATGGGCCCGAGCCGAGGGGGTCGAGCATTGCGGCGGCAGTCTCGATCTGGCCCAGGCGCTCGCTCCGCTCATCTGGAATCAGACCCCGCTGGTCCGGCGCGACTTCGATACCGAGCCGCTGGCGGAGCCGAAGCGGGACGAACCCTGCTGGTGCGACTCCGGACGGCTCTATCGCGACTGCTGTGCGCGAGTCGAGATGCCCAGCGTCATTCCCGGGCATCTGATGTGGATGCTGTCGCTGCGCGAGTGGCGTGGCGAGACGCTGAAGGCCGCGCTGGACAGCCGCAAGGCGCCGCCGCAGGCGCTGCTGGAAGCCGGCATCGTCTCGGCGGAGAGTGGCAACAACGGCCGCGCCCAGCAGATTCTGGAGTCGCTGTTTGCCGGCGATCGCGACTGGGAGGCGCTGGAAGAGCAGATCGAGCCGGCCTTCGAAATCCTGGTCGATCTCTATCAGGAGCGCGGCTTCCATCGCAAGCGAGCGGCATTGGTCGAGAGAGTGATGGCCGAGGGGCCGGGGTTCCTGCGGGGGGCCGCCCTCGAGCGGTTGTGCCTGATGCATCTGGACAGCGGCGATCTGGCCAGCGCGCGGGACGCCTTCCAGAGCGCCCAGCGAACCCTGCCGGATTCACCATCGCTGGCGTATATCGAGGCGATGGTACTGCTTCACGAAGGCAATGTCGGCAAGGCGCGTCAGCGCGCGGCCTTCTGGTGGCGACGGCTGTCGCGCCAGCACCACCTGGACCCGGATCAGCTCGAATTCATCGCCGAGCTGGCCGACGACCCTCAGGCGGCGCTGGCGGAGCAGGTCATCCACTCCGAGGAGGCGTTGGCCGGCCCGTTGACGGCGCTGCAGGCGCTGCTGCATACCCAGCAGCGTCCGCCCCGTCTCGAACTGACCCACTCCGAGGAAGGCGCGCTGCTGTACGAGCCCAGCTCTCGCGAGGCATCGCTCTACCGCGGCTGGGCCGATGCCTGCGAGGTCGAGATCGACGAAGATGCCGCGCTCGGGTTTCTGGGCGACCCGTGGGTAACGGCGCTGCAGTGGCTGCAGGCGCTGTGCGCCAACCCGGAATGGCTGGACGCGCCGCGCGTGATGCAGGCGCTGACCCTGGCGCTGGCCAGTCGCTTCGGCAGCCTGCCCTGGATGGTCGATACCTTCTTCACGCCGCTGGCGGAGCGCTACGGCTTCTGGCTCAACCAGCTCGAGGACGCCGGTGGCAGCTTTTCCTGGCATGATGCGGACAACGCGACGCTGCTGCGAACCGGCCTGGCGCTGGTCATCGGCATGGAGCGTGGCGCGGGGCAGGAGGCGCGGAAGCTGGCGCAGCGGCTGCTGGCGCTGGACGAGGAGGACAGCCTGGGCCTGCGCGAGCTGGTGATCGACCAGTTGCTGCGTGAGGGCAACGACGAACAGGCGCTGGCGGTCAGCGAACAGGGGCCGGAAGGAACCGAGATGCTGGGCGTGCAGATGGGCCGGGTACTGGCGCTCTATCGCCTGTCGCGTCGGGAGGACGCGCTCGCCGTGCTGCGGGAGGTCTATTCGGCCAACCCCTACATATTGCCGATCCTGTGCGAAGACCGCCCGCGGCCGGCACGGCTCGGCGACGATATGCCGGAGCCGGGCACGCGCGCGGAGGCGTGGCAGTATCGCCAGCTGATGCGCGACCAGTGGCTCGCCTCGGAGGGCGCCCTGGACTGGCTCGCCCGGCAGCGCCGGGCGCTCTCCTGAGGTTCGCCGAGAGGTTCGCCGACAACGGCCTCTTCATTTCTCATTCCTGTCCGGGCCCGTCAGCGTGTGCTGGCGGGCTCGCCGTCTTCCCGTCCGTCTTTCCGTTCTTGGGTTTTCGAGGCCGTCCCAGCCTCATTGGCCGCTTGGTCGCCGTCACTGTTGGTATCGAGCGTCGGCAGCCGGCGGCTCAGCCACCAAGCCAACGCCACGGCCGGCAGGCCGAGCAGGCAGACGATCCCGAAGAAGCTGGCATAGCCGACATCGCTCACGACCACGCCGGAGAAGCCGCCGATGAACTTGCCTGGCAGGGTCATCAGCGAGGAGAACAGCGCGTACTGGGTGGCGGTGTAGGTGCGGGAGGTCAGGCTCGACAGGAAGGCGATGAACACCGTGCTGGCGAGACCGTTGGCCAGGTTGTCGCCGGTGATGGCCACGATCAGCAGCGGCAGGCTGTTGCCGCCGGTGGCGAGCAGCGCAAACAGCAGGTTGGTCAGTGCCACGGCCAGCGCACCGACGATCAGCATCCGGCCCAGGCCATAACGGACCACCAGCAGCCCGCCGAGAACGCCGCCGCCGATGGTCATCAGCACGCCGAACACCTTGGTGACGCTGGCGATGTCGCTCTTGGTGAAGCCCAGGCTCAGATAGAGCGGATTGGCCATCGCCGCCATCGAGATGTCGCTGATGCGGTAGATGCCGATGAAGATCAGCAGCCACAGCGCGAGACGGCCATAGCGGTGGAAGAAGTCACTGATCGGGCAGACGACCGCCGCGATCAGCCATACGCCGGTCTGACGCTGCCAGCCGGGGCGGTTCGCGCTGCGGCGGAGAAAGCGCTTCACCCGGGGATGGAACAGCACCACGGCGAGGCTCTGCGGGCGCGGCGGTTCGGGGCGTACCAGCACGGTGAACATGCCGATGCCGACCAGCGCGGCCATGCTCAGATAGGCGACC
Organism: Salinicola sp. 4072; assembly: GCF_036663415.1. Classification (NCBI taxonomy): domain Bacteria; kingdom Pseudomonadati; phylum Pseudomonadota; class Gammaproteobacteria; order Oceanospirillales; family Halomonadaceae; genus Salinicola; species Salinicola sp. 4072. The sequence goes on along the minus strand of NZ_JAXOVV010000007.1, from coordinate 105,100 downwards.
GCCCAGGACGCGGCGTCGGCGATGTAGAGCGCACCGGCCCCCGCCATCACGATACCGATGCGATAGCCGATGATGTAGGTCGAGGCCATGGCGGCCTGGATTGCCGCTTCGCCGGATTCGATACGGTAGGCGTCGATGACGATGTCCTGGGTCGCCGCGCCGAAGGCGGTGAGCAGGGCGAAGGCCGCCACCAGCGGAAGGTGGCCGGCGGGGTCGAGCCCGGACAGTCCCAGCAGGCCGGCGGCGATTAGCGTCTGCCCCAGCAGCATCCAGCTGCGGCGCTGGCCCAGCCAGCGCCCGACCAGCGGCAGCCTCACCCGGTCGACGATCGGCGCCCAGAACAGCTTGATCGAATAGAGCAGCCCCACCCAACTGAAAAAGCCGATGGCGGCGACTTCGACACCGCTATCCTCGAGCCAGGCGGTGAGCGTCGAGAACACCAGCAGATAGGGTAGCCCGGCGGAAAACCCCAGGAATAGCAGGGTCACCACCGGCGCCCGCAGGTAGACGCGCAAGGATGTCAGCCAGTCACGTGGCTTGCGTTGCATGCAACCTCCAAAGGAAACGCTGCCTAAATGTCTGCGCAGGCGAATCGCTGCGTTGCGCGGTGCTCGCAATCCTCACCTATACCTCATAGGCTCCGGTTGCTGCGCTCCGTGCGCCTTGCGCTTCATTCCTGCTCGCCGATTTATTTAGTGTTTCCAGTAAACTGGATCGGCACGCCGCGGGCGGACGTGTCGGATCGAAAATGGTACGCTAGATGGCCTGTCGCGTCTGGCCCGAATGCCACGCTGGCGATCTCGCGATAACGCGTGATTCTGCCTCGTCGAAACGGGCGATGACAGGGATTGTCTTTTTAAAAGGTCATGATTAATGGTCATGACCAGAGGTCGTGATCAGTGGCGGCGATCAGGGAAGGTATACCGATGACCAGTGAGTCGACGCAGGACGGCGAGTCGTTGCCACGCTGGTATGTGATCCAGTGCAAGGGCGGCGAGTCGTTTCGTGCCAGTGAACATCTCGACAACCAGGGCTACGAAGTGTTCCACCCGGTGCTCGAGGTGCAGAAGCGCCGGCGTGGCAAGCTGACCTGGGTTGCCGAGCCGCTGTTTCCGCATTACCTGTTCATCCGTCTCGATCGCGTTGCCAGCAACTGGCGGCCGATTCGCTCCACGCGGGGCGTTCTGCGGCTGGTCGGTTTCGGCCAGGAGCCGGTGTTCGTGCAGGATGCGCTAATCGATACCCTGCGCGATCGCGTCAGCGCCGATGCCAGCCGCGACCGCGCCAATGTCTACTATCGCCAGGGCGATATCGTCGAGATCACCGACGGGCCGTTTCGCGCCCTGCAGGCCGTGTTCGAGGCGCAGAAGGGTGAAGAGCGCGCCATCGTGCTGCTCAACCTGCTGCAGCAGACCCAGCGCCTCGAAGTGCCTGTCGATGCCCTGCGCAAGCACTCCTCCTAGCTGTTCGGATTCATCGACCTTCCGGCAAGCTGGCATCGTCCCTCATCCACCAAGAATTCCCATCGTCATCCTGGAGTCATCATGAGCCAGTTCGCCATCGCACCGTCTCTCGTTGCGTCCCTGCACTATGTTCTCGCGGACGAGCAAGGCCGCACCCTCGACGATTCCCGGGCACGCCAGCAGCCGCTGGAATATCTGCACGGGCACGACAATCTGTTCCCGGCGCTGGAAGCGGCACTGGTCGCGCGCCGGGCGGGCGAGCAGCTGCGCGTCACCCTGGCGCCGGTGGATACCTACGGCGAGCGCGACGAAGCGCTGGTCAGCGCCAGCCCGCGATCGGCTTTCCCGAAAGACCAGGTATTGCAGGCCGGTCAGCGCTTCCAGGCGCAGGGGCCGGACGGCCCGCGAACGGTGACGGTCGTCGAGGTCGACGAGGCGCAGGTCGCCGTGGACGCCAATCATCCGCTGGCCGGCGAGACGCTGACCTACGAGATCGAGATTCTCGAGGTACGCGAGGCGACGCGGGCCGAACTGGCCAAGGGGCATCCGCTACCGCCGGGAACCTCACATACCGAAGTCGAGGACCGCAAACGCTAGTATGTCGTGGCTAGTATGTCGTGAAGGGGCTTGCCGCCGACGCGCAGCAGATTGTGAACGGGTTCTCAGCGATCCACCCACCAGCGCGTGAACCAGGCCTGCATGACCCGTTCGGGATAGACCGTGCGGCCCAGGCTGCCGTTGTAGCGAGCCAGAGCCTGGGTCCAGTCGCCATGTTCGCGTGCCAGATAGTGAGCGAGGATGGTACAGCCGTAGCGCAGATTGGTATCGATATCGTGCAGATCGTCCTGCGGACGGCCGATCTCGGCTTTCCAGAACGGCATGACCTGCATCAGCCCCAGCGCGCCGGCCGACGAGACCGCGCTCGGTCGAAAGCGGCTCTCCACATCGATCAGCGCCAGGACCAGTTCGGGCGGCAGCTGGGCACGCCGCGCTTCGGCATGAATGCGCTCCAGCAGAGCCAGGCGGTCATGGCGTGACGGATAGGCTTCGGGCTGGCGTCGGGCCAGGCGGGATTGCATGTCCAGCAGCCACACCTGGGCATCGAAAGCATCCTCGAAGCCGTCCGGCGCCGCCATGACCCGCGACAGCGATCTCAGCAGCGCGGGGGATGGCGGCTCGCTCGGGCTGCCGGCGGGCGGCGCATTCGTCTGGGCCAGCGTCACGCCAGCCGAGAACAGGCTGGCGACGACGAGCCAGCTCGCCGTCGTCAGTGTCGCGGTGAGTCGCGCCGGCACGATCCCGCCCGATCAGGCGAACCGGGCGTCCAGGAATGCGCGAAGTTCGTCCAGCGCGACCATGGTGACTTCGCTGTCGCGGCGGCCTTTGTACTCCAGCTCGCCCTTGTCGAGACCGCGGTCGCCGATCACCAGACGATGGGGAATGCCCATCAGCTCCTGGTCGGCGAACTTGACGCCGGGGCGCAGGTCGCGGTCATCCAGCAGCACGTCGATGCCGGCGTCCGTCAGCTCCTGATAGAGCTTGTCGGCGGTCTCGCGAACCCGGTCCGACTTGTGGGCGTTCATCGGCACGATCGCCAACTGGAACGGAGCAATGGCGTCGGGCCAGATGATGCCGCCGGCGTCGTGGTTCTGCTCGATGGCTGCGGCCACCACGCGGGTGATGCCGATACCGTAACAACCCATCCAGACCGTCGTCGGCTGGCCGTTATCATCGAGTACCGTGGCGTTCATCGCCTTGGAGTACTTCTGTCCGAGCTGGAAGACGTGGCCGACCTCGATCCCGCGGGTGATCGACAGCGTGCCCTGGCCGTCCGGCGACGGGTCGCCCTCGACCACGTTGCGCAGATCGGCGACCTGCGGCAGCGGCAGGTCGCGCTCCCAGTTGATGCCGAACAGGTGGTGATCGTCGACGTTGGCGCCGGCGCCGAAGTCGCTCATCAGCGCAACGCTGTGATCGATGATCAGCGGCAGCGGCAGATCCACCGGACCCAGCGAGCCGGGGCCGGCGCCGATAGCGGCACGAATTTCCTCTTCGCTGGCCATGGTCAGCGGCGCTGCGACGGCGTCGAGGTTCTCGGCCTTGATCTCGTTGAGCTGGTGATCGCCGCGTACCATCAGCGCGATCAGCCCGCCGTCGGCGGCATGAACGATCAGCGTCTTGACGGTCTTCTCGATCGGCAGATCGAAGCCTTCGACCAGCGCGGCGATGGTGCGCACGCCCGGCGTGGGCACCTGGCGCATGGTTTCCTGCGGTGCGGCACGCTCGGCGCCCTTGGGCGGTAGCGCCTCGGCCTTTTCGATGTTGGCGGCGTAGTCGGAGCCGGTGGAGAAGACCACGGCATCTTCGCCGGAGTCGGCCAGCACGTGGAATTCATGCGAGCCGGTGCCGCCGATGGAGCCGTTGTCGGCGAGTACCGGGCGGAAATCGAGACCCAGTCGGGTGAAGATCCGCACGTAGGCGTCGTACATGCGCTGATAGGACGCCTTGAGGCCGGCCTCGTCGCTGTCGAACGAGTAGGCGTCCTTCATGATGAACTCGCGCGAGCGCATCACGCCGAAGCGGGGGCGGATCTCGTCGCGGAACTTGGTCTGGATCTGATAGAAGTTGGTCGGCAGTTGCTTGTAGCTGCTGATCTCGCGCCGTACCAGGTCGGTGATGACCTCTTCATGGGTAGGGCCGACGCAGTAGTCGCGCTGATGACGATCCTTGAGCCGCAGCAATTCCGGACCGTACTCGTCCCAGCGGCCGGATTCCTGCCACAGCTCGGCGGGCTGTACCGCCGGCATCAGGACTTCCTGCGCGCCGGCGCGATTCATCTCCTCGCGGACGATACGCTCGACCTTGCGCAGCGTTCTCACGCCCACCGGCAGCCAGGTGTAGAGCCCCGATGTCAGACGGCGGATCATGCCGGCACGCAGCATCAGCTGGTGACTGACGATCTCCGCGTCCGCCGGTGTTTCCTTGAGGGTCGAGATCTGTAATTGGCTGGCACGCATTGAGTGTTCTTTCCTGTATTCATCAGCGTAAGCGGAACGCGGCATATCCTCGATATGGCGTGATCTGCGGTCGTTCGTAGGGTCGTCAGTATAGAGATGCGAGCAGCGGACGGGGAAGGGCGAGCGGCAAAAACCTCCCGCAAACGAGGTGGTGCAAGGGCCGAGGATGGCAGTTCGCGCCGGGCGTCGCGATTGCTCTACCCACTTTGCCGATCTTTCCTATAGTGAGAGTCAGGGTCGCATCCGGCATCGCCGGGAAGGCGAGCGGAACAGGACACCATCGGAAATCCGTCGTTGGCGGCCCGCGCCGGAGGGAGGTGTGTCATGATTCATCACGTCTGGGGGCTGCTTACGCATCCCAATCGCGAGTGGCAGCAGATCCGCGGCGAAAACGAAACCGTATCGCACTTTTACGGTTCCCATGTCTTGGTGATGGCAGCCATTCCGGTGGTCTGCGCCTTCATCGGCACTACGGTGGTCGGTTGGCACTTCGGCACGACCAAGGAGGGACTGGCGAAGACCGTGACTGTCTCGCCTGCGACCGCGGTGCTGCTGGCGATCATCTTCTATGCCCTGATCCTGGGCGCCGTCTGGCTGATGGGCAACGTGATTCACTGGCTGGCGCGTCGCTATCCGGAGCGACCGGATCTCAGCCATTGCGTGGTGTTCGCCGGCTACATGGCGACGCCGATGTTCCTGAGCGGCGTGGTCGCGCTCTACCCGCTGATATGGCTGTGCTTGCTGGCCGGCATCGCGGGGCTCTGCTATACGGTCTACCTCGTCTATGCAGGCCTGCCATCCTTTCTGGGTATCGATCAGCACGAGGGCGTACGTGCCTCGAGTGCGGCGCTGGCGATCGGCATTCTCGTGCTCGAGGCGTTGCTGGCGATCACCGTGCTGCTGTGGGGTTACGGCGCCTCGCTGGTCTGACTTCCGACGATTCTTTCGACGCTCGGCGCCCGCCATAGGGGCGGGCGCCGTTTTGGGGCCGACAGCATCTGGACTCGACCCAGGTCGATGGATTAGGTTACTCCGCGTTACCTCTCCGTCACTGGGATTTTCGCGATGCAACCTCCGTTTCGACGCCTGATCGCTGGCGCTGTCGTGATCGGCCTGATTCTGCCGCTGACCGGCTGCGGCACGCTCTTCTATCCCGAGCGCAAGGGGCAACTGCAGGGGCGTATCGATCCCGGCGTGGCGATTGCCGACGGGCTGGGCCTTTTGTTGTTCATCGTGCCGGGCGTGATCGCCTATGCCGTGGATTTTTCCAATAACACCATCTATCTCCCGGGCTCCCATGAGGCGTCGATCGATCGCGTCCATTACGAGGGCAATTTGAGCGCCGACTCGCTGGCCTCGATGATCGAGACACGTACCGGTCACGATCTCGCTGCAGAGGCGCAAGCGCCCATCGTCGAGCGGGTCGCGACGCTGGATCAGGCGGTGTCGAGAATCGAATTCGGCCCGGCAGTGCCGCCGCCTATCTGAATCGCACCCGTCTATCTGAATCGCTCCCGTCTATCTGAATCGCTCCCGCTTGCCTGAACGGCTTCCGAATCAGGCCGGTCGCGATTTCGGCGCCACGAGCAGCGCCAGCATGCCGGCTACCAGGCCCCAGAAGGCAGCGCCGACCCCGAACAGCGTCACGCCGGAACCGGTAACCAGGAAAGTGATCAGTGCCGGCTCGCGGTGATGAGGCTCCAGCAGGGCGCGATGAAGGCTGCCACCGATGGTCGAGAGCAGCGCCAGCCCGGCGATTGCCAGCACCAGCGCCTGGGGCAGGGCATCGAACAGCGTGCCGATCGAGCCGCCGAAAAGACCCGCCAGTAAATAGAAGCCTCCTGCACAGATCGCCGCCGGATAGCGTCGGTCGGCATCGGGGTCGACATCCGGCCCCATGCAGATCGCCGCGGTAATCGCGGCCAGGCAGACGCTGAAGGCACCGAAAGGCGCCAGGACCAGGGTGGCCAGCCCCGTCCAGATCATCAACGGAGAAATCGGCGCGTCGTAACCCGCGGCACGCAGAGTCGCCACGCCCGGCGCGTTCTGCGAGGCCATCGTCACCACGAACAGCGGGATGCCTACGCCGATCAGGCTCGACAGCGAGAAGGTTGGCCAGATCCAATGGGGTACGCTGACGATCAGTTGTGCCTGCCGTGTATCGATTTCGCCCAGCAGCCCCGCAACGCCAAGCCCTGCCAGCAGCACCAGCACGATGGCGTAGCGCGGTAGCCAGCGCTTGGCGGCGAGATAGATCAGGAACATCGACGACACCAGCACAAAGTCGCCGTTCAGCGAGCCGAAGGCATCCAGGCCGAAGCGCAGAAGCACCCCCGCCAGCATGGCCGCGGCGATGGACTGCGGAATGATCTGCATCAACCTGGCGAACCAGCCGGTAATGCCGCAGATCAGGATCAGCACGGCGCAGAAAACGAAGATGCCGATCGCCTCGCTCAATGGCAGGTCGGGCAGGCTGACGGCCAGGAGCGCGGCCCCCGGCGTCGACCAGGCCGTCAGGATCGGTTGCCGGTAGCGTAGCGACAAGCCGATCGAGGTGACGCCCATGGCCAGTCCCAGCGCACTCAGCCATCCGCCGATCTGGATCGGTGACGCGCCAGCTGCCGCAGCCGCCTGGAAAATGATCGCTGCCGAACTCGTATAGCCGACGAGGACCGCGACGAATCCCGCCGTGACGTGGGAAGCCGTTATCGTCGTGCCGTGCCGACGGTCGGCCGGTAAACGTGCCATGAACACATTCCTGAAAATCGGAAGGAATGTGCGTTATAACGTACATTGCGCGATCTCGGCAACGTGCGCTATAACGCACATGAGCACAAATAAAACCTATAGACGTGAGTGCATACGAGTTTCGCACTGGCGGCATTCAGGCAGGGCGCAAGCATCAGGCGATGACAGGAAGCGGGCGGAGGAGAGATGGACGCGAATGTCTCGGTGATCGGCCGACACATGAAAAAACGACGCGCCGAGCGTGGCTGGAGCCTATCCCGGACGGCCGATATCTGCGGAGTGAGCAAGGCGATGCTGGGGCAGATCGAGCGGGGAGAGTCGACGCCGACCATCTCCACGCTCTGGAAGATCGCCAGTGGCCTGCAGGTGCCGCTGTCGCAATTCCTGGTGCCCGAGGGCCTCGCGCTGCAGCGGATGGAGGCGATGCCTCGCCATCACGATGCCTCGGGGATGATCGTGACTCCACTGTTTGCGTTCGATCCGGTTCTGGGGTTCGAGATGTTCGCGATCGAGCTGCTCCAGGATACCTTGAGCGAGTCCGCGCCCCACGCCGCTGGCGTGGTGGAGCATCTGGTCGTGCTGGAAGGGCGAATGGAGCTCTTCGTCGACGGCGGCTGGCAGGCATTATCCGCCGGCGACGCGGTCCGATTTCCCGCGGATCAGCCCCATGCGTACCGCAATCGCAACCCGGAGCCGGCAAAAATCCACGATCTGATTCACTATCCCTTCAGCGGCTGAGGCGCCGTTTCGGGCGTGAATGGGTCGTCTTCTTCCGGCTTCCTGCAGCCTGCGGGTTCGGCCAGCGTGGTATCCAGCAGCGCTTGCGGTCGATAACGGGCGAGCAGTGCCCAGAGAATCGCTGCCGTCTCGTGATCCGGCTGGCCTGAATAGCTGGCCGGGCGAAAGTGCATCTGGAAGGCGCGCGTCACGTCCCGTGTCTCGCCGTCGATCACCCCCGTCGCCGCCAGCGAATAACCGTACGCGCTCAGCGCTCGTTGATATTGCGTGATCGAGGGCGAGCACTGGGCGAATCGATGACGAAAGCTGGCGATATCCTCGTCTCTCGGCCAGGCGCCGACGCCGGCATCATGCAGGCGTTTCCAGGGAAAGCGCGGGCCAGGGTCGATCTTGCGCGACGGCGCGATGTCCGAGTGTCCCAGGATGGCAGTCGGCGGCAGCCGATAGCGGCGAATCACATCCTTCGCCAAGGCGATGACCGCACGGATCTGGTCCTCGGGATAAGGCTCCCATCGCTGACCTTCGAGCGTCTCCTGCGGGCCACGGTTGACGATCTCCACGCCGATGGAGGTGTCGTTGAGCTGGGTGCGGTCTTCCCAGGCGCTGACGCCGGCATGCCAGGCGCGGTCTTTCTCGTCGACCAGTTGCCAGATCTGCGGCAGATCATCCGACAGGGAGGGGGAGCGGGGCACCAGATAGTGTGAGCTAACATCGGGCCCGAGCAGGGTGCGCATCGCCCGGGACGCCTCTGAGTCGGTGTAATGCAGAATCAGATAACGGATACGCTGGTTGTAGGCATCGGAGCGGTGCGCGCGGTCGGCGATATAACCGCTTCGGGTCTCCATCGTCGGTGAGCCGGCACAGCCGGCCAGTATCGTCAGCAGCATCCAGCCGGCCAGCAGGCTCCCGGCTCTGCGCGGATGAACCTGTCGTCGAGGCTTCATAGCACACCCAGCAGATAACGGGTCAACAGACCCAGAGTAAGCGTGATCGAGAAACTCAGCATGGTGCCGAGCAGTACGTACTCGGTCAGCTTTCGATCGCGGTCTTCGTAGAGATCGCCGAAGCGAAGCACTGACTTGGCGGTCAGCAGAAAGCCGATAGCGGCCATCTGATGGCTGAGAACGAAGGTCAGAATGAGAAAGCGTTCGAGCATGCCGATCCGGGCACCTGCATCGGCCAGCGTGCCGCGTGTGTCGACGCCTTCGCTCCAGCGCCGCATGATCAGCGCGATCAGTATCGACGCAGGGCGCAGAACCACCAGATAAGCCAGCGCGACGAGCAGCGTCCGGGGTTGCCACAATAGCGCCAGCTGGACCATCGGCACGGCCATGTCGCCGTCCACGACCCACCACCAGACGAGTCCCAGTATCAGCAGATGCAGAAACTGGTCGAGAAGGAAAAAGCGAACCCGGTGCGCCGGGGCGTAGCTCTTCAACGTATCGATCAGCCAGTGAGATGCGCCGATTCCCGAGGTGGCGATCAGTGCGGCGTGCACGCCGGTACCGAAAGCGAGCAACACGGCGAGGCTCAGCGACATGTGAATGCCGACGTGCCAGTAAAGCGATAGCGTGCGGAAATGGTGCTGCTGCTTCCGAGCCGCCCAGGTATCGCTCTGCAACAGAAAGTCGGCAATGGTGTGCGACAGCAGCAACGCCAACAGCAGCGACAGACTCGTCTCGTTCATGTCAGTGTCTCCAGGCGCTGCCGGCTGAACGCCAGAAAGTCACGGATCAGCGGCCAGCGTGCGGCACTCAGGCGCCGGTTGATCGTCGGTTGAGAACGACCCAGACGCCGGGCAAGTTCGCTTTGCGAATGGTCGGTCGTCAGATTGAAGCGAATCACTTCCGCGGCGTTATGGCTCCAGTGGCTGACGATGTCGTCGGCAAACCGGATCAGCAGGTCCAGTTCGGGCTGCGGGGTCGCCAGAAACAGCCCCAGGCGTCGATCGCCCTGGCTCAACGCGTCCAGCCCCTGCCCGGACCGGATGAACGCTTCGCCATCGGCATCGATGAAATTCTCGAGCGTGGGCACCGTGGCCTCGCCGATGCCGACCGCGATTCTTGCGTCCCACATCTGCTGTCTGGAAGGGGAGTGCTCGATCAGGCTGGCGCGCATGATCACGGCGGCGGCGAGCGAATCCCGCGGCTCGGGAATCGCCACCTGGAACGCATCCCCCCGAAACCGGGTACCCACGGCGCCCAGTGACTGTCCGAGGCGTTCGATACCGGTATCTATTGCCCGTCGAAGCTTGCGCTTGTCGCTGATATCGCGCGACGCGACGATATCCCCGCTGAGCACGCCAATCACTGACATGAGGCTCCTCATCGATAGCCATTCATACGACCATAACTATAGCCAAAAAAAGCTATTTTTGCGCTTATGCGCAAAAATCACTATAACCGCAATGGCGGTATCGGTAACGTCGATGAGGATAAGGTAAAGAAAGACTGTATTTATATCCAGTATTCTGCTGTAAAGATTATTGTCTCAAAGATTGTTGTTTCAAAGATTGTTGTCTCGAACGGGTCATGCCGTGGATTCGATGGACGGCTGAGATCCCTCGAGCGTAGTGTCGGCCCCCATCAGCCTGGATGCCACCTGGTTTCTGCCCCGGGCCTTGCAGTCATAAAGCGCCTCATCGGCATGGGCGATCATGTCGTCGATATCGACCAGCAAGCCATGAGGGCTGGTGGCCACCCCGACGCTGACGGTGACCACGGAAGCCACCGAGGAATATTCGTGAGGAATGCCCAGCGCCTGAATCATGGCGCGCATGGCATCGGCCAGTGCCCAGGCTTCGTCCTTGTCGGCATTGATCAGCAGTACCAGGAACTCTTCGCCACCCAGGCGTACCACCACATCGGTTTCTCGACGGAAGGTGTCTTTCAGCACGCCAGCGATATCCACGAGGCATACATCGCCGGCCGGGTGGCCGTAGTGGTCGTTGAATGCCTTGAAGTGATCGACATCGATCATCATCGCCGACACCGTGCAGCTCAGGCGCCGGCTGAGAGGGATGAGCACGTCGAGCTGGCTTTCCAGCATGCGCCGGTTGCCGAGTCCGGTCAGTGGATCGTTCAGCGTCTGTTCCAGCAGAGCGGCGTGGTCACTTCTCGACTCTTCGATCAGCTTCTGCAGGTTCCGCGTCAGCAAGCCCACGGCGTCGGAGCGGCGGGAAAGATCGAAGGGCATCTGCTGCGGCGTGTCGCGCGGCGTGTCGCGGAATTCATGCACGAAGCGCACGTGATCTGCCAGCCGCCTGACCGGGGCCAGCAGTCGACGATTGAATAGCCAGAAACTGGCAACCAGGCCCGACAGCCCACTGAAGAGGCAGACCAGCACGGCAATCATGAATGGCCCGCCGGCGCCAACCAGCCAAGCCGCGCCCAGCATCAACAGCGAGGAACCCAGCCAGATTCCAGCCAATTCCACTATCGTACGGGTCGATAAGCGACTTTTCTTTTTTGTCATGTCCTGAACCGATGTTCTGGTCATCGAAAACGTCTGACATCATCAGACAGCCGGAAATCGAACCCATTCATATGAAGCTTGAAGTGAATCGAGTCTTCCGTTCAGTGGCGATGGGGAGCGAATTGTAGCTCACTCAAGACACGCATAACCAATTAGTTATCATTGATTTAGGATGCTCTTATCCACCGAATTCCGCTAACCTGGAATTTTCATATGCAGCATTTCCTAGATAATGCTGCCCAGCTTCCGGAGGCTAGTGTTTTTATCCAGGTAGTCTCCTCATTGCAAAGCGATATCGAGATAAAGTAAGCGCTGGGGTGGGTAACCTGATAAAGAACCGTTAGCTTCGCGGTACCCAAAGGTTGATGTTGAGGCGTGTCGTAGCGAACTATGAGTTAAATTAATATTGTTAATCGCTACGCTTTAAAAAACACTCCGGAAAGACTTGAAAGTTTTTACATATCCGCAATAATGTCCACGCTTAAACCAATCCGCAACGGACCAACGAATGTCTCTACTTAGCGATTACGTCAAGAAAGAACAGCTCCTGAAGCAGCTTGAAGAAGAGCTGAAGCGGATGGAGGGTGATCAACGTCTGAAGTCCGAACTCGAGTTCAAGGAGAAGCTCGAAGCCTTGATGGCGGAGTACGGTAAGACAACGCGTGACGTCATCGAATTGTTGAACCCGAAATCTGACAACGCCCAGCCCGCGACTGCACAGACCGGATCAACCGGTAGCCGCCGCAAGCGCAAGCTCAAGATTTACAAGAACCCCAACACTGGGGAGGTCGTCGAAACGCGCGGCGGCAATCACAAGACCTTGAAGGCTTGGAAAGACGAACACGGTAGCGATGCCGTCGAGTCCTGGGTCGTCAGAACGGAAGACTAAGCGCCTTTTTCTTCTTCATGCGCTTGGCCAAAAAACAGAACCCTCCGCCGAGATACAACGGCGGAGGGTTTCGTATTTAGCGGCTCTCGAACCGCAAGCGAATCTCAAGCCTTGGAGCTGATGCCGCCGAAGCCGTTGTGGCGGGACTCGCCCTTGGGTCCGTAGACGCTGCCCCCGATGGCGCGGTTCAGAAAATCGATGGCCTGTTGATTGTGCTCCAGCCGCGTGGAGATGATGTGGCCATTGAGGCGATTGGTCCGACGGACCTGCTCTGCCAGTTCTCGAATCCGCTGCCAGGTTTCATGCTTGTCCAGTGACAGGGCAAACTGCTCCGCGCCCCGACTTCCCATGCCGAATCCTTGCGATTGCTGATGCTCTCGCCGGAGACTCTCGATCCGGTCGAGGTCATTCAGCTGCTGTTGCTTGAGCGTGGCCAATTCACCGAGACGCTCTCCATCGGCCCTGCCGGCACCGAGACAGCTGGCCTCCGCATCGAGTGTTTCCGCGAGCGCTTGCAACAGGGTCTGTTGTTCGGCAATCAATTCAGCTGGCGTCATGCAGAATTCCTGAAACTGGACCTGAAGTCAGGGATTATTCACCCAACATATTGCGAACGCTCTGGACCAGACCGTCCGCGATCTTGCTGGTATCGAGTTCGAGCCGGCCTTCGGAGATCGCCTGGCGGATATCGTTGACACGGGCAGTATCGATATCTCCGCTCTCGTCGCCCCTCGGGATCTGGCTCAACGTTGTCCTGGAGCCGGCCGTCGTCTTGGCGGCTCCCAGCGACTCCGCGCTTTTGCGCTGCTCGGCGGCCTCGTTCTGGGGCGGGCGAGTCAGCGGTTGCGTTTGATCGATTTTCAAGGTCATTACCTCATGGCTGGATGCACAATCACGTACTTGCTTACGTTATCGGCAAGGCCAGCGGAAGCTGAACGAAATTCGAACAGAGATTTGTTAAAAAAATTATCTGGACGGCTCACAGGTCGACGCGCAGCCGATCCTGTCCCGTCACTCTTCCCTGTAGAATCTGATCATCCTCCGTCTTGAGGCGAATGGTGCTGCCTAATTCACCGTTATCCAGCGCCTCGACGCTGCGACTGATGCGAAACCCCTGGCCCACGGCGGTCAGTACGACCGTATCACCGCGTTTCACCATCCACGGCTTTCTGATCATGTTATCGGTCAGCGTCGCGCCCGTCGGGATGCGTCGCGTGGCAACCCTGCCGACCGCCTGGTCGAGGTCATTGAGGTAGCCACGGCGCAGGCGGGAAATATCCGCCTCCTGCCAACCCAGCATCGTCGCATCGATCCGTTGACCCGGATCAATCGACTGGAGTGCCACCAGGTGGCGAACCATCGCCGAAACCGTGGCCTGCAGATAGCGCGTCCGGCTGCCGTCGCTGCCGCAATGAACGCCTACCGTAACCCGGCCCTGAGGCACTCCGGGGCGTGGCAAAAATGGCTGCGGTGTCGAGCAGTCGCCGAGATCGACGTCGCTTTCCCGAATATCGATCGTCACCTGGTCGCCGAGAGGGGCAGTGCGCTCCTTCAGGAACTGCCGCGCGCTGGCGACGACGGCGTCGGAGGGTTCATCCGCCGATGCCGCGCGGGTGATCGAGGGAAGCGGCAGCAACGATAGCGCGAAAAGCAGCGCCATCAGCGTGGCGGCGCCGGCGCGGAGCACAAACTGGCGAGACGGTCGATGTTTCAACCGGGTACGCGGGAACGCTTCTGTCGGATCGGCACGCATATCACGGGTCTCGGGCTGTTCGCGGATCTCGTGGGGCTGTTCTCGGGGCTGGGTCCATGTCACGGAGCCAGGTCACGGATCCAGGACCAAGCGCGTCCCGGCACAGCGTGTCGGTGGACGCAATCCCCCACGTTGGAAAACGATTGTAGGCGTGCCCGCCATCGAGCATTGATGAAAATGGCGCGCAATTGACGGTCTGTTTACGGGTTTGAATCGTGCCGCCCGCCGCTATTCTCCATCCTGTCAATTTTCCAGCGAACGCCATCCGAGGTGCACGGCATGTTCGACAAGTTGGATAACGCGCTGCGCTTCCAGCAGGAGGCCATCAATCTGCGCGCAGAGCGTCAGCAGGTACTGGCCAACAACATCGCCAATGCCGATACGCCCAATTTCAAGGCGCGGGATTTCGATTTCCGCGCGGAACTGGATCGGGTCATGGAGCAGGGGCGGAGCGAAGGCTCCGGCGGGCTGTCGCTGGCTCGGACATCTGCCCGACACATTCCGGGGCAGGCGCCAGGCGGGTCGGGTGTTCAGGATCTGCTCTACCGCATTCCCGATCAGCCGAGCCTCGATGGCAATACGGTCGATATGGATCGGGAGCGCTCGGCCTTTGCCGACAACTCGCTCCGCTACCAGGCGGATGTCACTTTCGTCAGCCGCAAGATCCAGGGGCTGAAGAAAGCCATGCAGTCGGAGTAACACGATGTCCATGTTCAGTGTATTCGATATTTCCGGTTCGGCGCTGTCGGCCAATTCGCAGCGGATGAACGTCACCGCGAGCAACCTCGCCAATGCCGACAGCGTTGCCGGGCCCGACGGGGAGCCCTACCACGCCAGGCAGGTCATGTTCCAGGCGATGAGCCAGCAAGGCGGCGGTACGGGCGGCGTCCGCGTCACCGGTGTGGTCGAGGACGACGTCACGCCGATGCGCATGGAGTACCGTCCCGGCCATCCGCTGGCCGACGATCAGGGCTACGTTCAGATGCCCAACGTCGACCCGGTCAACGAGATGGTCGACATGATCGCCGCTTCCCGCTCTTACCAAGCCAACGTCGAGGTCATGAATACCGCCAAGACGCTGATGACCAAAACTCTCACCATCGGCGAAGGCTGATCGGTGTCGGGCCACATCAAGGAGATGTCATGTCCAGTCCGGTGATCGGTAGCAGTACGTTAGCCAATATCAATGACACGGCCGCCAGCAGCGCCACCACGGGAATGGAATCCGGCAGCGAGCTCAATGATCGCTTCATGACGTTGCTGGTCACCCAGTTGAAGAATCAGGACCCGACCAGTCCGATGGAAAACTCGGACATGACCGCGCAACTGGCGCAGATCAGTACCGTCAGTGGTATCGAAGAGCTCAACGACAGTCTGTCCGAGATCAACGACCAGATCGATGCAGGGCAGGCCTTGCAGGCGACGGCGTTGATCGGCCAGGGCGTGATGGTGCCGGGCAACGAGATCCTGGTGGGGTCGACCGATGACACGGGAGGCGTGGTCGCGACGCCGATCGGCGTGAATCTGGATAGCGCCGTCGAGGATCTGCAGATCGATATTCGCGGCCCCAGCGGCGAGATCATCGACAGCTTGTCCACCGGTCCGCTCGAGGCCGGCGTGCACAGCTTCAACTGGGATGGCGAGTTGGCTGACGGCTCCAGCGCCTCCACCGACAGCACCTATACCGCCTCCCTGACGGCGACGGTGGGAGACGAGACATACGCACCGGCAGCGCTGAATTACGCCCTGGTCAATGGCGTGATCCAGGGTGCCAATGGACCGCAACTGGACTTGGGACCTGCTCGGGATCCCGTGGCGCTCTCGGAAGTGCGTCAGATTCTCTGAGCAAAAGCATTGACGACACGAAACCGCTTGAGCGTACGCAACCGATAAACGTAGGGGATGAATCATGGGCTTTTCACAGGCATTGAGCGGCGTCAACGCCGCTTCCCAGCAGCTGGATGTCATCGGCAACAACATTTCCAACTCGCAGACCAAAGGCTTCAAGAGCGGCTCGGTGCAGTTCTCCGATGTCTTCGCCAACAGTGCCGTCGGCCTGGGTACCCGGGTTTCCGGCATTCTGCAGGACTTCAGCACCGGCAGCCTGGAATCCACCGGGCGCAACCTGGATATCGCCATCGCCGGTGACGGCTTTCTGCGCTTCCAGCAGGAAGGCCAGGTGGGCTACTCGCGTAACGGCCAGTTGACGATGACCGCCGACGGCTACCTGGAAAATGCCCAGGGCGCGCGGCTGATGGGTTACGGGCTGGCAGACGCCACCGACGTCAACTCCGGCGTCGTTACCGGCGGCCAGCCAGGCGTGCTCAACATCCCGGCGGCCGACATGCCGGCCAGCGCGACGGGCGCCACCGGCACCGGTATCAACATCCTGCTCAACCTGGATGGCGCCACGGTCGCCGACGACACCTCGACGGCGGTTCTGTACGACAACCTCGATGCGAAGACCACCGAGGATACGGACCAGCAGACGTCTATTGCCTACAACTACTCCACCAGCTTCACCGTCTTCGATTCCCAGGGCGCGCAGCACAATGCGACGCTCTATTTCCAGAAGACTGGCGACAATGAATGGGTTGCGCGCACGGCGCTTGACGGTGTTTTGACGACGGATGATCCCGCCCTGACGCTGAAATTCGACACCTCAGGCAAGTTGTCAGAGATCGGTGAGGGTGCTGCTACGACAGCTATTACCGATCCTGCTTTCACTTGGCCCAATCTGACGTTTACTGCCGATGCTGCAACGGGGCAGTTAGGTGAAGGTGTCAATGACATCAACACCACTTTCAACATGGCGGGCAGCACGCAGTTCGCCGGTGACTCCACCGTCAAGAGCCTGGCGCAGGATGGCTATTCCGCCGGCGCGCTGGTCGGCATCAGCTTTGCTGACGACGGCACCATCGTTGGCAATTATGCCAACGAGAAGACCGTCGATCTGGGCCAGATTGCCCTAGCCTCTTTCCGTAATCCCGAGGGCCTGACGCCTTCCGGCGACAATCTGTTCGCGGCGACGGCGGCTTCCGGTAACGAACTGCTGGGCACTGCGGGTACCGGCACGTTGGGATCGATCGAGTCCGAAACGCTGGAGGCTTCCAACGTCGACCTGACGCAGGAGCTGGTCAACCTGATCATTGCGCAGCGCAACTACCAGGCCAATACCAACTCGATCCGTACCCAGTCCGAAGTCATGGATCAGATCGCGCAGCTGCGCTGATAACTCTGTCGCCAACAGCAGTGGCGTTGCCGGTCGCGAGTCGGCCGGCAACGATCCCGCTTCGATAGGCCGGGTTCGATAGATACGATTTCGGCAAGCACTGTTTCGATAGCCACGGTTTCGAAAGGCGCCGATATGAAAGGCATAGGGCATGGATAGAATTCTCTACACCGCCGGCGGTGGCGCGAGCCAGACGATGGCGCAGCAATCGGTGGTCAACAACAACCTGGCCAACGTCAGCACGCCGGGATTTCGCGGTGAGCTGATGGCGTTTCGTGCCGTGCCGGTGGAAGGCGAGGCGCGCCTGCCGACCCGTGTTGCCTCGATGATGACGACGCCGGGTGCCGATTTCACGCCGGGAACCATCAGTACCACTGGGCGCAGTCTCGATGTGGCGCTGCAGGGCGACGATACCTGGCTGGCGGTGCAGTCGCCGAACGGCGGCGAAGCCTATACCCGCCGCGGCGACCTCCAGGTCGATTCCACCGGCCTGCTGACATCGCTCGGCAACCCGGTGCTTTCCGACAACGGCCAGGCCATCGTCGTACCGTTGGGGGGCGACGTGACCATCGCGCCGGACGGTTCGATCAGCGTGCTCGAGCCGGGCCAGAACCCGGATGCGATCGCGCCGTTGGCGCGTCTCAAGATGGTCGCGCCGGGGAACGACAATCTGGTGCGTGGCGAAGACGGCCTGTTTCGGATGCCACCGGCCCAGGGGCAGGACGTGGCGGCGCCGATCCCGGCCGACGATACCCTGCGTCTGGTTCCCGGGGCGCTCGAAGGCAGCAATGTCACCGCCACCGACGCCATGATTTCGATGATCGACAGCGCTCGACGTTACGACATGCATATGAAGGTGATCGAAAGCGCGGACGAGAACGAACAACGCGCCAACAGCCTGCTTTCTCTGACCAGTTGACCCTGACCAGTTGACCCTGACCAGCTGAGGCTGGTCGCTGGCTGGCTTACCGACAACGAGGTTTTGTCATGATCAAATCTTTATGGACGGCCAAGACCGGCCTGGAATCGCAGCAGGTCAAGCTGGACGTGATTTCCAACAACCTGGCCAACGTCTCGACCAACGGTTTCAAGCGGTCTCGTGCCGTCTTCGAAGATCTGCTGTACCAGAACGTGCGTCAGCCCGGTGCCCAGTCCTCGGTGGTCGATACGCTGCCATCCGGCATGCAGGTGGGTACGGGCGTGCGTCCGGTCGCCACCGAGCGGCTGCACACCCAGGGTGGTCTGCAGAACACCGAAAATTCCCGCGATCTCGCGATCAACGGCAAGGGCTTCTTCGCCGTACAGATGCCGGACGGCACGACCGGCTACACCCGTGACGGCAGCTTTCAGGTCAACGAGAACGGCCAGCTGGTGACCGCCGGCGGTTATCCGGTCGATCCGCCGATCGTGATCCCGCAGAACGCGCTGTCGATCACCGTCAGTCAGGATGGCGTTGTTTCCGTGACGCAGCCGGGGACTTCCCAGAGCAACGAGGTGGGGCAGATCATGCTCTCCACGTTCATCAACCCGACGGGGCTGCAGAGCATCGGCCAGAACCTGTACCTGGAAACCGACGCTTCCGGCCCGCGTAACGATCTCAACCCCGGGCTGGATGGCGCTGGCGTGCTCTATCAGGGATACGTCGAGACTTCCAACGTCAACGTGGTGGAAGAGATGGTCAGCATGATCGAGACGCAGCGCGCCTACGAGATCAACAGCAAGGCCGTCGAAACATCCGATCAGATGCTCCAGCGTCTGACACAGCTATAAACCGGGGAAGGCGCGTGTTGCTGACCGCAGAATTGGCCACGGTGTGGCGCAGGGTGTTGATGCTGACCGGCCTCTGTCTGGTGCTGATCGTGGCCGGCTGTGCCCAGATTCCGCGCCATTCCGTGGTCGAGAACTCCTCCCCGGTGGAGATCCCGTCGACACCGCCGACGCAGGCCAACGGCTCGATCTATCAGGCGCGCTTCGGCTTCCAGCCACTGTTCGAGGACCGTCGTCCGCGTCAGATCGGGGACATCATCACCATCGTGCTCGACGAGCAGGTCAGTGCCAGCAAGAGCTCGGCGGCGAATGCGTCACGAGACGGTTCGGCGACTTTCACGCCGACGCTCGTGCCGGACGCTCTCGATACCCTGACCGACTATGGCATGGACCTCGAAGGCGAGAACATCTTCAACGGTTCGGGGGGCGCCAATGCCAACAACACCTTCACCGGGACGATCACCGTGACCGTCTATGATCTGCTGGCCAACGGCAACCTGAAGGTTCGCGGGGAAAAGCAGATCGCGATCAACCAGGGCACCGAATACATTCGGTTCTCCGGCGTGGTCAATCCACGCGCGATCAGCGGTTCCAATACCGTGCAGTCGACGCAGGTCGCCGATGCCCGTATCGAATATGTCGGTGACGGCTATATCAACGAAGCGCAGACCATGGGTTGGCTGCAGCGCTTCTTCCTCAACATTTCGCCGTTCTGATGCCTATGTCCGCTCCGCTTCGTTCATTCCGATCGCGTCGCTCGCCGCTGGCCAGAGCGCTTCTGTTCCTGGCGATCCTGCTGTTCAGCCTGGGCGCTCAGGCGCAGCGCATTCAGGATCTGGCCAATTTTGCCGGCGTACGCGACAACCAGTTGGTCGGCTATGGTCTGGTGGTCGGTCTCGACGGCACAGGCGACCAGACCACTCAGGCGCCGTTCACGGGGCAGAGCATCACTAACCTGCTGTCGCAGCTGGGCGTCACGGTTCCCGCGGGCACCAACATGCAGCTGCGCAACGTGGCGGCGGTCATGGTGACGGCCAGGTTGCCGCCGTTCTCCCGCCAGGGGCAGGAGATCGATGTCACTGTCTCGTCGATGGGCAACGCCGATAGCCTGCGCGGCGGTACGCTGCTGATGACGCCGCTGAAGGGGGCGGACGGTCGCGTCTACGCGCTGGCTCAGGGCAACGTCTACGTCGGCGGCGCCGGGGCGGAAGCGGCGGGCAGCAGTGTTTCCGTCAACCATCTGGCCGCCGGCCGTATTCCGGGGGGCGGCCTCGTCGAGCAGGAAGTGCCGATGCGACTGGGCGACGCCAGTGGCACGCTGAACCTGTTCCTCAAGAATGCCGATTTCGAGAACGCGCGACGTATGGTCGTGGCGATCAACCAGGAGTTCGGCGCGCCGGTCGCCGCCGCGCTCGACGGACGCACGGTGCAGTTGAAGCTGCCGGCCAACGATAATGATCGCGTTACCTTTCTGGCTCGCGTGCAGGGAGTGAACGTCACCACCGAGCGTGGCCCGTCCAAGGTAATCGTCAATGCGCGTACCGGCTCGGTGGTGCTGTCGGACACCGTCACGCTCAATCGTGCCGCGGTGGCCCACGGCAACCTGTCGATCGTCATCGATTCCAATCCCCAGGTCAGTCAGCCCAATGCGCTGGCTGGTGGCAACACCGCGGTCGTTCCCAACGCCGACATCACCGTACAGCAGGAGGGCGGTGCGCTGCAGATGGTTCAGACCAGTGCCGATCTGATGGATGTGGTCAACGCGCTGAACGCATTGGGCGCCTCTCCCCAGGATCTGATGTCGATTCTCCAGGCGTTGAAGTCTGCGGGATCGCTCAACGCCGAGCTGGATATCATCTGATGGCGATCACCAACGATCTTTCGGGGCAGTTTGCGCTCGACGTCCAGAGCGTGCAGAAGCTCAAGTACAGTGCGGCCAACTCGCCGCAGGGGAGTCTCAGGGAAGCATCGCGCCAGTTCGAGGCCGTGTTCCTGCAGATGATGCTCAAGAGCATGCGCGATGCCAGCCCCCAGTCCGGTCTACTACAGAGCAATCAGATGGACATGATGCGCTCGATGCAGGATCAGCAGTGGGCGCAGCAGCTGGCGGGCAAGGGGCTGGGGCTTGCCGATCAGCTGGTGGCGCAGCTCGAGGGTAGCGGCCTGCCGGGCACCTCGGCACTGCCCGCCGCCTCGGGCGCTACGGGCGACGATGCCTCGGCCCTGATCGCCGGCATTCCGCGGGGTACGCCACGGCTGTTGCATGGTGGCCTTCGCACGCCGGGATTTGCGCCGGATCTGTCACGGCATGAGATTGCCAGCGCTGCCACGGCCAACGGCTCGTCATCGACATCGGCATTGATGGCAGACGAGACCGACGATCGTCCGGTGCACGTCCGCGCCTTCCTCGACAGTCTGGCAGGGCCGGCCAGGCAGGCGGAACAGACTTCGGGCGTGCCGGCCGAGCTGATTCTGGCCCAGGCCGCGCTCGAGACCGGCTGGGGGCAGCGGGAGATCCCCACTGCCAGCGGCGGCAACAGCCACAATCTCTTCGGTATCAAGGCCGGCCAGTCCTGGCAGGGCGACACCACGAATATCACCACTACCGAGTATGTCGACGGACGACCGGTCAAGATGGTCGATCGCTTCCGCGTCTATGACTCCTATACCGACGCCTTCAACGATTACGCCAAATTGATCGGTGACAACCCTCGCTACCAGGGGGTCGTGGCGGCTTCGACACCCGACCAGGCGGCTCAGGCGTTGCAGCAGGGCGGTTACGCCACGGATCCACGCTATGCCGAGAAGCTTCGCGGCATCATGGCGCAGTTGGGCTCGCTAGAAGCCGGGGCAGGTCGCGATCTGCTGGCGGCAGCGAATAATGCCGGCAACTCGTTCGGCCCTGACGACCTGCCCACGGCGATTTTCTGATCGGCGGTAACAATTGGTTGCGAAATCGCTGCCTGAAGGGGTCAAGAAGCGGCTCTCGCGGCCGATAGAAATCATAACCTTGCACGGACATCGCCAGCATCGTCATGGCGTTTCACGGGATAGCGATATGAGCCTGTTTTCGATTGGCCTTAGCGGTTTGAGCGCGGCGCAGAATGCGTTGTCGACGACCAGCAACAACATCAGCAACGTCTACACCGATGGCTATAGCCGACAGTTGACGCTGCTGGGACAGAACAGCAGCGGCGAGGGTGGCGGGTCCGGCGTCAGCGTCGACGGCATCCAGCGCCAGTACAACAGCTATATCAGTTCGCAGCTCAATCAGGTCAATACCCGCGAGTCGGCCCTGGAAACCTACCAGAGCCAAGTCAATCAGATCGATGACCTGCTGGCGGACAGCGATTCCGGCCTGACCACGCTGATGCAGAATTTCTTCTCCAGCCTCGAGGACCTGACCGGCGCACCCGCGGACGCAGCGGCGCGCGAAGGGGTATTGGGCAGCGCTCGTAGCATGGTCGCACAGTTCCGTGCTTACGATGGCTATCTCAGCGACATGCGTGAGGGCATCAACGGCCAGATCGGCGACGTGGTCACCCAGGTCAACGATCTCAGTGATCAGATTGCCGATCTCAACAAGCAGGTGACGTTAGCCCGTGCCAGAAGCGGCGAAGAGCCCAACGCGCTGCTGGACCAGCGCGACAAGCTGGTCAGCGATCTCGGCGAGCTGGTGGACGTCAACGTGCAGGTTCAGGATGGTTCGACCTACCAGGTATCACTATCCAACGGTACGCCGTTGGTTGCGGGCAAGATGTCGTTCGACCTGGTCGCCGTCAAGAACAGCGAAGATCCTTCCAGCATCACGATTGCCTACGAAGATGGTGCCGGCTCGCGTTCGCCGCTCAAGGAGTCCGTCATTCAAGGCGGTGAATTGGGTGGGCTGATGAGCTTTCGCAGCGAAACCCTCGACAGCGTCCAGAACCAGATCGGTCAGTTGGCGGTGACACTGGCAAATAAATTCAATGACCAGCATGAGGCTGGCGTGGATGTCAACGGTGATCCCGGCGTGGCGTTTTTCGAGATTGGTAGCCCGACCGTCATTGGCAGTGCCAATAACGCAGGCAGTGGTTCGATGATTGCCGAGTATGGCGACATCAGCCAGTTGACGGCTGACGACTATCAGCTGACCTATCAGGCGGATGGCTCCCTCGAGGTCGAGAACCTGAGCAGCGGCGAGAAGCTCGAGGATGTCTCTCCGGATGCTGATGGCAATCTGTCCTTCGGCGGGGTGACGCTGACTCCCGGTACCCCGCCCCCGGTTGAAGGCGACGTCTTCACGCTACAGCCGACTCGCAATGCGGCCGCCGGGTTCGATCTGGCACCGATCGATGCTAGCCAGATCGCTGCGGCTGGTACCGAGAACAGCGGCACGGGTAATAATACCAACGCCCTGGAATTACTCGACCTGCAGAATAAGACGCTGGTTGGTGGCGTCGCGACCTTCAGTGGCGGCTACGCGTCGCTGGTCAGCGATGTCGGCAACCGGGCGGCGATTACCGATGCCAACCTCACGACCCAGCAAGGGTTGAGCGATCAGCTTTACGCCTACCAGCAGGCCGATTCAGGCGTGAACCTGGACGAAGAGTACGCCAACCTGATGCGGTATCAGCAGTACTACTCTGCCAATGCCAAGGTCATCGAAGCCGGTTCGACCATCCTGGATACGATTTTGGGGCTGCGCGCTTGAGAGCTGTCGAAGCGCCGTTTTTGAATAATCATTGAGTGCGCCTGATCGGGCGCCGTCGAGGAGAGAGCCGTGCGTGTCAGCACCGTGATGATGTTCGAGCGCAGTGTCAGCTCGATGAACCGCCAGCAGGGCGCTTTCATGGAAGTTGGCGAGCAGATCGCTTCCGGCAAGCGTGTGGTGCGTCCTTCCGATGACCCACAGGCTGCATCGCGGGCGGTCGGAGTATCGCAATCGTTGGCCACCAATGCCCAGCAGAGCGACAGCCGGGTAACGGTGCGCAATTCGCTGAGTCAGGAAGAGAGCGTTCTCGACAGTGTTTCTGACGCTTTGACCCGGGCCAAGGAGCTCATGATCCAGGCCGGCAATGGCACGCTGAGCGACGCCGATCGCCAGTCCCAGGCGTCGGAGCTGCGCGGCGTCTACGAGGCGCTGTTGGGGCAGGCCAACTCTACCGACGGTAACGGAAGTTATCTCTTCGGCGGTTACAAGGATAGTTCCGCGCCCTTCGGCAAGAATGACTCTGGTGCCGTGGAGTACGAGGGCTCCGACCAGGTTCGCCAGCAGAAGGTCGATTCGTCGCGAATGATGGAAGTGGGTAATACTGGGAAAGACGTCTTCCAGTCGGTGGCGGCAGGCGCGGGTTACGTGGCGAAGGCGGGTGACACCAACAGCGGAACGCTGACTTTCACCGGTCCTCAGGTGGCGGATACGACTGCCCCGGGTTATGGAGAAGGTTATACCGTTACCTTCGATACTACAGTAGAGCCGACGACTTATCAGGTAACCGACTCGACAACAGGTGATGAGGTCTCTAGTGGTGATTACGCGGCAGGCCAGTCGATCGAGTTTGCCGGTATCAAGTTGACGCTTGAGGGTACACCGGAGCCGGGTGACGTGCTAGAAGTTGGACCAGCTGAGGATATGGATCCCGACGTTTTTACGACGTTGGAGAACATGCTCTCTGCCCTCGAGAATCCTCTGGATTCCGAGGCTGACAAGGCGGTATTCGCCAATACGCTATCGACCTCCAGCCGGGAGCTGGATAACGCGCTGGACAACGTGCTGACCGTGCGCGCTTCCGTCGGTGCACGACTGAACGAACTGGACACGCTCGATACCGTGGGTAGCGATCGCAAGATCAGTTACACCCAGACCCAGAGCGATCTGATCGATCTGGATTACACCACCGCCATTTCGGACTATGTCCTGCGGCAGGTGGGGTTGCAGGCGTCGCAGAAGGCCTTCGTCGATTTGCAGGGGACTTCGTTGTTCGACTTGATGTGATGTTTGGTCTGACGCGGCGTCGGATTTCAACCGCCAACGTATCGGGCCGTTAACGGCCCGGTTCGAAGTAAAAGGGGCGCATCCTGCAGGATGCGCCCCTTTTGTTTGGTTGAGCTGTCGATTGGCGAATTGGAGAGGGGCTCGGGTCGAGATCGATTCCCGTTGCGATGTCAGGTCAGGGCGTGCCGGCCATCTGTTCGATCATGCCCTGCATGAAACGAAGCTGCTGCTCGAACAGATCGCTCCAGAAGCCTCCCATATCCGGAATCAGTGCGGTAATCAGCACCAGGCCAGCGGTCAGTGTCATCGGGAAGCCCACCGAAAAGATCGAGAGCTGTGGCGATGCGCGATTGAGAATGCCCAGTGAGAGATTGATCAGCAGCAGCGCGGTGACGATGGGAATCGCCATCAGCAGGCCGGAGGAGAAGATGGTGCCGCCCCAGCGGGCCAGCGTCTCGGCGAAGGTGGCATCGATCGAGGTCGAACCGATGGGCAGCACCTCGAAGGTCCAGGCGAGAATTTCGATGGTGATCAGATGTCCGTCCATCGCCAGGAACATCAGCAGCGTCAAAAGCTCCAGCAGGCGTGACAGCACCATCGTATTGGTGCCGGCATCCGGCTGAAAGAAGGTCGCGAACCCGAGGCCCATCTGCATGCTGATGAACTCCCCGGCAGTCTGCACCACGGCGATCATGATCCGCAGCACCAGGCCCATGGCGATACCAATGAGAATCTGCTGAAGCATGATGCCGAAGCTTGCCAGCGAGAACAGGGGAATCGCCGGCATCGGTGGCAGGGCAGGCGCGATGGCCACAGCGATTGCGGCCCCAAGCAGCGCCTTTACCGGCGTCGGCACGCTCGGCAAGCTCCACAGCGGTGAGGCCATGAAGAAGGCGAGAATGCGAACCGTGGGCCAGAAGAAGAGCCGTATCCAGCTCTCCCATTGCGCGGAGGTAATATCAATCATCGATCGCGCTGACGGGTCAGCTCACCATCTGGGGAATGTTCTGCAGCAGTTCCCGGGTGAAGTTGACCAGTAATTGAATCATCCAGGCGCCGGAGAGGATCAGCATGGCGAAGACGCCCAGGATCTTGGGAATGAACGTCAGCGTCATTTCGTTGATCTGGGTCGCCGCCTGGAAAAGACTGACCAGAAGGCCGACCAGTAGCGCGGTCAGCAGTAGCGGGGCGGCTATCATCAGGGTCACTTTCATACCCTGGTAGGCCATGCTCATTACCATTTCGGGAGACATTGCTTACCTCCATGCGGTCGCGAAGCGGGGGCTGACGACACGGTTCGTGTCTGTGCGACTCACGAGAAATAGAAACTTTGGGTCAGCGAGCCGATCAGAAGCTGCCAACCATCGACCAGCACGAAAAGCATCAGCTTGAACGGCAACGAGATCGTGGCCGGTGGCACCATTATCATCCCCAAAGCCATCAGTACGCTGGCGACGACCAGGTCGATGATCAGAAACGGGATGAAGATCGTGAAGCCGATCTGGAAGGCCGTCTTCAATTCACTGGTGACATAGGCTGGCACCAGGATACGCATCGGCACGTCTTCGGGACCCTGCATCTCGCCGACGTCGGCGATGCGGGCGAACATTGCCAGATCGGCCTGCCGGGTCTGGGCGAACATGAACTCGCGGAATGGCCGGCTGCCTCGCTCCAGCGCTTCCTCCATCGAAATTTCTTCGGCCGAGAACGGTTGCCAGGCTTCTTCATAGGCCCGGTCGAGTACCGGCGACATGACGAAATACGTCAGA
The DNA here is from genome assembly GCF_036663415.1 of Salinicola sp. 4072. Taxonomy (NCBI): domain Bacteria; kingdom Pseudomonadati; phylum Pseudomonadota; class Gammaproteobacteria; order Oceanospirillales; family Halomonadaceae; genus Salinicola; species Salinicola sp. 4072. Next base: position 78,273 of record NZ_JAXOVV010000007.1, on the reverse strand, counting down.
AACAGCGCGAGCCCGAGCAGAACCTGCGTCGGCGGCGCCGAGGGCGTGCTCATGGCGGTACGCAACAGCCCCAGCACGATGATGATCCGGGTAAAGCAGGTCATCATCAGCAGCATCGCCGGCAGAAAGGCGAGCGAAGACAAAAAGAGCAGCGTCTGCAGGCTCAGCGACCAGCGCTGACCGCCGTCCGCCATCGGCTCGCTGACAATGCCGGGAATCGCCTGCGCCACCGCCCACTGGCTGGCCGTCAACGCCGCCAGGGCGCCCAACCCCACGACGACGCCACGCAATCTGGAATTAGCCGCAATAGCCACTAGTTGTCGACCCCGTTGTCCCGCCTGGGCTTTTGGCGCTTGAGCGAGTCACTCGCATTCTGTTTGAGGGCTTGACCCAGGCGACTGGCAAAGGAGCCGCTCAAGGGTGCCGACCCAGAGGCGACAGGCGTATTGGGGGGCGGGGTCATGCTGTCCAGCTTGGTTACCTGACCGCCACCGACGCCCAGAACCAGCCAGCGATCATCGACCTCGACGATGACCACGCGCTCGCGTTGCCCGACCGGCGTACTGGCCACGACACGCAGATGCTGCGTTCCGGCACGACGGTTAGGACCGATACGCTTCAGCAGCCAGGCGCAGGCCAGGATGATCGCCACGACGATCAGCAACGACATTGCCGTCTTGCCCATCATCAGAAGGCCGATGCTGTCGCCGCTGCCGGCCGTGGTCTGCGCCGCCTGCTGTAGCGTATCGTCGTTCATCGATTCAGTTTCTGGACGCGTTCGGACGGCGTGACGATCTCGGTGATGCGGATGCCGTATTTGTCATCCACGACGACGACTTCGCCCTGGGCGACGAGATAGCCGTTGATCATGATGTCCATCGGTTCACCGGCCAGTCCGTCCAGCTCCACGACCGAGCCCTGGGCCAGTTCGAGCAGTTGCTTGATGGTGATGCGCGTTCGGCCCAGCTCGACCGAGAGCTTGACCGGGATATCCATGACGACGGCCAGATCCCGAGCCTCGCGAGTGTTGCCGCTGCCTTGATCGAAGGACTGGAAAACGCCGGCTTCCGCCGATTGTGCCTCGCCGGAACCCGCCGTGCCGGTGGGCTTGGTCGCTTCCTCGACCGTTTCGGACTCGTCGGCTTCAGGCTCGACACCCTGTTCCGCCATGGCCGCTGCCCAAAGATCGTCGGCATCCTGGTTGTTGTCGCTGGCCGTATCGGAAGCTCCCTTCTGGGATCCCGGTTTTTGATCATCACTCATTGTCGAAGTCCTTCATGGCGGAGTACGTACCATGGTCAATAAGATGCTTCACCCGTAGCGCGCGTTGACCTTGCCGGGTCCCGTATTCACAGGCCATGACCGGTACACCGTCGACACGCACGTCGATGGCTTTGGGGAGATCGAAGGGGAGAATGTCGCCGACCTTCAGTGTCATCACGTCACCGATGGTCGAGGGTATCTCGGCAAAATCGGCGATCAATTCGACCTGGGTCTGCTTGATCTCGCCGGCCATGCGCGACTCCCACTGGGTATCGTCGCTGTCGAGCGTTCCGATCGGGCTGGACAGAATGTCCCGGATCGGTTCGATCATGGAAAAAGGAATGCAGATGTTGAAATCGCTGGTCAGGTTGCCAACCTCGAGATGAAACGTGCTGTTGACGACGATCTCGTTCGGCGAATTGGTGATGTTGGCAAAGCGCACCTGCATTTCGGAACGCATGTAATCGACGTCCACGGGATAGATCGATTTCCAGGCGTCGCTGTAACCCTCCAGCGCCAGCGACAATAGCCGCTGGATGATTCGCTGTTCGGTGGCGGTGAATTCGCGACCGTCGGATTTGGTCAAAAACCGGCCATCACCGCCGAACAGGTTGTCCACCACCATGAAGACCAGACCCGGCGGGAACACCAGCAGGGCGGTGCCCTTGAGCGGCTTGAGGCTGATCAGGTTCAGGTTGGTCGGTACCGGCAGGTTGCGCGCGAACTCGCTGTAGCTCTGGTAGCGCACGCCGGCGACCGTGATATCGGCGCTGCGTCGAATCAGGTTGAACAGGGCCACCCGGAAGAGACGCGCGAACCGCTCGTTGATGATATCCAGCGCCTGCAGACGCTCACGGATGACCCGGTGCTGGTTGGCCGGGTCGAACGGGCGCGCGTCGCGACGGTTACTCTCGGGCGCTTTGGCGGGCGCGTCGGTATCGCCGCTGACACCGTTGAGAAGGGCGTCGATCTCTTCCTGCGACAGCAAATCGTCTTGGGACATGATTGGCCTGGCGTCCGCTTACTGCACGATGAAATCGGAGAACAGCACGTCGTCGATGGATAACGTGGGCTGCGGCGTGGTGATCGGCTCGTTGAACAAGTCGAGAATCTGCTGCTTCAGCTGGACCTTGCCTTCGGGCTTGATCAACTCTTCGGCGCTCTTGCCGGATAGTAGCATCAGCAGCCGGCTGCGAACCTCGGGCATGTGCTGAGTGAGGAACGTGCTGGTCGCCTCGTCGCCGACGCGCAGCGACAGCCCGACGTAGAGCAGGCGGTCGCCGTAATCGCTCTGCAAATTGACGGTGAAGGGGTTGATGGTCACGAAAATCGGCACCGGCGCTTCGACCGGCTCGTCATCGACGACCTCGGTCGCCTCGCTGCCGTCGCGGGCGTCGAGGAAGAAGTACACGGCGACCGAACTGGCCACCGCCAGCAGGACGATCAGTAGCCCTATCAACAAGAGGGAGCGGCTTTTACGGGATGCGGCCATTGATTCTGCCATTACGGTGATCTCTGAAAGTTGCAGCGGATTATGCGGTGCTGGAGAGCGTCGCGATCGACGGAAAAGACGCCTTCCGGTCTGCTAACTTCCCCTTTCATGCGCCGGGGTCGGAAGATGAAGGCGTGCCAATCGCGAACGGCGCCGCATGACTTGATGTCGCGGCGGGAGTGCCCGCCGCTATCCGTGTTATCGGCAGCGCTGATTAGGATCTGTTGACGTTTCAGCGCGAACCGCGTTGCTGCGCCAAATGGCGCCAGGCCAGGCGCGGGATGCAGAGAAGGGTGGTTCCCTTTTCCAATCCCGCAACGCCGCATGGCGCCATTTGTCGCGCAACCCGAAGGGCCGGGCCAGTTTTTGCACGGTGCTGCGTTATTCGTCGTTCATTTGGAACGACCAAACAACGCTCCTCACGCCTTGCCCCGCACAAAAACTGGCTCCGGCGCGGCCGTGCATGAAACGTCAATAGATCCTAGGCGTAAAGGCTGATGTTGCCATTTGGGGTGAGGGCAACCTGGCGCAGGGTGGCGTCATCGCTCGTATCGACTCCCGATGCGGCAAGCAGCGGGCCGGAGGCGCTCGACGTGCCACGCGGGCGATCGTCGTCCGATGACTGGCCTTGCTGGAACTGCCCCTGATCGCCGACCATCGCTTCACCCAGAGCGATGCCGCTATCGGCGAGCGCCTGGCGGAGCTGAGGCATTGCAGCCTCGACGGCAGCGCGAACCGGCGCGTGGGCAGAAAGGATCTGAAGCTGTGCCTGCTGGTCCTGTACCGTCAGCGATACGCTCAGCGGGCCGAGCTCCTGCGGATGGAGGCGTAGCGACATCTGCTGATCACCGCGCTGATGCATCTGCAGGATTTGCTGGCCGAAGGAGGCGGGCCATTGCGGTGACTGAACCGGGGTCGAGATGGCGCCGTTGGTCACCGCGGCTGCCGATGCCAACCCCGTGCCGTTCGATAGCGGCGACGCCAGATGTGTCAGAGATCCGCCATCGGGCCGCGGGCTCGTGAAGAGGGCGCTATCCAGTCCGTCACGTTCCGCGCCGGATGCCGACAGGGCGTCTGCGAGCGCGTTCGTCAGCGCTGCACCGGCAGGGTCTCCCGTTGACGGGGATTGGGACAGAACCTGGCCGGCGGCGGCCAGCAGCCCCGAGGACGAGGACGATGTTGGATTGCCGCTACGGTTTCCTTCGATCGCCGAAAGCAGCTCGCCGAGCCTGGGCTGTCCGGAGGTCGCATTGACGCGAGTCGAGGCGCCGGGCTGCTCGCCGTCATCCGACACCTTGCCGGACAGCATCGCGGCCACACTTCGCGCGGCGTCGCTGGCCGTCAGGGTCATCTGCTGCAAGGTAGATTGTCCGGCACCGAGTGTCGCGGCGCCATTGCCGGCGGCAGCCGCCGAAGCGTTACCGGCTGGTTGCGCGCCCGTCGTCAGCGGAAGCGCGGCGATGATGGCGGCAAGATCTTCCGCGTCGATCGGCCCTGCGTCGCTATCGCTCGCCTTGGCGTTCGATGTCGCCTTGCCGTCGGTCTTGCCTTCGAGGCTGGCCAGGACGGCGTGAAGCCCTGCCATGTCTCCCTCTTCCAGGGCTTGCAGAATCTCGCGCGCGTCCTCGCTCGTCTGTCGAGTGGCGTCGGATTCGGCATCCGCTGCCTGCGAATCCTTTGTCGCTTGGCGGCTCGAGGCGAGGGCCGACGACGCGTCATCGGCTTCTTGCGTATTCGACCGCTCGGTGGTGTTCGTTGCCTGCGACGCTGAACTGCCGCCGGCTGCGGATCGCTGGGGTTTTTCTGCCCCTGCGGCCCGCTGCATGACATCGGCGAAGGGCGCGCTGGCCGTTTCCTTGGACGCGCTGTTCCCGGTATTGGCGCCACGCGTCGAGGATGAGGTCACGCTGGTGAGAGAGGAAAGTTCCATGGACTACGCCGCCAGTTTCGTTATCGGATAGAGCTTCTAATCGGTGCTGCTGAGCAGGGCTTCCATTCAGTGTTTCGGTATTACCACTGGTGCCCGGCGTCTTGCTGACGGCGGCGTAACTGCGCCGCCATTTCGTCGCTGTGACGTTGCTCGTGACGAGCCTGGTGGCGGGCCGCTTCATGCTGGCTGCGTGTATGCAGCGTGTCGTAGGCGTTGAGTTTTCGGCGTTCGCCCTGCCAGTGCTGCTTGCCGTTCTCGACGCGGGTCTGGTGCTCGCCGAGCCGTCGCTGTTGCTGTTCGATCGCCTTGTCGAGAGAGGCGATGAACTGTTGATAGTCCCGCCATTGGCTCGATGAGACACCCCGGGTCAGACTGTCGTGGAGCTTGCGCTGGTACTCGTCACGATAACGCTGCAGCTGCCCGAGCTGATTCTGAGCCTCCTGCTGTTGACGCTGCAGGTGGCCCAGGTTCTCGACAGCCTTGTCGCTGCTGCGCTGCGCCAGATCACGAAGCATCTGCATGGCGTGCATGTTGGCCAAAGCGTTACCTCCTATCCGTCCGTCGACCGGGGGCGATTCACCGAGGCGATCCACCGGGGCAATCCACCGGGGCAATCCACCGGGGCAATCCACCGGGGCAATCCACCGGGACAATCCACCGATTGCCATTGTGACGCTCGGGCCGTCCCGTCAAAGGATTGATAAGCGATGAAAAATGCCACTATTCCGGAACAGCGCGCGCCGATTTGCCACTCGAGGGGGCGGCGGAAGGTCAGTCGTCGATCGGTATGAGTCTATCGAGATCGGCCTGGGTAGGAGCCAGTTCGGCGATCTCGTTCATACGCTGTTGCAGGAAGGCCTCGAGTCGTGGATAGAGCGCGACTGCGCGATCCAGCTGGGGGTCCTGGCCGCTGATGTAAGCGCCAACGTTGATCAGGTCGCGGTTGCGCTGGTAGCGCGAGATCATCTGCTTGAAGCCTTGCGCCTGGCGCAGGCGCCTGGTGTCGACCACCGCCGGCATCGCACGACTGATCGAGGCCTCGATATCGATGGCCGGGTAGTGGCCGCTCTCCGCCAGCTGTCTTGAAAGCACGATGTGGCCATCGAGGATCGCGCGGGCGGAGTCAGCGATGGGGTCCTGCTGGTCGTCACCTTCCGTCAGCACGGTATAGAAGGCGGTAATCGAGCCACCGCCGCGCTTGCCGTTGCCGGCCCGCTCCACCAGCGCCGGGAGCTTGGCGAAGACGGAGGGGGGGTAACCCTTGGTTGCCGGCGGCTCGCCGATGGCCAGCGCGATCTCGCGAGCCGCCATGGCATAGCGGGTCAGCGAATCCATGATCAACAGCACGTTGCGCCCCTGATCACGAAAGTCTTCCGCCAGCCGCGTCGCGTAGGCCGCGCCTTGCATGCGTTGCAGCGGCGAGGTATCGGCCGGGGCGGCAACCACCACGGCTCGGGCCAGGCCCTCGTCGCCCAGAATGTTTTCGATGAAGTCCTGAACTTCGCGCCCCCGTTCACCGATCAGGCCGACGACGATGACATCGGCATTGGTGAAGCGCGCCATCATGCCCAGCAGCACACTCTTGCCGACTCCGGAGCCGGCGAACAGGCCCATGCGCTGGCCGCGGCCCACGGTGAGCAGCCCGTTGATGGCACGGATGCCCACGTCGATGGCGGTATCGATGGGCGCACGGGCCAACGGGTTGATCGGCGGCGTGTCCAGCGGGGCGTGGGGTGCCTGCTCGAGCGGGCCGTGGTCGTCGAGTGGCCGGCCGTTACCGTCGACGACGCGGCCCAGCAGCCCGTCGCCCAGCGGGAAGCGCCTGGCGCTGGCGATGTCCAGGCGGTTGCCGCTGAGCGCGAGTACCCGGGCGCCCGGCAACAGGCCGCTGGTGTCTGCCAATGGCATCAGGAACAGCTTGTCCCCGGCAAACCCGACCACCTCCGCCTCGGCATAGCGTTCGTCATCGTGGCCGTTGCCGGGGGAGAGTTCGATCAGGCAGGCACTGCCAAGCGGAAGGCGGATTCCGATGGCTTCCAGCACTAGCCCCGTGGCGCGAGTCACCCGGCCTTCGTGGCGGTAATGGGAGAGCGATTCGACGCGATGGCTGATCTTGCCCAGCACTTGACGCCAATGCTGGTGGTGCTGGGAGGTCCCCGATGAGATCGAGGACTCTGTGGCGTCACTCGTCATCGGAGCTCTCGCCACCGGAACTCTCGCCACCGGAACTTTCGCCATCAGAACTCTCGTGACCCGGACCTTTGTGATCCTTACCGCTGTGATCGGCACCTTCTTGCTCCGAGCCACCATGGCTGGAGCGGTCATGGCCGGACTCGAGCCCGCCGTCCTGAGATTCAGGCTCTGCCGGTTGGCCGCTCGACGTCGTCTTGCGTTGACGCCGCTGGTCGAGAATCGCCTTCCACTGGGTGCTCAGGCTGGCGTCGAGTCCGCCGGCGGCACTGGTGACATGGCAGCCGCCGCGCTCGAGCGTGGGGTCGGCGTGACACTCCCAGCCGCTGGCCTCGAGTGCATCGCCCATGGTGGTCGTTACCAGCTCGAGATCATCCGGATGCAGCCACAGACGGGGCTTGCCGTTCAGGGTGGTGTCGGCATCGAGCAGCTCGCGCACGACGCTCAGAATGTGTTCGGGGTTTGCGGCCAGCGACTCGCCCGCCAGTTGGCGGCCTGTGATCAGCGCCAGTTCGACCAGTTGATCGGCGACTTCGGTATCCAGCGTCGCCAATGCCTGACGAAAATTGCTGGCCAGCTCGGCAAGGGGGCGTAGCGTCATGTCCAGGCGCTTGTTGAATTCCAGTTCGGCGGCAGCATTGGCCGCTTCGAGACCTTCCTGGTAACCTGCCTGATAGCCTTGCTCGTGCCCTTCGCTGTAGCCGCTCTCGAAACCCTGTTGCCGGGCCTTTTCGGCGATCGCTCGGCGCGCCTTTTCCTCGGCGTCTTCCCGTTGCCGGCGACGACGCTGCGCTTCGGCGTCTGCGGCGGATTGACCGGGAGCCGGGGACGGCGCGCGCGCGAGCTCTTCCATCTGCCAGCGGTGCCATTCGACACGGTCAGACTCGGTCCGATTGCCGCGATCAGACGTAGCCATCGTCGCCACCCGTCAAGGCGATTTCGCCGGAATCCGCCAGACGCCGTACGACGGCCAGAATCGCCTTCTGTTCGTTTTCGACCTGCGATAGGCGAACCGGCCCTCGGTTCTCCATGTCCTCGAGCATCAGCTGTGCCGCGCGCTGGGACATGTTGCGAGTGAATTTGTCGACCAGCGCCTCTTCGGCACCGCGCAGTGCAATCACCAGAGAGTTGGTCTCGACTTCGCGCAGAATCATCTGGATGCCGCGGTCGTCGATATCCAGCAGGTTCTCGAACAGGAACATCTCGTCGATGATGCGTTGCGCCAGGTCCTCGCTGTGCGCGCGAACCACTTCGATAACCTGTTCTTCTTGGGAGGAGTTCATCAGGTTGAGAATCTCTGCCGCTGTTCTTACGCCGCCCATCTTGCTGCGCTTCAGGTTGGTACCATCCAGCATTGAAGAGAGTACCTCGGTAAGCTCTTGCAGCGCTGCCGGCTGTACGCCGCTGAAGGTGGCGATGCGCAGCATGACGTCTTCGCGCAGCTTGTCGCCGAACAGTTCGAGAATATCGGCGGCCTGAGAGCGCTCCAGATGGACCAGAATCGTGGCGATGATCTGCGGGTGCTCGTCGCGGATCATTTCGGCGACCATCGACGCTTCCATCAGATTCAACGAGTCGATGCCCGACGCCGTATTGCTGGTCTCGAGAATGTCCTCGATCAGGCTGCTGGCGCGTTCGCTGCCCAGTGCCTTGGTCAGAACCGCGCGGATGTGATCGCTGGAGTGCAGATTGATGGCCGTAAACTGCTCGGCTTCCTCGTAGAAATCGCGTAATACCGCCGCCATCTCCTGATGAGAGACCTGGCCGAGCTTGGCCATTTCCTGGCTGATCTCCTGCACCTCTCGGCTGGAGAGGTACTTGAAGACTTCCGCTGCGCTGTCTTCGTCCAGGGAGAGCAACAGGATGGCGCCGCGTCGAGCGCCAGTCATTTCCACCGTCATGATTTGTCCATCCAGCTTCTGACGACCATGGCGACCAGGCGGGGATCTTCCTGGGCGATTTCACGAACTTCCTTGAGATCCTGCTCGTAGCTCGAGGCGCCGCGACGGCTGCGTTCGCGTCTCGAGCCTTCTACAGGCTCATCGCTGACGCCGCTGTCACTGACTGCCTGGTAGCTCGCGGCACCGGCGGCTGCCGCCGCGCCGGTGGCGGGTGTCGGTGCCGCCACCGGCGCGGGAGCGGGCTCTGCGGTCTGGCGACGCAGGAGCGGTTTCACCACCTTGAACCACAGGAACAGGGCGACCAGGGCGACGACGAGATACTTCAGTACGCTCTTGCCGAGACTCCAGACTTCCGGCGTCTGCCACCAGGGCAGGGTGTCGAAATCCTGTGCATCGATCTGGAACGGGCTGTTGACGACCTCGAGCGCATCACCGCGAGCCGCCGAGAAGCCCATCGCCTGGCGTACCAAGCCGCGGATCTGCTCCATCTCCGTGTCGCTCAGTGCGACCTGGGTCGGATTGCCGTCCTCGTCGACTCCTTCGCGATAGTTGACGACAATGGCTGCCGACAGGCGCTCGATGTCGCCACTGTGCTGCTTGATGTGCTCGACGGTGCGGTCGACTTCATAGTTGACGGTACTGTCGTGACGTACCCGGCCGGTCTCGGTGGTGTCAGCGGTCTCGGTGGCGGCGCCCTGCGTATCCGCGTTCTGGTTGTCGGCATTATTAGCGTTACCGGCGTTGTCGGCCCCATCGGTCTGGGCTTGGGTATCCGGCGCATTGATCGGGGAGGCGGCAACGCCCGGCGGCTGATTGCTCAGCGCGCCCGGTACGCCCATGGCGAGATCGCCGTAGCTCTCGTAAGACGAGCTGGTCTGTTGGCTGCGTACGGCGGCCTCGTTCGGCGCCTGGTTGGGGCCGTAGCGCTCCGCGGTCTGTTCCCGCTGAGAGAAGTCGACTTGCGCGGTCACCTGCGCGCGTACGTTCTTGGCGCCGACGATCGGCGCCAGGATCGCCTCGATGCGCTGGGCGTACTGGTCCTCGAGATTATTGACGTAATCGAGCTGGCTGCCATCCAGCTGGTTGGTGTTGCGGTTGGAGCGGCTCAGCAGATCGCCGTTCTGATCGATGACGGTAACGTCGTCGACGGCCAGTTGCGGCACGCTGCTGGAGACCATGTGGACGATGGCATTGACTTGGCCTTCGCCCAGTACCCGACCCGGCTGCAGGTCGAGGACGACGGAGGCGGAGGCGGGTTCGCTCTCGCGGACGAAGACGGACGGCTTGGCCATGGCGAGGTGAACGCGGGCCCGCTCGACGCTGCCCAGCGTGCCGATGGTGCGGGCCAGTTCGCCCTCCAGAGCGCGCTGGTAGTTGACCTGTTCGGCGAACTGGCTGATGCCGAATGCCTGGTCATCCATCAGCTCGAAGCCGACGCCGCTGGCTTCGGGCAGCCCCTGTTCGGCCAGCCGGAGACGAGTCTGGCGGACCTGATCGGCCGGAACGAGCAGGGCCTGGCCGCCCTCGCTGAACTCGTAGGGGATGCCCATGGTATCGAGCTGGGTGATGATTCGACCGCCGTCGGCGTCGGTCAGTGTCGAATAGAGAACCCGATATTCCGGGCTGCGAGCCCACAACAGCAACGCAATGACGATAGCCACGGCGGCGGCGCCGGCTACGATCAGCGGGATACGGGGGTTCCGCTGCAATCTGTTCAACCAGTCGCGGCCGCCGGAGGTCGACTCCGAAGCGGCTTGGCGATTCGAATTCCGGGCGGATGCATTGGCTGAACTCTGAGCGTCGTTGGACGACGTGGCCGTGCTCATGTCGGACTCCGCTCATGGCACGTGGTGCGACTCGACAACATAGCAGTAGTCTGCTCCCTGCAACGCGTCTGCTCATCCGTGCCTCGACACGCTCGGAGAGTCAGTCCGATGCGGCCCTGGCCGGGGCGTTAGTTTGATGGCAGCCATTATGTGTCGGTACGTTAATGGCGAAGGTGGGAAAAGCCGATGTTTTCACGCGCATTTACCGCGATAGTGATTGGCTTGCTGTTGATAGGCTGCCAGCGTCGAATCCACCGGCGGTCGTGTCGCTTTCCCACAGGGCGCCGTCATACAGGAAAATCTTCATGAGTGCTCCAGCCATTCAAGCGGCGCTTCAGCAAATGCAGGCTCTCTCGGCTCAGGCAGGCGGGCAGAGCGCGGCGTCGCAGAGCCCTGCTGCCGAGACTCACGGCAGCTTCGCCGGGGAGTTGCAGGCCTCGCTCGGACGAATCAACCAGATGCAGCAAACTGCCAACCAGCAGGCCATGTCCTTCCAGGCCGGCGATCCCGACGTGGCATTGAACGACGTGATGATCGATTCCCAGAAGGCGAGCGTGGCCTTCGACATGGGTGTCCAGGTGCGTAATCGTCTCGTGACCGCGTACAAGGAAATCATGGGGCTGCAGATTTAAGGCATCTTTCCGGCCTTATTTTGCGCCTCGCCCAAGCTCGGCCGTCGTTCGGACCGCCGGGCTTTTCGCGTGCCTCAGGCACCAAGCTTGCGATGCTGGCGCCATGTCTCCACCGAGTAGAATCCGAGCCCGATCCAGATCAGGACGAAGGTGAACAGTTGAGGCCAGGAGATGGTTTCGTCGAATACCCATAGCGCCAGCAGGAACTGCAGCGTCGGGTTGAGATACATCAGAAAGCCGACGGTAGAGAGCGTCAGCCGCCGGGCGGCGCCGGCAAAGGCGAGTAGCGGCAGGGTGGTGACCACGCCACTGACGATCATCAATGCGGTGGTCTTCGACGTCTCGCCGAAGTGAGACTGGCCGTGCCAGGTCAGCCACGCCAGCGCGGCGAGGCTCAACGGCAGCAACAGGCTCGTTTCCACCAGCAACCCCGACAGCGCATCCAGGGAGACGCGCTTGCGCAGCAACCCGTAGGTGCCGAATGTCATGGCCAGCACCAGGCTGATCCAGGGCAGCTTGCCGAGCATCACCAGTTGCAGCAGAACGGCGCCGAGCGCGAGACCGATCGCCAGCATCTGCCAGCGCCCGAGCCGCTCGCGCAGCACGAGCATCCCTAGCGCCACATTGACCAGCGGCGTCATGAAGTAGCCCAGGCTCGCCTGCAGCACATGGTGGGTTTCCACCGCGTAGATATAGAGCCCCCAGTTCAGCGCGATGAGCAGCGCGCAGCCGAGGCTCCAGCCCAGCCCGCGAATCAGATCGCGCGGGCTTCGAAAGCTGCGGCGCAACGCGGCCCAGCGTCTCATCAGCGTGACCACGACGATCAGGAACGCGCAGGACCAGAGGATGCGCTGGATGAGCACCTCGAACGCGGGCACGCCGTCGAACAGCGAAAAGAACAGGGGGAAGCAGCCCCACATGGCGTACGCGCCAACGCCGAACACGACGCCAAGGCGGGCATCGCTCGCGGAAGCCTGCCGCTCCGGGGTTGCCGTCTCGGTGGTTTGAGGTTGGGAATCATCCACTGCAGGGCTCGACACGATCGACGCTCCATATCTCGGGCCCGTAATCTATCATGACCACGTCACGCAGGCTGCCCGACGTCGACGGGAAATGTACTGAAATGACCCGCGTCAGACGAGGGCGGCGATTCCAGAGAGGAAAGCCATGAGTGAATTACGCGTCAGTCTGGTGCAGAGCGAACTGCACTGGGAAGATCCGGCAGCCAATCGACGCCTGCTGGATAGCCGCATGGGGATGCTGGATGGCAGCCGGACCGATCTGATCGTGCTGCCGGAAATGTTCGCCACCGGGTTCACCATGAATGCCGAAGCCATGGCGGAGCCCTTCGACGCCAGCCCGACGCTGGACTGGATGCGCAGCCAGGCGCAGGAGCGAGGCTGCACCATAACCGGGAGCCTGGCGATCGCCGACGGTGGACGCCGCTACAACCGGCTGGTCTGGATGACGCCGGAAGGGGTGATGACCCATTACGACAAGCGGCATCTGTTTCGCATGGGCGATGAGCCCAGGCATTACGCGGCGGGCACCCGGCGCCAGGTGGTCGAGATCAAGGGCGTCCGTATCCTGCTGTCGGTATGTTACGACCTGCGTTTTCCGGTGTGGCTGCGCCAGCAACCCGGCGCCGGGCAACCTTTCGAATACGACGCGCTGCTGTGCGTCGCCAACTGGCCGGCGCCGCGCAGACACCCGTGGCGAACGCTGCTGCAGGCGCGTGCCATCGAGAATCTGAGCTACGTGATCGGCGTCAACCGGGTGGGAGAGGATGGCAACGGGCTGCCTTACGCCGGCGACTCCATGGTGGTGGACTTCAAGGGCGAGCCGCTGGCCGATCATCCGCCGGGCGAGGCGTTCGTCGAAACGGTCACGATTTCCAGCGATGCGTTAAAGACATTTCGCGACAAGTTCCCGGCGTGGCAAGATGCCGACACTTTTCACTGGGGTGACTGACAATGCGGTTGGATCGATTTCTTAGCGAGGCCACGGAACTCACGCGCAGCCAGGCCAAGCGTGCGCTGCGCCAGTTCGAGGTGAGCGTCGACGGCGAAGTGACGCGAGACGCCTCGTATCAGGTTTCCGACGACCAGGTGGTGCGGTGGCAGGGCGACATACTGGAACGGGTTGGCTGGAGATACCTGATGATGCACAAGCCGGTAGGTGTCGAGTGCTCCCTTCGCCCGACGCATCATCCCTCCGTGCTGAGTCTGATCGATATCCCGCAGATCGAGCGGGTGCATCCGGTAGGGCGGCTGGATCTCGATACTTCGGGACTGCTGCTGATCAGCGACGATGGCAAGTGGACGCACCGCGTGACCTCGCCGAACCGCGCCTGCGTGAAGCGCTACCGTGCGACGCTGGGTGAACCCCTGGTGGAGGGCGAAGCCGAGCGAATCGCACGACAGTTCGACGAAGGCGTCGAGTTGAACGGTGACGATAAGCCGACCCGGCCGGCCACCTTCGAAGCCGTGAGTGATACCGAAGTGCTGATCGGTGTCACCGAGGGGCGCTACCACCTGGTCCGGCGCATGCTGACGGCGGTGGGGCATACGGTCGAGACGCTGCACCGTGAAGCGATCGGGCCGCTGGAGCTCGATCCGGATCTCGAACCCGGCGAATGTCGCTATCTGCGCCCGGAAGAGATAGCCGCGTTCTGAATTGCCTTCCAGCGGGAAGCGGGAGCCGTGGGGCGCGGATTTCAAGGTTTATACCGTTATCTTGTTTTGGCAAGACATCTTCAGATCACCTTGAATTCGTCATCAAGGCAGAGAGAGGGAGGAAGCGTCGATCAGTGCCCGTGTGTAAGCCGATTGTGGGTTCTCGAGCAGCGCTTCGCACTCTCCCTGTTCGACGACTTTGCCATCCTTCAACACCAGTATTCTGTGTGCCATCGCTCTGACCACGGCGAGGTCGTGGCTGATGAACAGGTAGGCGAGGCCGTGTCTGGCCTGGACGCTGCGCAGCAGCTCGATCAGTTGCTTCTGCACCGTGCGATCGAGGGCCGAGGTCGGTTCGTCGAGGACCAGCAGACTCGGCTTGAGGATCAGGGCGCGGGCGATGGCGATACGCTGGCGCTGACCGCCCGAGAACTCGTGGGGATAGCGGTCGCCGCAGTCCGGCGGCAGGTCGACGTCGCGAAGCGCTTCGGCAATGCGCTCGGCCACGGTCGATTCATCGAGCTCGGGATGATGGAAACGCAGTCCCTCGCTGATGATACCGGCCACCGGCATGCGCGGTGACAGCGAGCCGTAGGGGTCCTGGAACACGATCTGGAACCCGCGTCGCTGGCGCCTGAGGGCGTCGCCGCTCAAGGTATCGAGCCGCTGTCCGGCGAAGCGGATCTCGCCGCTGGCGGGCAGTAGCCGGATCAGGGCCGAGGCCAGCGTCGTCTTGCCGGAGCCGGATTCACCGACGATGCCGAGTGTTTCCCCCTTGCGGAGTTGCAGCGACAGCGGCTCGACGGCGACGAAAGCCGGAGGGCGCGGCCGCAGGAAGGGCTTGGATCGGGGAAACGCCACGCTGACGCGATCGGCGGCCAGCAGCGGTGTTTCGCCGTCCTGTTCCGGAGGCGCCGGCCGGCCGCTGGGAATGGCATCGATCAGCTGTCGCGTGTAGGCGGCCTGCGGCGTGTCGAAGACGACGGGCGTGGGGCCGGTCTCCACGCGCTCGCCACGACGCATGACGACGACCCGGTCGGCATGGCGACGCACCAGATTGAGATCATGGCTGATCAGCAGCAGGCCCATGTCGTGACGATCCCGCAGGTCGTCCAGCAGCGCCAGAATCTCCTGTTGTACCGTCACGTCCAGTGCCGTGGTGGGCTCGTCGGCGATCAGCAGTTTCGGGTCGTTGGCGATCGCCATGGCGATCATCACCCGCTGGCGCTGCCCGCCGGAAAGCTGGTGGGGCCAGGCCGAAATCAGCTCCTCGACCCGGGGCAGCCTGACCTGTGTCAGTAGCTCCTTGATACGGCGTTTGGCGGCTTCGCCTCGAAGCCCTTGATGCAGGCGCAGCGTTTCTCCCAGTTGCTTGCCGACGCTATGCAGCGGATTCAGCGAGGTCATCGGCTCCTGGAAGATGAAGCCGATCTGCCCGCCGCGCAGCGCGTTCCATTGGCGAGGCGAGAGATGGCCGATATCGCGGCCGTCGAAATAGCGCTCTCCCTCGATGTCGGTGCCCGTCGGCAGCAGCCCCAGCGCGCCCAGCGCGCTGACCGACTTGCCCGATCCCGATTCCCCGACCACGGCGACGGTTTCCCCGCGATCGACATGCAAATCCAGCGCGGTCACCGCCGCCTGGGCGCCGAAGCGGATGGTCAGTCGGCGCAGTTCGAACAGTCGCTTGTCGTTCATGGCAGGCTTTCCTGACGCGGGCTATCGGGTATGGCGGCAGGTCGGTCGACCCGGCTCGCAGTGAGGATATGGCGGGGATCGAACGCGTCGCGCAGCCCCTCGCCGATGAATACCAGCAGCGACAGCATCACGCTCAGGGTGACGAAAGCGGTCACGCCGAGCCAGGGCGCCTGCAGGTTGTTCTTGCCCTGGGCGACCAGTTCGCCCAGCGAGGGCGAGCCCGGCGGCAGCCCGAAGCCGAGGAAATCCAGTGCCGTCAGCGTCGTGATGGCGCCGGTGAACAGAAACGGGATGAAGGTCAGCGTGGCGACCATTGCGTTGGGGAGCACGTGTCGGCGCATGATCAGATGCGAGGGCAGCCCCATGGCGCGCGCGGCCCTCACGTACTCCAGATTCCTGGCGCGCAGGAACTCGGCGCGAACGATATCCACCAGGCCCAGCCACGAGAACAGCAGCATGATGCCCAGCAGCCACCAGATGTTGGGTTCGACCAGGCTGGCCAGGATGATCAGCAGGAACAGGACCGGCAACCCGGACCAGATTTCGATCAGGCGCTGGCCGATCAGATCGATCTTGCCGCCGGAGTAGCCTTGAATGCCGCCGATCACCACACCCAGGAAGATCGAGCCGATGGTGAGCGCCAAGGCGAAGGCGACCGACAGCCGAAACCCATAGAGAACGCGAGCGAACACGTCGCGGCCCTGATCGTCGGTCCCCAGCCAGTGGCGGCTGCCGGGCGGCGAAGGCACCGGCCCCTGCACGTCGCGGTCCAGCGTCTGGTAGGAAAACGGCACCGGCGGCCACAGCATCCAGCCATTGTCGGCGATCTGCTCGTAGACGACAGGGTCGCGATAGTCGGCCGTCGTCGGCAGGAAGCCGCCGAACTCGGTTTCGGGGTAATCCACCAGCAGCGGCACGTACCAATGGCCGTCGTACTGCATCACGATCGGCTTGTCGTTGGCGACCAGCTCGGCGCCCAGGCTGACGATGAACAGCAACCCGAAGATCCAGAGCGACCAGACGGCGCGGCGGTTGCCGCGAAAGACCTGAAGGCGACGCTGAGTGATTGGCGACAAGCGCCGGCGATGGCTCGATGTCATCACGACTCCCGGGTGCCGAAATCGATGCGTGGGTCGACCCAGACGTAGGTCAGATCCGAGATCAGCTTGAGTACCAGCCCGATCAGGGTATAGAGATAGAGCGTGCCGAAGATCAGCGGATAGTCGCGCTGCATCACGGCCTCGAACCCCAGCAGGCCAAGGCCGTTGAGCGAGAAGATCACCTCGATCAGCAGCGAGCCGGTGAACAGGATGCCGATCAGCGCCGAGGGCAGGCCGGCGATGATGATCAGCATGGCGTTACGGAACACGTGGCCGTAGAGCACGCGCCGATCCGAGGCGCCCTTGGCGCGCGCCGTCAGCACGTACTGCTTGTGAATCTCGTCGAGGAAGCTGTTCTTGGTCAGCATGGTGAGGGTGGCGAAGCTGCCGATGGCCGAGGCGAGGACCGGCAGCGTGATGTGCCAGAAGTAATCCTGGATCTTGCCGAGCAGCGACAGCTCGCTGAAGTTGGAGGACGTCAGCCCGCGCAGCGGGAACCAGTTCCAGTAGCTGCCGCCGGCGAACACAACGATCAGCAGGATCGCGAACAGGAAGCCGGGGATCGCGTAGCCGACCACCACCGCGCCCGACGACCAGACATCGAAGGCGCTGCCGTGACGCAAGGCCTTGCGAATGCCCAGCGGAATCGAGATCAGATAGACCAGCAGCGTGGTCCATAGCCCGAGCGAGATCGATACCGGTAGCCGGTCCAGCACCAGGTCGAGCACCGGCTGGCCCCGGAACAGGCTCTCGCCCAGGTCGAACGTGGCGTAGTCCTTGAGCATCAGGCCGAAGCGCTCCCAGGCCGGCTTGTCGAAGCCGTACTCTTCTGTCAGCTGCTGGCGCAGCTCGTCGTTGACGCCACGGAGCCGCTGCGCGTTGCCTCCGCTGTTGTTACCGTCAGCGCCGCCGCTTTCGAGACCGGTGCTGGCATTGCTGTTCAAGCCTTCGAAGCGGGCCATCATCTGGTCGATCGGTCCGCCGGGAGCGGCCTGCACGATGATGAAGTTGAGCAGCAGGATCCCCAGCAGGGTGGGGATCATCAGCAGCAGGCGACGAACGATATAGCTGGCCATGGCGGGCAATCACTCCTGGCCGCGCTGGCGCGCGGTGATGGCCTGGGCGCGGTCGGGATCGACCCACCACACCGTGAAATCGGGCGTATAGCGCGGGAACGGCCGAGGGTAGTCGAACTTGTCCCAGACGGCGACGCGAGTGCCGTCGAAATTCCATTGCGGCACCACATAGAAGCCCCACCGCAGAACCCGGTCGAGTGCCCGGGAGGCGGCATCCAGCGTCTCTCGATCGTCCGCCTGGATCAGTTCATCGACCAGGACGTCTACCACCGGATCCCGCACGCCCGCCAGGTTGCGGCTCTGGGGCACGTCGGCATAGTCGCTGGTCCAGAAGTCGCGCTGCTCGTTACCGGGATTGGCCGATTGCGGAAAACTGCCGACGATCATGTCGAACTGGAAATGGCGCAGGCGGTCGAGATACTGGTTGACGTCGACCACGCGGATCTTGCTCTCGATGCCGAGCCGCTCCAGATTGCGTATGAACGGCTGGGTGATGCGCTCCCACTGGCTGTCGTAGAGCAAAAACTCCAGCGTGAAAGGCCGGCCCGTCTCGAGGTTCACCAGCTTGCCGTCGCGGACGTCGTAGCCGGCCTCGCGCAGCAGTTCGAGCGCCTGACGCAGACGCGGACGCAGCGCCTCCGGGTGGGGCATCGGCAGGGGCTGGTCGAATACGGCGGCGGGCAGCTGGTCGCGATAGGGTGCCAGCAATTCAAGCTCGCCGTCGCTGGGCAGCCCGGTTGCGGCCATCTCCGAATTCTGGAAAAAGCTCTCGGTGCGCTGGTAGGCCCCGTAGAAAAGATGGTGGTTGAGCCAGTCGAAATCGAACGCCAGCCCCAGCGCTCGGCGCACACGAGGATCCGATAGCTTGTCGCGGCGCGTATTGAACACGTAACCCTGCATTCCCGCCGGCTGGCCGTCCGGCACGATCACCCGCTGGATCGCGCCGTCCTCGACGGCCGGCGTATCGTAGGCGGTCGCCCAGTTCTTGGCGCTGCTTTCGATGCGCATGTCCAGCGCGCCGGCAAGAAAAGCCTCCAGCGCCACCGACTGATCGCGGAAGTAGTCGTAGACCAGCCGGTCGATATTGTAGCGCCCGCGATTGAGCGGCAGATCCCGTCCCCAGTAGTCGTCGACGCGCCGATAGACGATACGCCGGCCAGGGTCGACTTCATCGATCTCGTAAGGGCCTGAGCCCAGGAGCTTGTCGAGCGTGGGTCTGGTGAAGTCCCTGTCCTGCCAGTAGTGCTTGGGCAGTACCGGCAGTTGCCCCAGGATCAGCGGCAGCTCCCGCGACTGGTTGTTGGAAAAGGTGAACCGCACGGTGCGCTCGCTGAGTGCCGAAGCCGATTCGACACTGGCGTAGTAGGCGCGATAGAAGGGCGAGCCCTTGTCGCGGAGCAGCCGGAAGCTGAACACCACGTCCTCGGCGGTGACTGGCGAGCCATCGTGGAAGCGCGCCTCGGGCCGGAGATCGATCTCCATCCAGTGACGGTCGGGATCGAGCCGGATGCCGCCGGCCAGCAGCCCGTACATGGTGAAAGGCTCGTCGGCGCTGGATTCCATCAGCGTGTCGTAGATCTGGTTGAGGCCGTCGGCAGGCGTGCCCTGGATGATGAAGGGATTGGTGGAATCGAAGCTGCCGTTGGCCGCCCGGCGCAGCGTCCCGCCCTTGGGGGCAGCGGGGTTGGCGTAGGGCAGGTGATCGAAGTCGGCGGGCAGTGCCGGATCGTCATAGAGCGCGATGGCATGCACGGTGGGTACGTCAGCGCTCTGCCCCGGCGTTTCTGTCGGCTGGGCGCTGACCGGCGCCGACAGCGGTATGGTCAGCGCCAGCGCGGCAGCAGCCAGGAGCCATCGGAATCCAGCCATTTTCGATATCCTTCATCTCTGTGCGAGCGCCCGTGTGGACGCCAGACGTTGTGAATCGTTGTACCGCTAAACGCTGCCCTGTCAAAGCGCGATCGATGAGAAACGCTATCGACGATCGCCGTTTTGCGCCAGCGTCGTGGCGGGCACGGAAAGCGTCTGTCCGATACGGATGGTACTTCCCTTGAGGCCGTTTTCGCGGCGGATCTCGCCGACGCTGGCGCCGAAGCGTGCGGCGATGGCGGAGAGGGTATCGCCGCGACGAACCACATAGTGGTTGAGCGCCGTACGCTCCGCGGCGGGTAGCGTTGCCAGATTGGCGAGAAAGCGCTGCTTCGCTGCCGCGGGTACCAGCAGGCTGGCGTCGTCCCGCGGGCGCGTCGAGGCCCGCTTGAAGCCGGGATTCAGGTCGCGCAGCGTCTGCGGGTCGACGCCGGCGAGGTCCGCTGCCATCGACAGCGTCAGCGGGCCGCCGGTATCGACCTGGGCAAACTGGGTCTTGTCGGGAATCGAGGGCAGCGCCACGCCGTACTGTTCCGGCTCGGCGATCACCTCGGATAGCGCCAGCAGGCGCGGGATGTACGCCATGGTCTCCGCGGGCAGGCGCAGGTGCCAGTAGTCGATCGGGTCGCCGCGATTGGCCGCGGCGTTTCGGGCGGCATTCACGGTGCCGGCGCCCGCGTTGTAGGCGGCCAGCGCCAGCAGCATGTCACCGTCATACCAGCGGTCGGCCTGTTGCCGGATGTAGTTCATGGCGGCGTCGGTGGCGGCGACCACGTCGTGGCGGCCGTCGTACCAGGCCGTGCGCGACAGGCCCATGGCATCACCGGTGCCAGGCATGAACTGCCAGAGGCCCGCTGCCCCGCCCGGATTGGTGGCCGTCGGGTCGTAGCCGCTTTCGATGAAGGGCAGTAGCGCGATCTCGCTGGGTAACTGATGGGCCTCCAGTCGCCGGGTGACCCAGCGAAGCCAGGGCTTGGCCTGTTCCGCCACCTGCTCGACGTGCTGTGGGTGCTCGCGATACCACGCCAGCCACTCGGCCACGCGGGGGTTGGCCGTCTCGTGGGACATCCGGAACCCTTTGCGCAGGCGGTTCCAGACATCGGGCGCTCGACGCTCCTGGAGCACCAGCGAAGACCAGAAGGTACGTTGTGAAGCGCCGCTTGCGGCCTCCGGCGCCGTCTTGGCCATGGCGGCCACGGGAAGCGCGGACAGCAGCAGACTACCGGCAAGGCCGACGAAGACATGGCGGCGCCTCGGTGGGAAATTCATTCGTTCAAGATCCTTGGTAACACGGTCACCGCAGTGGACAGGTCGACAGCGAATCACGTCGTCTCGCTCTGCGATGCTAGAAACGATCCTTCCATGCGCGCAGCGTGGCAAAGGCGGCCATGCTGTCATCGACGGGTCCTTGCTCACGCAATGTCTCGCGCAGGCCTGGCTCGTCGACGCGCAGGAAAGGGTTGATCTGGCGTTCGCGGCCCAGCGTGGTCGGCAGCGTGGGCCGATCCAGATCGCGGGCGGTCTGGCACTCGCGCCGGTAGGCGTCGCGAACGGCGTTGTCGGGCTCGGCGGCCGCGGCGAAAGCCAGATTGGCGAGGGTATATTCGTGGGCGGCAAACACCAGGGTGTCTTCCGGCAGTGCGTCGAGTTTTGCCAGCGAGTTGCGCATCTGCTCGGGGGAGCCTTCGAACAAGCGCCCGCAACCGCCTGAGAAGAGCGTATCACCGGCAAACAAAAGCCCTGGTGTGCCGGGGGCATAGAAGGCGATATGATCCAGTGTGTGGCCGGGGACGGCGTAGACTTCGAAGCGGCGCCCCAGAACGCGACATTCGTCACCTTCACCGACGCGATGGTCGATGCCGGAGATAGCGTCGCTGGCGGGGCCGTAGACCGTGGGAGCGTAGCGCTCGATCAGTTCCTTCAGCCCGCCCGTGTGGTCCTGATGGTGGTGGGTGATCAGGATGGTGTCGAGCGTCAGGTTTTCCTGTTCCAGCCAGGCAATGACGGGCTGGGCGTCACCGGGGTCGACGACAGCGACGCGCTCCTGCGAGTCCTGGCGCAGCAGCCAGATGTAGTTGTCCTGGAACGCGGGAATCGGCTTCACGGTCAACATGTGGCATTCTTCTCCGGCAGGTTCGTCTGTGGATTCGGGTATCGAGGGTCGAGCCGTTGGTCTGACCTCGTGCAGCACGCGCGGGTTCCCGCAAGGGATTGCCTGCCTTCACGCCGTCAGGTTCAGCGGCGGGCTGCCGTCCAAAAAGCGATAACCTTGGGGAGTAAAGCCGTCCGTGTCAATCTCGCCGCCGGATCAAAGCCTGCAGGCAGCCGTCCGCCAGGGGCGCCGGTTCTGGGCATCGCCGCCCGGACAGGCGCTGTGGCGTGCCGAGCGCGCTTGCCTGGGGCCGCATTGCGAGCAGCATCGCGGCATGGTGAGCCTGCAACTGGGCATGGCACCGTTGATGAGCGACATGTGCCCGATTCGCCATTCGCTCGACTGGGCGCCTTCCACCGAACTCGTTCGCACCGAGAACTGCCTGGTCTGCCTGCCCGGCAGCCTGCCGCTCGCCGACGATAGCGTCGACCTGGTGGTGTTGCATCACCTGCTGGAGGCTGTGGACCAACCTCACCACGTTCTGCAGGAAGCGGCTCGCGTGACGCGTGACGACGGTCGTCTGGTGATATTCGGCTGGCATCCCTTCGGGCCGACCGGCCTGCGCCGGCGCTATCACCCCGCGCCGTGGCAGCACCAGTGGCGAACGCCAGCGCGCCTGCGGGACTGGCTGACGTTTGTCGACTTCGAGATCGAGCGGGTAGACTATTGCGGTTTTAGGTTGCCCGGCCGCGCGCTGGGCAGCGACCGTCTGGAGACGCTCGGGCGCCGCTACAACCTGCCGCTGTCCTCGGCCTATCTGGTGGTAGCAAGCCGGCGCAGTATTCCCGTCCAGCCGATCAAATTGCGCGCCCCGGTGCTCGGTGGCGGCAAGTCCGGCGCCTGGCTGGGGCTGGCCAGGGAGACCCGGCCGACCGGTCATCACGGTTGTCAGACATCGAATCGAACGTCGATGCAGGCCGCGGGCCGCATAGCGGCCGACGCTGCGGCGCCGCTGACGCCGGGAACGGCAGGCGAGCCGTGTCGCTCGTCGAAACGTGAGTCTCTCGTCGAAACGTGACCATGCCGAGCGCCAGGATGAAGCACCCGCTAGATCTCCGCAGACGACTGCCTGAGCTCCACGACCGCCTGACATCATAGACAGCCGTCATCACCAGAAGACCAGAAGCGTCATCACCAGAAGTGTCATCACCAGAAGCGTTATCACCAGAAGAGAGTCCGTCTTGCCAGCTCCGAATTCCGAATCGCCGACGATGCCCGCCGTGACCATCTATACCGACGGAGGTTGCCGCGGCAATCCCGGCCCCGGCGGCTGGGGGGCGTTGCTGGTCTCCGGTCGACACGAGAAGCCGATGAAGGGCGGCGAGGCCGAAACCACCAACAATCGCATGGAGCTGATGGCGGCGATCCAGGCCCTGCGTGCGCTGGACCGGCCCTGCCGCGTCGCGCTGTGGACGGATTCCCAGTACGTTCGCAAGGGCATCACCGAATGGATACACGGCTGGCAGAAACGCGGCTGGAAGACCGCGGCCAAGCAGCCGGTCAAGAATGCGGAACTCTGGCGGGAACTGCTTGCCGAAACGCATCGCCACGCCATCGAGTGGCACTGGGTCAAGGGTCACAGCGGCCATGAGGGAAACGAGGCCGCCGATCGGCTGGTCAACGAGGCGATCGACGAAGTCATCGCAAAGCGTCGGTCTTCGGCACGATAATCTGGTCTTTCATGCAGCGGTCCGAACACCATAAGTCGTGATCCTGTCGTCAAAACACGAATGACTGCCGCCAGGCACAAGCGAGGAAAACGTATGCGCCAAATCGTCATGGATACGGAAACGACCGGTATCGACCCGCGAGAAGGCCATCGCATCATTGAGATCGGCGGCATCGAACTGATCAATCGCCGTTTTACCGGGCGCACCTATCATCAGTACGTCAATCCGGAGCGGGATATCGAGGCGGAAGCCGTCGAGATCCACGGCATCACCAACGAACGAGTCGCCAACGAGCCCGTGTTTGCCCAGATCGCCGACGAGCTGTGGGAATTCATGCGCGGCGCGCAGCTGGTCATTCACAATGCGCCGTTCGATGTCGGCTTCTTCGATCACGAGTTCAAACTGCTGAAGGCGGTGCGTGGCGAGCCGGTGCTCGGCCCCGTGGCCGAGCATTGCAGCGTGCTGGATACGCTGAAGATGGCTCGGAAGATGCATCCGGGGCAGCGCAACAGTCTCGATGCACTGTGCAAGCGTTACGATATCGACAACGGCCAGCGCGTACTGCACGGGGCGCTGTTGGACTCCGAGATCCTGGCTGAGGTCTACCTGGCCATGACCGGGGGGCAGACCGCATTGTCGCTCGCCGGTAACGACGACGGTGATGACCGCGCGCCCGGCGCTGCCAGCGGCATGCGTCGGGTCGAACGAAACGGCGTGCCGCTGGCGGTGCTCAAGCCGAGCGAAGCCGAGTGGCAGGCTCACCAGCAGCGGCTCGAGCAGATCCGCCAATCGGCCGGGCAGTGCCAATGGGATGCCCTGGAAATGCCGGAGACCCAACACTGATGCTACACCGCGAGATACCGCCGATGGATGTCGTCGGCGGCTGGTTGCTGCGCATGGGCGAGAGCGGGGTTGCGCGGGCTGAATCCGGCAGCATGCTCGTCTATTGCGAACGATGGCCTGAACAGGCGCTGCGGCTGGGATACTGGCACGGCGAGCCGGTGGCCGTGGTGGTCGAGACAGACGGCGAAGACTGGCCGCCGTTTCGCGACTGGCTGGCACAGGCGTCGGCCTCGGAAAGTGAGCTGCTGGCGACCGCGCTGCAGGTGACACGGTGGGAGCGGGATCATCGCTTCTGCGGCCGTTGCGGTCACGCCACGCGGCGGCTGTCCCACGAGTTTGCCATGCAGTGCGACAACTGCGGCCTGCGCGGTTATCCCCGTATTTCGCCTTGCATCATCACGCTGGTGACGCACGGCAGGGACATGCTACTGGCGCGCAGCCCGCGATTCCCACCGCAGCGCTACTCGACGCTGGCGGGTTTCATCGAACCTGGAGAGTCGGTGGAAGCGGCCGTGCGGCGGGAAGTGATGGAAGAGGTCGGCGTCGAGGTGGGACGGGTGAGTTTCTTCAAGAGCCAGTCCTGGCCGTTCCCGCATTCGTTGATGATGGGGTTCTTCGCCGAGGCGGCCAGTCGTCGAATACGGATCGACGGCGAGGAAATCGTCGACGCGGCCTGGTTCACCCCGGAAAAACTACCTCAACTGCCGCCAACCTATTCGATTTCACGGCAGTTGATCGAGACACATCGCGGGGCGGTCGCCATACGCTGAACGTATCGGTTCAGACGGCGGATTTTCCGAACAGCTTGGGGAGCCGGCTGGCAAGGCCGATGTCTCCCTTGACCTTCACCTTGCCGGTCAGCAGCGCCTGCATGGCATTGAGTTCCTTTCTCACCAGTTTCATGAGCGTGGTGGTATCGCTCGAGATGGTGACGCTGGGCTCGGGGTGGCGCCCCGGCTGGATGTCGAGCGAGCCATGATCGATCGTCATGTGGTAGTCGTCGACATCGTCGAGATCGAACTGATAGACGGCCGAAACCGTCTCGGCAGCCTCGGTATCGAACCGGGCACGAAGTTTGGCGATCAACTGGTCGTCATCCATGATGATGTCTCCTGTAACAGAAGCGCTAAGCAAATCATCGCCGCTATTGCCATGCAAGCGGTGGAAGCGGGGAAGGCGATTTTCTTCGATGCCTCTGTCGAGAACGGGAATGTTCCGAGCCCTGCGAATCTCGATCCAGCAGCGACGGCAATTTGAACGGATAGTGAACGGCCGGGGCCGTGAATGGTTAGAACGATGAACGGCCAGGATCATGACTGGCTAGAACAAGGAGTATGACGTGATCGAATGGTTGGCCGACTACGGTCTCTTTCTCGCCAAGACGGCGACACTGGTGATCGCCCTCGGTGTGATTCTGATGCTGATCGCCCTCGGGCGTCGCAAGGGGCAGGGCAGCGCCGGATCGACGCTGAAAGTCGTCGAACTGGACGAGCGTTTTCAGCGTCGGCGTCGTCAGCTGCATCTGGCGGCGGTGCCCAAGGCAGGCCGACGCCAGTTGGCCAAGCAGTTGCGGAAGTCTTCCAAACTGGCCCACAAGCAGGAGGCGAAACGCGAGGCCGAGCGTGTCTGGGTGCTCGATTTCGAGGGTGACCTGAAAGCTTCCGGAACGCCGGCGTTGGCCGAGCTGGTATCGCTGCTGCTGGAAGAGATCAGGAGCGGAGACGAGATCGTGTTGCGTCTGCAGTCCGGCGGTGGCCTGGTGCACAGCTACGGCCTCGCCGCGGCGCAGCTGGATCGCCTTCGTGATGCCGGTGCCCGCCTGACCGTATGCGTGGACAAGGTCGCGGCCAGCGGCGGCTACATGATGGCGTGTTGTGCCAACCACGTGATTGCCGCCCCGTTCGCGGTCATCGGCTCGATCGGCGTCGTGGCGCAGATACCCAATGTCCATCGGCTGCTCAAGAAGCACGATGTGGATGTCGAGCTGCTGACCGCCGGGCGCTACAAGCGCACGTTGACGGTGCTGGGCGAAAACAGCGAAGAGGGGCGTGCCAAGTTTCTCGAGGATCTCGAGTCCACCCACGACCTCTTCAAGCATTACGTGGCCCAGCGGCGGCCCAACCTGGATATCGAGGCCGTCGCGACAGGGGAGATCTGGTATGGCAGCGAGGCGCTCGACGCCGGCCTGATCGATGCAGTGGGAACCAGTGACGCCTATCTGCTGGAAAAGCAGCGCCAGCAGGCACGCGTGCTCAATGTGGCGCTGGCATCACGTTCTGGCCTGATAAGCAAACTGGGTAAAGGCATGGAGAGCGGTCTGGAAAGAAGCGTGGACCATATTCTCCAGCGGGTCGAGGATCTGCGCTGGCAGCGCCGCTGACCCGCTCGGCACCGCCCGGCAATAGGCAAGCCGGGCGAAAGCGGCTCAGGCGATATCCAGTTTGCCGAGCGTCTGGATCAGGCGCTCGGCGACGTCGCCGTGGAGCGAGTAGTAGATCACCTGCGAGCTGCGGCGGGTCGTTACCAGGCCTTCCTGGCGCAGAACGGCAAGATGCTGTGATAGCGCCGATTGGCTCAGCGTCATTTCTCTATTGATCTGACTAACGGAATGCTCACCCTGCATCAGCAGGCAAAGAATACGCAATCGGCTCTCATTGGCGATCGCTTTGAGAGTCGCAGTGGCAGGACCGATCTGGTGGTCGCCGAGTGGGGTAATCATTGTCGTCATCGTGAAATTCCGCGTGCGCGTTGGCGGATCGCCTACACTGAACCCGCTGTTCAGTCATTGCTGATATTAGCGTGATGTAACTGAACGTTACAATGCTTTTTGGCGCGTATCTCCCGGGCGGCTGGTGATCGCAGTCGGGAGTCCCTATAATCGGCGCCCGCTTCAAGCCATCCGGCCACCATCGCCATTCAGAGGGTTCCCTAACCCCTCGGCCAACTCCGGTAATAGCTCTTTGAAAATGAGAGCTACGGCAAACGAAAAAGGTCTCTCATGTTGACACTCGACAATCGACAACGCCGACTCGCCCTGCTGTGGCTGGTCAGCTTCCACGTGCTGGTGATTACTGCCAGCAACTATCTGGTCCAGCTGCCGTTCACCCTATGGGGGCTCCATACCACCTGGGGGGCGTTCAGCTTTCCGTTCATTTTCCTGGCCACCGACCTGACGGTCCGATTGTTCGGCAAGGCGCCGGCAAGAAGGATCATCGCCAGGGTCATGGTGCCCGCGCTATTGATCTCCTATGCCGTGTCGGTGCTGTTTCAGCAGGGCCGGTTTCAGGGAGTGGAGGCGCTGGCCCAGTGGAACCTGTTCGTCGGTCGAATCGCGCTGGCCAGTTTCATGGCTTACGTGCTGGGCCAGCTGCTCGACATTCACGTGTTCGACCGGCTGCGCCGGCTCCGCGCCTGGTGGGTCGCGCCGACGCTCTCCACGATTCTCGGCAACCTGGCGGATACCTTCGCGTTCTTCGCCATCGCCTTCTGGCAGGGCCCCGATCCGTTCATGCGTGAGCACTGGGTGGAGATCGCCTGGTTCGACTACGCGGTGAAGCTGTCAATCAGCCTGATCTTCTTCCTGCCGCTGTACGGCGTTCTGCTGGCCTACCTGGGACGTCGCCTGCTGACGCAGGGGGATCGGCTCAATCTTCCTGGCTTGTCGCGCCAGCGAGGATAGCCGTCGCCGATTGTCGTCGCGCAGCGCAGGTCATCGAGCGCTGACGGCGTCTGCCCGCGTAGGGGCGGAGTCGAGTCCCGGGTTTTGTTATCCTTGACCGACCTGGCGGCCTCTCGAGCCGCCGGATTGGATTTCAGGAGGGATGACGTTGCAACTTCACTGTATCGATACCGGCGTCGCGGAGAGCGTCGATACCGCGATTCCGCTGGTCGTGCTGCACGGGCTGTTCGGTAGCGCCGACAACTGGCGCTCCCACATCAAGCAGTGGCAGGTCGATCGACGCGTGATCGCCGTCGACCTGCGCAATCATGGCCGCTCGCCTCACGTCGAGGGGATGCGATACGCGGCGATGGCGTCCGATGTCGTCGCGTTGCTGGACGAGCTCGATGTCGAACGCTTCGACCTGCTGGGGCATTCGATGGGCGGCAAGGTCGCGATGACGCTGGCACGGCTTCATTCCGCGCGGGTGGCGCATCTGATCGTCGCCGACATCGCGCCGGTGGCGTACGAGCACGGCCACGACGAGATCTTCGCGGCGATGCGTCGGGTCGAGACGGGGCAGCCGACATCCCGTCGCGAAGCCGCGGCGATAATGGAAGAAGAGATCGAGAGCGCGCCCACGCGTCAGTTTCTGGCGACCAATCTGGTGCGCGGCGACGATGGCGTCATGCGCTGGCGGGTCGGGCTCGACGAGATCGGCGCGGGGTACGAGGACATCATCGCACCGCCCGATGGCGATCAGCCCTTCGAAGGTCCGGCCTTGCTGATTCGTGGCGGTGACTCGCACTACGTTCTGGATCGTCATCGCGACGCGGTCGCAGCAATCATGCCCAACGTCGAATGGCAGACCCTGGAAGGCGCCGGCCACTGGCTTCACGCCGAACAGCCGGAGGCGTTCCGCGATGCCGTGAATCGCTTCACCGCCGCTTCCTAGCGACCCGTCGTCATGTCGGCTCGGTTCTATAACGGGTCGACTCCGCCATCGATTGGGATCGGCTCGATACCTGCGTCATCGGACGAGATGAAACGATTGAGGATACGATAGGTATCGATATCGAAACCGAGAGTGTCAGGCAAGGTGTCCAGATCATCGAGTCGTTCGACACTGCCTTGATAGTGCCAGTGATCGACGATGTGCAGGCCGACCTCGCCCTGATGATCGCTTTCCCTGAAGGCGACGCGGCCGGGCCAGGGCCAGTTCTCGATGCGCAGTTTCTCCATGGCATTCCGCGCTCGCTGGGTATGCGCTTCCAGGCTTTCCATCCCGCAGCAGGCGCCGAGGCAGCGGCCGATCTGATAGCCGAAGCAGCGTCCCTGTCCGGTTTCCAGCCCCAGGACACGCAGACACAGCGATTCGTCGTTGGCGATGTCCCGGAGCGTCATCTGGGCATCGCGGCGATTCCGAAACAGGCCGTAGAACCGTGTCCGTGCCGTTACCACCCATTGGCCGTCGGTGAGCGTCGGGCGATCATCGCCGTCGGGCCAGTTCCAGCTCACCATGCGTACACGCTTGCGTAGCTGCCGGTTGTAGAGCGGCACCCATCGCTTGATCAGGTCGGCCTCCAGCAACTGAGCGCCCAGGTCGCCGCTGGTTCGCATCCACGCGATGCGCCGGGTCTGCGCCATCATCTGGTCATGGCGACGGGAAACCGGCTGCTGCACGTGACTGCGAACACGGCTGCGCATGTTGATGCTCTTGCCGACGTACAGCGGCAGTTCATTCTGACCGAAGAAGACGTAGACCCCGGGCCGCGCAGGCAATGCCCCGAGGTCGTCGACGGTCGTGCTCGGCAGCGCCTGGGTCGGATCCTGCCGCGGGTCGTAATGCAGTGCGTCATAACGCGATGATATTGAACTCATATCACCAATCTAGACGATCTTTCGCTAGGGTGCGTTGAGATCCACTGCGAGGCGGGAGACCGGGCTCTGGGCCTTGACCTGGCCTCGTTCGAGCAAAAACGCCTCGAAATCGCGGTAGCGTTTACTGTCGAGTGCCGCCGGACGCAAGGCGAAGCGGGGCAGTGTGGCTTTCCAGGCGGCCGCGTTGAGCGGCGTATCCAGCGCCGGATCGTAGGCGATGAAACTCTGCCATGCGTCGTCCGGATGATTGATGATCCAGGATGTCGCCTCGCCGATGGCGTCCATGAAGCGTCGGTCGGCTTCGCGGTGCTGGTCCAGCGTCTCGCGATTGGCGACGAAGATCAGTTCGTCGTAGGTGGGCACGCCCTGTTCCTCGATATAGAACGCCTTGCCTTCGACCCCTTCCTGTTTCATCTGCGCCGGCTCGAAGTTACGGAAGGCACCGGTGACGGCGTCGACCTTTTCGCTGATCAGCGCCGGCGTCAGCGAAAAATTGACGTTGACCATGTCGACGTCGTCCAGGCTCAGGCCGCTGTTCTCGAGCATGGCCGACAGCAGAACCTCTTCGACGCCGCCGACTGAGTATCCGACCTTCTTCCCGGCGAGCTGGGAAAGGTCTTCGATACCGCTATCCGCGCGTACCAGCAACGCGTTCAACGGCGTCGCGATCAGTGTGCCGACGCGAACGACCGGAAGCCCCTGATCTACCTGCAAATGCAGCTGCGGCTGATAGCTGACCGCAAGATCGATCCGCCCGGCGGCGACCAGCTTGGGCGGGACGCTGGGATCGGCCGGGGCCTGAATGTCGACATCCAGTCCGCGTTTCTCGAACAGCCCGCGCTGCTTGGCGATGACGATCGGCGCGTGAACCGGATTGACGTACCAGTCGAGCATCACGCTCAGCGGAATCATCTGTGGCGGCGCCAAGGCATCTTCGTCTTCCTGCGCCAAGATCGGCGTCGCCAGGATCAGGCCCAGCAGCGCCAGGCTCATCGCCAGTCCGCGCCGCCACAGTGTCGATCGTTGGGTTGCACGTTGGGTTGCCATTGCTTGTTCCCCTGTCATTTTGATGTATTCATGAAGGCATGCATGGTTGATACGATTCGCTGGAAAGACCCGGTGTGATCTCGTTTCAAGGCCCGGATTCCACGCGATCCCGGTGCCAGGGCATCGACAGCCTCAATGCCGCATCGACGCCGAAGTAGAGCAGGACGGCAAACGCCACGAGCACGACCAGAGCGGCAAACATCAGGTCGATCTGCAACCGTGCATTGGCATTGAGCATCAAGTAGCCCAGCCCCTGGCTGGAGCCGACCCACTCACCGATCACCGCGCCGATCGGCGCCGCGCTGGCTGCCATCCGCAGCCCGGAAGCGAGCGACGGCAGGGCGGCCGGCAGTTGCACCTTCAGCAGCTGCTGGCGCCGGCTCAGCCCGAAGGTGCGGGCCAGATCGAGCCAGCCTTGTGGTGTCTGCCGCAGCCCGTCGTAGCCGGTCGACGCGACCGGAAAGTAGATGATGACCATGGCCATCAGAATCTTCGGGCCCAGGCCGTAACCGAGCCACAGCATCAGGATTGGCGCCAGCGCGAACAGCGGGATGGCCTGACTGATCAGCAATAGGGGCAGTAGCGTGCGGCGCAGGGCGCGGAAGCGAGCCAGCGCCAGCGCCGTTGCCAGCCCCAGCAGGATGCCGCCGATCAGCCCGGCCACTATCTCGATGGCGGTGATGCCGGCATGATGAGCAAGCAACGCGCGCTGTTCGATCAGCGCGCTACCGACGGCCGTCGGCGAGGGCAGGATGTAGCGTGGCACGCCGGTCAGCATCAGTACCAACTGCCAGATGGCAACAAGGACGACGAGCGCCCCCACGGGGCGAACGAGTCGGCCCGGTGCAATCTTCTCAAGCATGTGCCGACTCCTGCAGCCGAGTGACGAGCTCGGCCTGACGACGCTGCAGGTCGACATTGTCGAGCGGGCGCGGGCGAGCGCCTTCGGGCACGGGTATCGATACCAGGTGGGCGGGCTCACCCTGCAGGATCAGGATTCGATCGGCCAGGCGCAGCGCCTCGAGCGGATCGTGCGTCACCATGATTACCGTGCGGTCGGCCAGGAGCCGGCTGGCAAGGTCATGCAGCTCCAGCCGGGTAATGGCGTCGACCGCCGAGAAGGGTTCGTCCATCAGGACGACGCTGGCATCCTCGAACAGCGTGCGGGCGAGGGCGACGCGCTGGCGTTGCCCGCCGGAGAGTTCGTCCGGCCACTGGCCGGCTTTGTCGGCGAGACCGACCTGGTCCAGCAGGCGCTCGGCATGCTGGCGATCCTCGGGCTTGGGTCGCCCTCGCCAATGCGCACCCAGCATCACGTTATCCACCACGCGCTGCCAGGGAACGAGAAGGTCCTGCTGCGCCATCCAGGCGAGACGGCCCGCCAACGGCGCGCCGTCGCTGGTAGCGAGATCGAGATGATGGTTGTCAGGCAGTCTCAGGCTGGCGATCATGCGCAGCAAGGAACTCTTGCCGCTGCCGCTGCGACCGAGCAGGCAGGTCCAGCTGCCCGCATCGAACCGGGCCTGAAGCCCGTGGAACAACGGGCGATCGCCGAAGGTCAGCGAAGCCTGGCGGACGATGAGTCCGGGTGGTGGCATGACAACTCCCATCGGGGCCGGGCGAAGTCATGCGAGAACTGCTGGCATTTCCTCCGCCGGTATTAGCCGGTTCAGGTTCAAGGGTTGTGCATACCGCACTCTCAGCCCGTCGCATGGGCACCCCTATCCAGTGCCTGCGATTGTACGCCGACCATCACCGCCTGCCCACCGGCGATGATCGGACCGACACAAGGACGAAGTGCATTGACGATGCGAGACCTTGCGATCCGCGCGGATGACGAACTCACCCGGCGCATGACAGCGTTGACGGGCAAGTCGCTGACGCCGTTGGCGCTACGCTGGCCGGACAGCGCCAACTGGCTGTGGCGTAGCGAAGAGCTTTCCCCGCAGTTGCTGAAGTTGGCGAGGAGATCGCCCGCAAACGACGGTTTCTGGTGGGGTATCCAGCAGCTGTTCGGGTTCGACCGTTGGCAAGTTCCCGAGGCCCTGACCCGCGTGCCGGGGTGGCTGCCACCCCATTTGCCGATGGCGCCGCTGCCGATGACGTTCCTCGACCGGCTGCAGCAGGCGCCGCTCTGGAGCCTGCCATGGCGTCATGCCGCCCCGCCTGTAATGAGCGAGACGTTGGCCGCGCGACTCGGCGATCAACTGGCGCTACTGCACCAGGAGGCACAGCCGGGGTTTGGTCACCCAGTTGGTGACATCTCGCCGCTGTCGAGTTGGCCGGAGCGTGCTCGCGCTTTCGTGGAGAATCACCCCCGGCGCGACTGGATAGGCCACATGCCGAGCTGGCCGCAGCCCGCGAAGAGCGTCTGGTGCCTGCCGGATCTGCGCAGCGATCAATTTCTCGAAGGCGCGACGGACTGGCTATGGAGCGACTGGGAAGCGCTGGTGTGGGCGCCGCTGGAGCTGGATCTCTGCCTGCTAGAACTGCTGCTGGAAAACGCCGGCCACCGCGATGCCTTCATCGCCGCTTATGGTCGCCGTCATCCGATACCGGATCTCACCGACTATCGCCCCGGAATGCGAGCGCTGGCGGTGCTGCTGGCGCTGCATGGAGAAGGCGCCGGGGAGCGGGTGATCGCCCATCCACACTGGCTAGAAGATTAAATTTGCAGCAATTTTCGACCCCGCAAGACTTCGCCTGCATGGCATACTAGGGTCTGTTGCCGTTTCATGCACGGCCGCGCCGGAACCAGTTTTTGTGCGGGGCAAGGCGTGAGGAATGTGATTTGGTCGTTCCAAATGAATGACGAAAAATGCAGCACCGTGCAAAAACCGGCCCGGCCCTTCGGGTTGCGCGGCAAATGGCGCCATGCGGCGTTGCGGGATTGGAAAAGGGAACCACCCTTATCGGCATCCCGCGCCTGGCCTGACACCATTTGGCGCAGCAACGCGGTTCGCGCCGAAACGGCAACAGACCCTGGATCATCCCGACTCATAACCGATGGCTGAGAATTGGACTCGATCAATAGCCTGTTTCTTGTGTGTGGGGCACTGATAGCCCTCAGTATTCTGGCCAGCCGGGTGTCGTCCCGGATCGGCGTACCGCTGCTCGTTCTCTTTCTGGGCCTGGGTATGCTCGCCGGGGAGGAAGGTGTACTCGGCCTGCAGTTCGATGATTACTCTCAGGCGTTTCTGATCGGCCACCTGGCGCTGGCGATGATTCTGCTCGACGGCGGCCTTCGCACGCGCTTCCGGACCTTCCGCGTGGGGCTCAGGCCGGCACTGTCGCTGGCCACCATCGGGGTCTTCCTGACCAGCGGTATTCTGGGCCTGCTGGCCATGTGGCTAATGGATCTGACGCTTACCGAAGGCTTGCTGGTGGGGGCGATCGTCGGCTCGACGGACGCCGCAGCGGTCTTCTCCATGCTCAAGGGGCAGGGCGTCAATCTCAACGAGCGCGTGGGGGCAACGCTCGAGATCGAATCCGGTACCAACGATCCGATGGCGATCTTTCTCACCATCACTCTCGCCGAATTGCTGACCGGTGCCGTCGGAGGTGTATGGGAGACGCTGATGCGCTTCTTCCTGCAGTTCGGGCTGGGGCTTGCCGTCGGGTTGGGCGGCGGCTGGGTATCGGCCAAGCTGCTGCGTTATCTGGATCTGGCACCGGGGCTCTATTCGCTGTTGGCGCTCGCGCTGGGGTTCTGCATTTTCGGCGCCACCAGCGCTGCTGGCGGCAGCGGCTTCCTGGCCATCTATCTCACCGGTCTGATGATCGGCAACCAGCCCGGTCGCCATCTCACGCATATTCTTCCCGTCCACGACGGGCTGGCCTGGCTGAGCCAGATCGGGTTGTTCCTGGTGCTGGGTCTGCTGGTCACGCCGTCGGAGATGATCGATTACGCGATACCGAGCGCCATCCTGGCCGTGGCGTTGATCGTGCTGGCACGTCCCGTCGCGGTGGTGGCTTCGCTGGTGCCGTTCTTCAATTTCCGGTGGCGAGAGATCGGTTTCATTTCCTGGGTCGGGCTGCGCGGGGCCGTTCCCATCGTGCTGGCGATCTTCCCGGTCATCAGCGGTGTCGAGAACGCCACGCTCTATTTCAACGTGGCGTTCTTCGTCGTCCTGATCTCGCTGCTGCTGCAGGGCTCGACACTGGCGCGGGTCGCCCGCTGGATGCGGGTGGTGCTGCCGGAAACCACGACGCCCGATCGACGCGGGCAACTGGGCGTGCTGCCGGAGAACGACTACGAGATGTTCGTCTACAAGGTCGAGAATGAATCCCTCGATGACGTGCCGATTCGCCTGCTGCGCCTGCCATCCGGTACGCTGATCTCGGCGATCTTTCGCCAGCACGCCATGCTGCACCCCAAGGGGAGTACGCGCTTGCGGCTGAGTGACGTGATTTGTCTGATCGGGCGGACCGGCGATCTGCCATCGCTCAACCGGCTGTTCAACGGCGAGGCCAAGCTCAAGCGGGAGCGTGCGTTCTTCGGTACCTTCACGCTGGATGGCGAGGCCCTGATGCAGGAAGTGGCCAACGCCTACGGTTTGACGCTGAGTCCCGGAGAGCAGGAGATGACACTAGGGGAGTTCGTGGCGCTGCGCGTCGGCGGCCATCCCGTGGTCGGGGACGACGTCGACTGGCATGGGTTCCACTGGGTCGTCAGCGAGATGGAAGGGAATCGCGTCACGCGAGTGGGTCTACGTCTCTATCATTGATCGTCGAAGCGGCTGGGCTTCGCTTCTGAAACAAGGCTACGGGGGCTGCATTAATGGCCCCGTAGCGGCGTCTGGTGTCTGTGTAGTTGTGTAGTCGAAAAAGCGTATTACTCGACGTCTGCATCGTCGGTGGGGTGGTCCAGCCGCTTGCCAGTCTCCCGAGACGTCATGCTGTTCATGCTGTCGGCTCGCTTCTGTGCCTGGGCGGCTTCCGGAAAATGCCCCAGGCTGCCACCCGTGTCGCCATCGTAGACCTCATAGCTGACCTGTTGGGGGTTGCCGGGTAGATGTGTCTTTCTGATCTCGACGAACGGTTCTGCCATGATGGAATCCTCCAGGAAAGACATCGATTTTCAGGTTAGTTGAGACGCCGGCGTTGTACAGCGAATCCATCGGCCGGGTGAGGCGCTTCATGCTATGGGAGGCGCCTCGAGCGAAGTGGAGCGCGGCGGCTTGGGCGAGTGCTTGTGAGTCCACGAGGGCCGCGAAGTTCAATCCGGATCCAGATCCCACTGCAAACCGAACTGAAGGCCATTGATCGCTTCGTCGATGAAGCCACTACCTTGATCGTTGCGGCTATCGTCAGCCAGTTCCAGTGCCATTTGCCTCTGGGGGTCCGGCCAACCCAGGCGCGCCATGCATAGCTGATATTCACGTTCGCCAGCGATCTGGTGCGTCTGACGCTCGCAGGTATTGCTGTCCCGCAGGAAATTCGTGGCTGTCAGCCGCGGCGTCGCCGACACGCAGCCTGCCAATAGAAGAAAAACGACAAAGAAGATTAACGCGCGGTGCATTGGCAACATCATTAGAGACTAGTCGCAGGGTAGCACCGTCCGCCCCCCTATCCGCATCATCAATCAAAAAAACGAATGAAGGATATCTCTGCTTCGATCCCGCGCAGACACCTTCGGCGATCTGAATCACGAAGCGAGGCCCGAGGTGGGCGAGCACCAGTTGAGCAATACGTCATGGCGGGTGATGTGAATGACACGGATGCTATCACTGTCTTCGAACTGCTCGACAAACCGTTCCCAGGCATCGACGGGCTCTCCGTCCCCTCGGCTGATCGTCACCTGATGACGACGATTGGCGTGTGCCACAGAGATGAGCTTTTCCGCCCGGCGTACGAGTCTGGCTTCAGGCGTTGGGAAGAGGATGACCATCGAACGCTCCGAGATGACTGTTCATGCATACAGTATCGGTCAGGAGAGAGGCGAACACAAACGGAACGCTCAACCGAACCGAGCGGGTAGACGCCTTGCACCGCCATATCGAACCAAGCCCGCACGGTCTCCGGTGCTGAAAGCGAACTCAGTGCGGATGGCTCTCCATGTACGACTGGATGGCGGACATGGTGGTCTGCATATCATCGCAGAACGACTGGGACGGCTGGAAATCGGCGCCGCTCGCCAGCTTCTTCATCTCCTCGTCATGGTTGGAAACCCGACCATTCTCGCGCAAGCCCCTCGCCATGCTCGCCAGTTCCTGCTGGGTCTGCTGGGGGTCGTCACTGCTGGCGATGAACGCCTCGATCTGCTGCGTCTGCTCGCCGACATGTTTCATCAAGCTATCTGCCGAGCATTCGAAGTCGGCCGCAGACGCCTGGGTTGACCCGATGATGGCGCCCAGCGCCCCGGCAACGAGAATATTTTTCATGGAATTCAAAACGATACCTGTCTTCTGATGAATGGTATCCACTATGACAGTTTTGGCGGTCGCTCTCTAGCGTGGGCGGCGTTTTGGCTGGGCGATTAGTGAAGCCTGATGGATGTCGATCTACAGAGCGATGTTGAATGAGAGCCTGGCCTGCCTAGATGTCTTCACTAACATAAAGATGGAAAAGGACACATTGTCGTGTGTGTGCCAGTAGCAGAAGAGAAATGGATTGAACAATCCAGAAACGAAAAAAGGCCAGCTAAGTAGCTGACCTTTCTCGAAAAAAAAATGGCGGAGGGACAGGGATTCGAACCCTGGGTAGGCTATTAACCTACGCCGGTTTTCAAGACCGGTGCATTCAACCGCTCTGCCATCCCTCCGTCTTACGGCGAGGCATAGTACCAGCTCGGTCGAGAACGTCAATGGGTTCTTTAGCTTTCAATAAGTTATTTCTTTCCCGGGGGCTTCCGTAGCGCTTGTCAGGGGAACTTTGCAAGGGCATTCTGGTCTATGGGTGAGTTTCAATAGAACTGAGGGGACTACAATGGATTATCGAACATCGCACGACGTCGCCGATCGTCGATCGAGCGCGGTCAGCACCAACAAGGTGTTGCGCAACACCTACATGTTGCTGGCCATGACACTGCTGTTCTCCGCCGTGACCGCTGGCGCTGCCGTGGCCATGGGCGTTACGCAACTCAACATCTTCGTATTTTTCATCGGCGCATACGGTCTGATGTTCCTGGTGCACAAGACGGCCAACTCCGGCGCGGGCATTGCGGCAACGTTTGCCTTCACCGGTTTCATGGGCTTCACGCTGGGGCCGATCATCGACCTCTACCTGTCGATTCCCAACGGCGCACAGCTGGTCATGACGGCGATGGGCATGACGGCGGCCACGTTCCTGGGGCTTTCCGCCGTTGCGCTGATCACGCGCAAAGACTTCAGCTTCCTGGGTAACTTCATGATGGCGGGTGCCATCGTGCTGGTACTGGCCATGGTGGCGGCGCTGATCTTCAACATCCCGGGGCTGGCGCTGGCGGTTTCTGCCGGTTTCGTGCTGTTCTCCTCGGCGGCGATCCTGTACCAGACCAGCGAGATCGTGAATCGCGCGGGTGAGACGAACTACATTCTCGCGACCATCACGCTGTATGTGTCGATCTACAACCTGTTCGTGAGCCTGCTGTCGATCCTGGGCGTAATGTCCGACGACTAGCATCCAGCTCGATGGTTCCATCGACGGCATCGAGGCCCCACTACGGTGGGGCCTTGTCGTTTGGTACCATGGCGTTTTGGGATTCACGAAACGGAGCGACCGATTGCCGATGCTGACCTACGCTCTGTTGGTGCATGCCGCGCCTTACAGCCATCAATCCGCGCTCTCGGCGCTTCGTTTCGCGGAAACCGTCGTGGCGAGGGGGCACCGTCTGAAGACGGTCTTCTTCTATCATGACGGGGTCCACAACGCCTCGGCGCTGATGTCACCGCCGCAGGACGAAGTACACCTGGCCGATGGCTGGAAGCGCCTCCACGAAGTACATGGCGCCGAACTTCTGGTGTGCGTGGCGGCGGGGTTGCGTCGGGGCGTGCTGGATACCAGCGAAGCCAGCCGTCACGGCTTGGCTGCGCATAGCGTCGAGCCACCGTTCGAATTGACCGGCGTCGGCCAACTGGTCGATGCCATGCTAGCCAATGATCGACTGATCACCTTTGCGCCATGACGACTTTTTCTGATATGGAAACCGTTTCTGATGTAGAAACCGTGCCGCAGGACCTGCTGATCGTGCTGCGCCATCCGCCACACGGCTCGCAATGGCTTCGCGAGGGGCTCGACGTCGCGCTGGTGGCGGCCGCCTTCGGCCAGCGGGTCGGGTTGCTGTTCCAGGGCGACGGTGTCTACGCGCTGCTGAAAGATCAGCAGGCGGGTGCCTTGGGGCAAAAGGGCACCCACCCGCAGATGGCGATGCTGGAGATGTATGACATCGACATGCTTTGGGTCAGCGAGACGGCGCTCGCCGAGCGGGAGCTTTCGGCCGACGACCTGATGTTGCCGATGGTGCCACTGAATGCCGAGGCGGTGGCCGAGCTCTTCGCGCGCCATCCTCGTACCTTGATCTTCTAGGCCCGGAACGACGCCAATGCTGTTGCATCTGCTCAATCGATCCCCGCAGTCGCTATCCGTCTATCGAGAACTGGGCGAAGCCTTCGGGGCCGACGATCATCTTCTATTGATCGAAGACGCCTGTTATGCGGCGCTACCGTCGGCCAGCGCCGCGCTCGAGCCCTTCGGGGGGCGCGTGTCGGTGCTGGCGGAGGATCTGGCATCCCGGGGGCTGGCCGAGCGGGTCAGCCCGGCCATCGCGGTCGTCGACATGAACGGCTTTCTGTCGCTGACGGAAAGCCATCAACGCTGTGTGAGCTGGTTCTAATGGCAACGACAACTGCAAGAACACTGTTGGTGGAAGGGCAGCCCATCGCGCTGGACCCGGAGGGGTACCTGGTCTCTCTCGACGACTGGTCGGAAAGCGTCGCCGAAGCGCTGGCGGCGGATGACGGTCGTGAGCTGACGCCGGCCCATTGGGAAGTGATCGCGGTATTGCGAGACTTCTACCAGCGCTTCGAGGCCGCACCGGCCATGCGCCCCTTGGTCAAGGCAGTGAAGCAGTCGCTGGGCGAGGAGAAGGGCAGCTCGATCTACTTGATGCAGCTGTTCCCCGAAAGCCCGGCCAAGGTCGGCGCCAGGCTGGCCGGCCTGCCCAAGCCGACCAACTGTCTCTAGCGCCGGTTACCAGACTTCATGAACTTTCTCGCTCACGCCTGGCTTTCGCGCCACGGCAGCGATGAATTCCTTTACGGCAACCTGATCGCCGACGGGGTCAAGGGGGCGGATCTCGAATCGTGGCCGGCAGCGGTCGCGTCTGGCATTCGTCATCACCGTCAGGTCGATGCCGCCATCGATCGGCACGCGGAAGTGTTGCGCCTGCTGCAGATGGCGCCGAAAGCCCAGCGGCGTTTCGCCGGTATCGCGCTGGATGTGGTGTGGGATCATTTTCTCGCCAGCCGTCATCCGGATGCGGCACTGGTGGAACGCTGTTACCGGGTCCTTGGCGAGCGGCAGGCGCCGGCGCGCCTGGAGAGGATGGTGCCAACGCTGATCGACGGCGACTGGCTGCGATGTTATGCCGATTTCGATTTCACCTGTCGCGCCATCGCCGGCATCGGCCAGCGCTTGCGCGGCCCCAACCAGCTCGCCGCGCTGACGCCCTGGCTGCGTGACGAGTACGACAATCTCGAAGCCGCTTTCGTCACGCTATGGCCCGACATGCAGCGCCGGTTCCGTGACTGAACCGACGCTTGCCGCCAGTCTTCAGTATTGAAGCCAGAGACAGTCGACACGATCGCCGGGACGGATATGGCTGTCGGACGGGATCACGGCGAAGGCATTGGTGGCCGCGCAGGAGGTCAGTACCGCCGAACTCTGTTCGGGATAGAGGCTGGCAGTGACTCGCTCTCCCTCGAACGCCAGACTGGCACGCATGTAATGGCGCCGCCCCTGTGTCCGGGTTTCGAACTGCGCTTCGGCGCTGACCACCGGTAGCGACAGCCTGTCGCTGCAGCCCTGCAGTTTGCCCAGCAGCGGGCGCAGATAGAGCCAGGCACCGACATAGCTCGAAACCGGATTGCCGGGCAGGCCGACCAGTCGGGTCCGGCCGATCGTTCCCAACGCCAGCGGCTTGCCCGGCCGCATCGCCAGGCGCCAGAGCGAGAGCTCGCCCAACTGCTCGAGCGCCGGCTTGACGTGATCCTCCTCGCCGACACTGACGCCGCCCGTGGTGACGATGACATCGGCCTTGGCCGCAGCTTCCCGCAGGCGCGCCAGGGTGGTATCGAAATCGTCGGCCACCTTGACCTGGCTGACGAGATCGCCACCGAAGCGGCGGATCAACGTCGCCAGCATCGGCCCGTTGCTGTTGTAGATCTGTCCGCGCGCCAGCGCCTGGCCGGGCTCGACGATCTCGTCGCCGGTGAGCAGCAGCGCCACCTTCGGCCGCCGCACCACATTCACCGTCGAGAAACCCTGTCCGGCGAGCAGCCCCAGGGCCGCGGCGCCGAGCCGCGTGCCGGCGGCCAGCAGAGGCTGCCCCGTGGCCACGTCCAGCCCACGGCGACGCACGTTCTGGCCAATCTGGGTCACCGGGACGATCGCGTCGTCGCCGTCCAGCTCGACGTTTTCCTGAATCGCCACGCAATCCGCGCCAGGCGGTATTTCGCTCCCCGTGAAGATTCGAGCACAGGTGCCGGGCGTCAGCGGCTGCGGCGGCTGGCCGGCGGGAATGCGCTGGGAGATCGGCAAGCGCTTGCCGCTGTCTCCGCTGAACAGCGCATAGCCGTCCATGGCGCTGTTGTCGGCCGGCGGCACGTCGATGGCGGCTTCCATATCGTCGGCGAGCACGCGATCGTCGGCATCGAGGCAGGCAATTCGCTCGCTCTCCAGGCGCCCGACGCCGTCGAGCAGCGCCTCTAGTGCCTGCTCGACACTCTGGAGTCCACTTTGGGGTTGCTCAGCCATGGCTATGCGTCCCCCTCTCGGGAATCACCAGGTTGGCGAAATTGCAGGGACGATGGCGGCTGTCCAGCTGCTCCTTGAGAATGCGATCCCAGCCGGTGCGGCAGGCGCCGGTCGAACCCGGCAGGCAGAAGATCACGGTGGCATTGGACAGACCGCCCAGGCAGCGGCTCTGGACGGTGGAGCTGCCGATCTCCTCGAACGAGAGCTGACGAAACAGTTCGCCGAAGCCTTCGATACGCTTGTCGAGCAGCGGGGCGATCGCTTCCGGGGTGGAGTCGCGTCCGGTGAAACCCGTGCCGCCCGTCGTCAGCACGACCTGCACGTCGTCATCGGCAATCCATCCGGCGACCACGGCACGAATCCGGTAGACGTCATCCGGCACGATGCACTTCTCGGCCAGCCGATGGCCGGCTGCCTCGAGGGCTTCGACGAGTGTCTGTCCGGAGCGATCGCTGCTCTCGTCACGCGTGTCCGAGATCGTCAGTACCGCGATCGACAGCGGAATCAGGGGCGAGTCGCTCATGAATTCTCCTTGCTGCCGTTGGCCTCGGCCTTGCGAGCCTGGCGTGCTTCCAGCGCGGCGAGCTGCTCGTCGCTGGCCGGGGCCTGATAGTGCATTTTCCACTCGGAATAGGGCATGCCGTAGACATATTCGCGCGCTGTCTCGTAATCCAGTTCGGTGCCGCGCGCTTCGGCCGCGCTGACCAGCCATTTGGACAGGCAGTTACGGCAGAAGTCGGCCAGGATCATCAGATCGATGTTCTGGACATCCTTGTTGTCGTCCAGGTGACGAAGCAGACGGCGAAAGGCGGCGGCTTCGAGTTCGGTGCGGGTCTGGTCGTCGAGGTGATGCATCGGGGACTCCCGTCGTTGCTGGAGATGAAATCGGGGATTAATAACGGTAGAAGCGTCGTCAGTCAGTGTCGCCGGGCGTGCAGACCGAAAGCACCACGGCGTCGTTCTCGCTCGTGGAGACCAGGGCATGGCCCATGTCGCTGTCGAAGTAGAGCGAGTCGCCGGCGACCATCGCCAGCGGCTCGTAGAATTCCGAATACATCAGGATTCTGCCCTCGAGAACCATCAGGAACTCTTCGCCATCATGGCGAACCCACTCCTGAAACTCCTCGAAGCGTCGAGCGCGTACGATCGTCTTGAACGGAATCATCCGCTTCTGGGCCAGCTGGCACGAGAGAAGCTCGTGCTCGTAGGTCGGGGTCGGGTGCTGCTTGCCGTCGCCGCGCGGGGTGAGGTCGCGACGGCCGCTGGACTGCCGTTTGGGCTTGGTGGGCTTGAGCAGTTGCGGCAGGTCGATGCCCAGACCGGTGATCAGTTTCTGAACGGCGGTGAACGTCGGCGAGATCTGGTTGTTCTCGATCTTGGACAGCGTCGAGCGGGCCAGCCCGGTGCGGGCGCTGACGTCGCCCAGCGTCCAATGGTTCGAAAGCCGTATCTCCTTGAGCCGCTCGCCCAGGCGAAGGGGTTCGACGAAGGCTTTGCGACCGGCGGCGATGCGCAGCGCGGCATCCTGATCGTTACTGGCGGCCATGAAACTCTCTGTCAGGAGCGTGGGAAAATCATTGTGCAGCATTGAAGGCCCAAGAATATCACAGCGCGGCGCCCAGGCCCTGCGCCGAAAGCGCTCGGCACGAAGTCAGGCCGAATAGGGATGGCCCAGCAATGCCGTCAGATGGGCTTCGACGCTCAGCGGCAGCGTCTTCAGGTGATAGCCGCCCTCCAGCACCGAGACCAGTTTGCCGCCGGCATGCCGCCGCGCGAC
The DNA here is from genome assembly GCF_036663415.1 of Salinicola sp. 4072. Lineage (NCBI taxonomy): Bacteria > Pseudomonadati > Pseudomonadota > Gammaproteobacteria > Oceanospirillales > Halomonadaceae > Salinicola > Salinicola sp. 4072. The sequence goes on along the minus strand of NZ_JAXOVV010000007.1, from coordinate 34,643 downwards.
ATCCATCGCCAGTGTGGTAATCCAGTAGAAGTCATCGTGATCGAGCGCCAGTTGACCCAGCGGGTCGTCTCGGTGGGCATCGAAGCCGCTGGAGAGCAGCACCAGCTGGGGCCGATGCCGATCCAGGGCAGGCAGCCAAGCGGCTTCTACGGCTCTCCTGAAGCCGAGGCTGCCCGTGCCGGCAGCCAGGGGCGTATTGATGATGTTGGGCCATTCGCCCGTCAGGTAGCGCCATGGGTAGAACGCTTCCTGAAAACTGCTGCAGACCAGTATCGAGGAGTCGTCGTGGAAGATGTCCAGCGTGCCGTTGCCCTGGTGGACATCGAAGTCGAGGATCGCGATTCGCTCTATGCCGTGAACGGCGCGTGCGTGGGCGGCCGCCACGGCCACGTTATTATAGAAGCAGAAGCCCATCGCTAGCGCCCGCTCGGCATGGTGACCGGGCGGGCGCACGGCGCAGAAGACGTTGTCGGCACGGTTGCCGCAGACCAGGTCGACACCCCGGATCGCCGCACCGGCACCCAACGCTGCGGCCTCCAGCGAGTACGGTCCCATTCGCGTGTCGCTATCGAGCTGCTGAAGGCCGCTTTGTGGTCGCTGTGCGTCCAGTGCGCTGAGGTAGTCTGGGGCATGCACTCGCTCGAGCTGGAGGCGCGTCGCCGGCCCGGGCTCCGACTGCATCGTCTGCTGCAGCAGGCCGCTCAGCATGAGCCTGGCACGTATGGCCTCGAGGCGCATGGGAGACTCCGGATGGTGAGAGCCCATGTCATGCAGAACGATGTCGGGATGAGTGAGATACGAAGTGATCATGAGTCTCGCCAGCCGGTTCGAAGTCGCTTCATTCTGGGCGAGAGCGGTGTGCCGCGTCACACCGTTGTGCTTCGACTTTGGTCTATGAGGTAAACCTCGGCTGCCTGACCGTGTAGGGTTGAAAACCTCATAACCAACGTCGTGAGGTCCACCGTGGCCACGCAGTTTCTGCGCCGATTTTTCGCTCCGCGCTCATTGGCGGTGATCGGAGCTTCCCCCAAGCCCGAGTCGACTGGGGGAGTCGTTCTTCAAAACTTGCTTCTGGCAGGGTTTCCCGGCCCGATCTGGGCGGTCAATCCGCGCGGTTACAAGGAGGTTCATGGCGTGGCCTGCTTCCGGCGTATTGCCGACCTTCCCGAAACCCCGGATCTCGCCATCATTTGTTCGCCCTTGCACGGCGTGCCCGAGGTGCTGGAAAAACTAGGTGCCAGGCAGGTCAGGGCGGCGCTGATCGTGTCGGGCGGAGCGTCGCTTGGCGAAGGTGCCGAGGCGCTCGCTGGATCCCGGGGAGAAGGATCGCTGCGGGCGCGGCTGCAAAAGGCAACGCTGCAATCCGGCATGCGGGTACTGGGGCCAGAGTGTCTCGGCGTCGCGGTTCCCTCCATGCGGCTCAACGCGACCTACGCCAGTCAGCCGATTGGCGATGGCAGCGTTGCCTACCTGGGCCAGTCGGGCATGCTGGGCAACGCGATGATCGACTGGGCCGCTGGCCGCGAGGTCGGCTTTTCCCATCTGGTGACGCTGGGAGACAGCCTCGACGTCCAGTTGCCGGATGTCATCGACTACCTGAATCAATCCGGGCGCTGCCGGGCGCTGCTGCTGCATCTGGAGGCGTTCCGCAATGCGCGCCACTTCATGACGGCGCTGCGTGAATCGTCGCGTAACCATCTGGTGCTGGCGATCAAGAGCGGGCGCACCGCCGAGGCGACGCTGAGCCCGGTTGCGCCGACGGCCGGCATCGATCGTCGCGATGCCATCGTCGATGCCGCGCTGGCCCGTGCCGGGGTCGTGCGCGTCGACGATTCCGACGAACTGTTCGATGCGCTGGAAACGCTGTCGCGGTTTAGGCCGCCGAAGGGCGATCGTCTGGCGATCGTCTCCAATGGCGTCGGTCCGGCGCTGCTGGCGATCGACAAGCTGATCGACGGCGGCGGTCTGCTGGCCGAGCTCAGCGAGACATCCGCCCAGGCACTGATCACGCGGAAGCTGGACGTCAGCCGCCCGGGACGCAATCCGGTCGATCTGGGCGGCAGCGCCACGCCGGAAGATTATCTGAGTGCGCTGGAGATCGTGACGCGCGACCCTAATGTCGATGCGGTGCTGGTCTTGCACGCGCCGACACGACTGGCGCCATCCCTGGCGACCGCCAATGCGCTGGTCGAGGCGCGCCAGCGCTTCCGGCATCGCCTGCTGGTGAGCTGGATGGGGCTGAAGGAGGCGCTGGATGCCCGTGCGGCCTGCAACCGCGCCGGCATTCCCAGCTACGTGTCGCCGGAGAAGGCCGTCAGAGCCTTCCTGCATCTGGTGCGCTATCGCCAGGTCCAGAACCTGTTGCAGGAGACCCCGCCATCGCTGCCGTTCGGCTCCAGTGCCGAGATGCGCCAGTGCTGTCATGCGCTCATCGACGATGCCCTGGCACGCCAGCGGGATCGGCTGACCCATCAGGAAACCGGCGACGTGCTGGGGGCCTACGGTATCGAATGTGCCCCCAGCGAGTACGTGTTCGATCTGGAGCAGGCGGAGCGGGCCACCGAACGGCTGCAGGGGCCATGGGCGGTCAAGGTCGTCCATCGTGACAACTGCGAACCGTTTCGCTATGGCGGGGAATCGCGTCGGCAGGCTGTCTCGCTGATTCAGGACCTGGAGCAGCCCGGCAGCGTGGTAGATGCGGTCGTCCGTCTGGAGGCGCGTGTCAGTGAAGCGCTGCCGGACAGCCCCATCTACAGCTACTGTCTCCAGACCATGCAGCGCGGCAAGGGCTCGCTGCAGTTGTGTGCCGGCATCACGCGAGATGCGGAGTTCGGCCCGGTCATCGTCTTCGGCACCGGGGGCTACAAGATCGATGTCATGGCGGATCGCCAGACGGCGCTGCCGCCGCTCAACATGCGGCTGGCGGAAGAGCTCATCGACCGTACGCGGGCAGGTCGACTGATTCGCGAACACAGCGACGATCCCCGGGAAGCGATCGTCTGGGTCTCTCGCCTGCTGGTCAAACTGTCTCAGATGGCTTCCGACCTGCCGCGCCTCAAAGGGCTCGAGATCAATCCGCTGTTGCTCAATCACGAGGGCCTGCTGGCGGTCGATTTCGCGCTGGATCTGGGGGCGGCATCGATACAGGCGATCATGCCGTACCCGGAACAGCTAAGAGAAACGGTGATGCTGGCGGGAATGGACGTCGAAATTCGTCCGATTCGAGGTGAGGACGCGCCGCTGATTACCCGTTTTCATACCTTCCTGTCCGAGCAGAGCATTCGTTACCGCTACTTCCACCACAAGGCGGTGCTGTCGACGCGGGATCTCGCCCAGCTGAGCCAGATCAACTACGACCGCCAGATGGCGTTCATCGCGGTTCGTCGGCGTGAAGAGCTGGCGGATGCGGAGGCCAGCGACAGTGGGCCAACCGGCGAAGAGATGCTGGGCGTGGTGCGGGTGTGGAACGATCCCGACAACATTCGTACCGAATTCTCGATCATCATCCGTGATGATTTCCACGGTATCGGTCTCGGACGTCGTCTGATGCGCAAGATGATCGATTACAGCCGTCAGGTGGGGACGCTTGCCATGGTGGGAACTGTCATGAACGACAACCTGCCGATGCGACACCTGTTGGCGAGTCTGGGGTTCGAGCTGCGCACGAATATCGAAGAGGGTGTGCTCGAAGCCACGCTACGGCTGAATGATCCGCAGAGCGATTGGCAGCGCCACCGCCTGGAGGCGGCACTGGACTGACGACACGGGAAGATTTAATCGCTGAGGGAGAAGGTAGAAAGCGGCAATAAGTTGAACGACCATTCAATTATAGGATATTGTCGTTTGAAGGGTTATTGATAAAACCGTATGATACGAAACCTAACAACACTAACAGATACCGTTCGACACGCGCGTTAACCGCTACGTGAAGAGCTTCTTCTGCTTTGCCAACCTAGGCCTGACATGACCGACACACAGCAAACCAAGATTCAAGTGCGAAACTTGAGCAAGGTGTTCGGCGACGACACCAAGAAAGCGCTCAAGCTACGTGACGAGGGTCTCAATCGCGCCCAGATCCTCGAAAAGACCGGGCAGACGCTCGGACTCTCCAACATCAATTTCGACGTTCGGGAAGGCGAGCTTCTCGTCATCATGGGCCTCTCCGGCTCAGGCAAGTCGACCTTGATTCGTTGTCTTAACCGCCTGATCGAACCCACCGAGGGTGACATCATCATCGGTGGGGAGAACATTCCACAGCTGAGCGACAAGGCGCTTCTGCACTGTCGTCGTCGACACTTCTCGATGGTGTTCCAGAATTTCGCCCTGTTCCCGCATCGCACGGTGCAAATGAACGCCGAATATGGGCTCGAGATTCGCGGCATCGACAAGGCCGAACGGGCCGAGAAGGCCAGGAATTCCCTCAAACAGGTGGGTCTCGAGGGTTGGGAGAATGCCTATCCCAACCAGCTGTCCGGCGGGATGCAGCAGCGTGTCGGCCTGGCTCGTGCGCTGGCCAACGATTCCAGCGTGCTGTTGATGGACGAGGCCTTCTCCGCCCTCGACCCGCTGATCCGACGCGACATGCAGCAGGAGCTGATCGAGCTGCAGCATCGGATGAAGAAGACCACCATCTTCATCACCCACGATCTCGATGAAGCGCTCAATATCGGTGATCGCATCATTCTGCTTCGTGATGGCGAGATCGTGCAGATCGGCACGCCGGAAGAAGTGCTGACACGTCCTGCCGACGACTATGTCGCTCGCTTCACCGAGGGTGTCGATCGCTCTCGCGTGGTGACGGCACGTCGCGTCATGCGCCCGGTTCGCGCCACGGCCCGCCACGACGACGGCCCGCGCACCGTACTGCGCAAGATGAGCGAGAATGCGCTGGATTCGATCTACGTCGTCGATCGCGAGCGCAAACTGCTGGGAATCCTGGAGGCCGATAGCCTCGATGAGGCGGCGAAGGCCGGCAAGGATTCGATCCAGGAACTGCTAGTGACCGACTTCCCTCGTATTGGACCGGACGAGCCGCTGGCAACGCTGTACCCCATGTTCCAGGGAAAGAGCATCCCCGTGGCGGTCATCGATGACCAACAGCGGCTGCTCGGCGTGGTGGTCAAGGGTGCCGTACTCGAACAACTGGCGCAGACGGGAGAAGAATGATGGATTTCGATATTCCAAGAATTCCGCTGGGCGACTGGATCGAGGGCGGACTGGATTTTCTGACTACCGAGTTTTCCGGCGTTACCCGGGCGATTTCCCGCGGTACGCAGACCGGTATCAATCTGCTCAACGACGGGTTGATGTGGCTGCCTGAATGGGCGCTGATCGCCGCAGTGGCGCTGCTGTGCTGGAAAGCCGGAGGGCGGCGCCTGGCGATCGGGGCGCTGATCGGCCTGTCCCTGATCTGGAACCTCGGCCTGTGGAACCCGATGATCCAGACCCTGACTCTGGTGGTCATCGCCACGCTGGTGGCCATCGTGATCGCCTTGCCGCTGGGGATTCTGGCTGCGGTATCCGATCGCTTCTACAAGGTGATCATGCCGATCCTGGACTTCATGCAGACGATGCCGGCATTCGTCTACCTGATTCCGGCAATTCCGTTTTTCGGTATCGGCTCGGTATCTGGCATCTTCGCCACGGTGATCTTCTCGATGCCGCCAGCCATCCGCTTCACCACGTTGGGGATTCGGCAGGTGCCGAAGGACCTGATCGAAGCAGCCGACGCCTATGGCTCCACGCGTAGTCAGAAACTGATCAAGGTCCAGCTGCCGCTGTCGTTGCCGACGCTGATGGGTGGTGTCAACCAGACCATTATGCTGGCACTGTCGATGGTCGTCATCGCGGCGATGATCGGCGCCAACGGCCTGGGTAGCGAAGTCTGGCGCGCTATCCAGCGGCTACGCCCGGGTGAGGGCTTCGAGGCTGGTATCGCGGTGGTCATCATGGCGATGTTGCTGGACCGACTGACGCAATCTCTCAGCGGTGGCAAGAAGACGAAGTAGCGCAGGAAAGCCATGCAAAGTCCGATGCTGTCGGCGGCTCTGTCGGCAGCATGGATTGCGGTATGTAAACCATAAGAAGGGGAAAGTCGATGACACGCAACGCAATGTCACAAGCCGTTCGCTATGGCGCCTTGATGATGGCTGCCGGCATCAGCATGACCGCCGGTGTCGCTCAGGCGCAGGACAGCAAGGGAACCGTCAAGCTGGCCTACGTCGAATGGGCCTCGGAAGTCGCTTCCACCAACGTGATCCGCGCCGTGCTCGAAGAGCAGGGGTATGACGTCGAAATGAACTCGCTGGGCGCCGCCGTCATGTGGCAGGCCGTAGGCACCGGGGATGCCGATGCCATGGTTGCTGCCTGGCTGCCGACGACACACGGCGACTACCTCGAGCAGGTTCAGGACGAGGTTGAGGATCTCGGGCCGAACCTGGAGGGGACCAAGCTAGGCCTGGTCGTGCCGGCTTATACCGATATCGACTCCATCGAACAGCTCAACGACCACGCCGATGAGTTCGACGACAAGATCGTGGGTATCGATCCGGGAGCAGGCTTGATGGCGCAGGCCGAAAATGCCATCGACGAGTACGGCATCGATAACCTGCAGCTGCAGTCGAGCAGCGGTGCTGCCATGACGTCCTCGCTGGCCAGCGCGATCCAGAACGAGGAAGACATCGTGGTGACTGGCTGGACGCCGCACTGGATGTTCGCCCGCTGGGACCTCAAGTATCTCGATGACCCGAAAAAGGCGTTCGGGGAAGCCGAGCACATCAATACGGTCGTGCACAATGGGCTCGAGGAGAGGATGCCGGAAGCCTACGCCATCCTCGACAATTTCCACTGGACGCCGGATCAGATGGGCGAAGTCATGCTCATGAACCAGGAAGAGGGTTCGGATCCGTACGAGAACGCCAAGAAGTGGGTCGACGAGCATCCCGACGTCGTCGCCGAATGGACCGACGGTACGGCTGAATAACGATACTGTTAGCTTCGGTCGAAACTATTATCTTCGATTGAAGACACCGTTTCGGTGAAGGAACGCCCGGTCATATTGACCGGGCGTTTTGCGTTCGATTCCCGTGACCGAGGCTTCCGGGATGGCGCGACGTGAGCGGTCAGGGTGCCAGGCGAGTCCGGTGCCATTCCTGGGCCTGGTTGTCCCGGCGCGTATAGCGTACGCGGTCGTGCAGCCGGCTACGCTGGCCCTGCCAGAATTCGATCGTATGGGGCACCAGAAGATAGCCGCCCCAGTGCGGCGGTCGCTCTACCGCCTGATCGGCGTAGACCTGCTCGAAACGGGTCAGCCGTTCCTTCATCCAGTCTCGGTTGGGGATCTCGACGCTCTGCTGTGAAACCCAGGCTGCCAGCTGGCTCTTGCGAGGGCGGGTGGCAAAGTAGTCGTCCGACTGCTGGGCGTCGACCTTCTCGACGCTGCCTTCGACGCGAACCTGACGCTGTAGCTCTGGCCACCAGAACACGATAGCCGCATTGGGTACGTGGGCGAGCTCGTTGCCTTTCTGACTCTGATAATTGGTATAAAAGCGAAAACCCTGCGCGTCGAACCCCTTCAACAGCACGATTCGGGCGTGGGGATGCCCTTCGCTGTCCACCGTTGCCAGTGTCATGGCGTTGGCATCCAGTCCTTCGCTCTCGGTCGCTCGTTTCAGCCAATCCTCGAACAAGGGGAGTGGCGTATCGGGTGTATTTTCCGGCGCCAAGGCTTCGCCTTCGTAGTCCCGTCGCATGTCGGCGAGGTCGCTCATCAGTGATTCTCCGTGCAGACGTTATATGAATTGGTGACCATTGTAGCCTGACCGGCGGGTTCGATGATGTCTCCTTGCCTTAGTCATTAGCCTAGGGTCTGTTGGCGTTTCAGCGCGAACCGCTAACCCAGACGTGCGTGGAGCGCCAGCACGGCGCCGCAACAGAACCAGCCCAGCAAGGCGTAAGGCAGGTTCCAGCGCAGCATGTCCCGAACGGCAATCTGATAGCGCACGCAGATGGCCAGATTGCTGCCGGATAGCGGGCTGCTACCGGTTCCCAACGCCCAGCACATTAAAAACAGTATGCCGAGCAGGGTGGGATCGGGCTGGAGCGGCGCAATCAATGGCGCCAGGGTGGCGATGCCGATCAATGGGTGGATACCGGTAAACGAGATGATCACGATCATGCCGAGCGCAAACCAGGCGTGCCAGTGACCGAAATGATCGATCGGCAGGTCGAGCCCGTTGGGCAGACTGGCCAGCAGCGCCGCCAGCCCGGTAGAGATCACGCCGGCACCCAGGAACAGTGCGAACTGGGGAGCCAGCCGCTGCAATCCATGAGTGAACTGATGGCGGATGCGCTCGCGCCGGTGACTTCGTGGCATCAACAGAAACGAGAACAGCGGCGCGACGATGGCGATGATCAGCGGGATCGAGAGCCCCGGCCAAAGCAGGTGCAGCACGATGACTACGAGCGCCAGCAGGCAGGGCATCAGCAGCGCGCTCTTCTCGATGGGATAGCCGGTGAAGGGGGCCTTCAATCGCCAGACATCGACCCAGTTGAGGATCAACAACAACGCCGCTGCCAGCAGACCCCACGGCACCAGGTTCAAGTAGTTGAGCCCGGGCGCGTAGGTCAGCGCCACGCCCATGGCGACGAAGAATGGCGACCAGGCCGCGGCGGCAGTGAAACCTCTCCCGAGGATGAGCGCCTGCGAGCGAGTCAGTTTTCCCTCCTGCTGCATGCGCTCGCCAAACAGGAAGACCACGGAGAGATTGATGGCCGCCCCGAACAGGTGGGCGCCCAGCATGGTACCGATCATGCTGCCGGGGCGCTGGTTGTTTCCGGTGGCCATTGGCGTGGCCATGGTGAGAAAGCTGACGCCGGCAAACATCATCAGCAGCGATTGATTGATGGTGAGCGCTTCCAGCAAGGGGTAGCGCGTCCCGCGGATCAGAGCCACGCTCCACAGCAGCAGGCCAATGGCGAAAAGCGTGCCGGCCTGGCGGCGCGAGGTTCGCGGCAGCGTGCGGAATAGCCGCAGCGTCGCCAGCCAGGCCAGTACGGCGGCCGGCCAGACCGGCCAGCCGAACAGATTGGAGGCCACGCTGAGTACCAGCATGGCGAGGATCAGGACGCTCGAAGGCCTCATGAAGCGCGGCGATCGAGCCTGCCGCGCAAGCGGGCGTATCGATAGGCCATGACCGCCAATGCGCCGGCGGCCACGACTTCGGCAAACACCAGCACCGAACCGCCACCCTTGCTAACGATCATCAGGCCTTGCACGACGTAGAGCACGCCCAGCGCCGTCAACCAGATGTGGCCGCGGCGCCGCTGCATCAGCAACGTCGGCAGAAACAGTACCAGTGGCAGGATTCTCACCAGCAGTGCGGCGATCTGCGCGTGTTGCTGGAGGTAATGCCAGATGCCACTGATCACCAGCAGCGCCAGCAACGCCGCATACGCGATCCATACCGCGCGGCGGGCTGTGCCGAGAGCCGCGGTCTCCGATCGGGAGGTGGGAGCTTCATTCATGAGCGGCCATCCCTCATCGCCTTGAGCGCCAGGGAGAGCTGGGCGAGGCGGCGACCTTGCGCTACCGCCAGCTTGCGCTCATCGGCGTCGACTTCCCGATCTGCGTTCGGCCCGGCCAGATGGCTGGTGCCGTAAGGCGTTCCACCGCTCCGAGTGCTCAACAACGTTGTCTCGCTGTAGGGCACGCCAGCATACACCATGCCGTGATGGAGCAACGGGATCAGCATGGTCAGCAAGGTGCTCTCCTGCCCACCATGCAGGCTGGCGGTCGAGGTGAACGCCGTGGCAGGCCGGTCGACCAGAGCCCCGTTCATCCAGAGTCCGCTGGTCGTATCGAGAAAATACTTGAGCGGCGCGGCCATGTTGCCGAACCGTGTCGGACTGCCCAGCGCCAGGCCCGAGCAGTGGCGTAGATCATCTTCGTCGACGTAAATGGCACCCTCGTCGGGGATTTCCGGCGCAGTCGCCTCGCAGACGGGCGAGACCGCCGGGACGGTGCGCAGACGCGCTTCAATGCCGGAAACGCTCTCGACTCCGCTGGCCAGCTGCTCCGCGAGTGTCTTCGTTGCCCCCTGTCGCGAGTAATAGAGCACCAGAACGTAAGGCGTGGTAGGGCCGGTAGCGGCCGTGTGTGCGGTCATGGCTGTTCCTCGAGAGCAAGCGAAAATCAGGATGATTAGATCAGTTGAAGAACAGCCTGTGGCGGACGTCCGATGACCGCGTATTCGCCGTCATCGGCGATCGGTCGTTGCATGAGACGCGGATGTTCGGCTATGGCGTCGATGATCTGGGTTCGTGTCGGTTCTTCGATGCTCAGAGCTTTCCACTCTGGTTCTTCGCGACGCAGTATGCGGTCGGCATCGTCGCCCAGGCGCCTGGCCAGGCCCTCCAGTTGCTCGCGGGAAAGAGGGTAGGACAGGTAGCGATGTTCGATGACCTGAATGCCTCGAGACTCCAGCAGGGCCAAGGCTTCGCGTGACTTGGAGCAGCGAGGATTGTGGTACAGCGTGAGCGTTGACATCGGGACGAGAGGACCTTGTATGGCAGAGCGTCTTTACAAAAATATGCTGAGGGCGATAACCGCATTGTAGCGGTTGTGGCAATGGCGCCTCAATTGAGTGTTGGAATGGGACATCCGAAACTTTATACCGTTATCTTATTTTGTTATCCATTCAATCGGGCAATCGTTTATAGACCCAGGCAGTAGTACCGTCGGCAAGCTTGACGCTTTCACGCGTGTATCGAATGCCCAGCCGTTCGTAACGGTCCAGCGCTTTCAGGGCGGCAGGGTCGATCGTCAGAACCTCACCATGCACTTCGGCACCCGGCTGTGGCTGGATGTCGAGATCCTGACGATGATATCCCGACAATGTCGCCTCACGCGTTTCGATTGGCTTGCCCATAATGATCCAGCGCAGCCAGTCGTAGCGCAGCGTGCCATAGACGAAAACGTCCTGCTCCGGAATCCGCTCGTCGATAACGGCAGTTTCCGAAGGGTGGTAGCCATACGGGCTCATGAAGGTGTACCAGAAGCCTCCGGCACCGATGGCGACTCCTACGATCAGCAAGATGAAAAGCCATTTGCAAAAGCGTCGCATCACGAAAAATTCCTATCGGCATGGCGGGGTGCGAGAACCATTGTCATCTATCTCCACAAGATACTGATACTGCCTGTCGGCAAGAGGGGTGCCATGACATTGATCATCACATCGAACCCCATGCTAGCATTTGAAGTCCAAGCGCTAACCACGTTACTGACGGAGGAACGCCATCATGAGTCACGCTGCCAACGACTACCAGGCATTCCGCGAAGCCTTGGGTAACGATGTGCAACCCCTCAAAAAGGGTCGCGATAAGGTCGCGATGGTTCGGGCCCAGACGTCACCCTCCGATGCCCAGCTGGCGCGCCGCGAGAGTGCCTTGCAGACCAACGAAGATGAACGCGATTTTCTCTCCGATGAGTTCGTCGACCTGGTTGGTGCGCATGATCCCATCGAATTTCGCCGTGACGGTATTCAGATTGGCGTACTGGAGCGATTGCGTCATGGCGGCTATGATGCCGAGGCGCGTCTGCACATCATGCGCATGCCGGTGATCGAGTGCCGTCGCGCGGTATTCGGCTTTCTCCGCGATGCCTACGAGCACGACCTGCGCAGCGTTCTCATCGTTCACGGGCGCGCTCGTGATGACGATGGGCACGCCAACATCGTGCGGTCGTATCTCAATCACTGGCTCAGGCAGTTCGAGCAGGTACAGGCGTTCAGTACGGCGCCGCCTCAGCAAGGCGGGATGGGGGCCACTTTCGTGATGCTGCGCAAGTCCGATCGCGCCAGGGCGCGCAACCGGGAGCGTCAGCAAAAGCGGCGGGGCTGAGGCGCCGCCAAGAACGAAAGAGTGAGTGCAACGCAAAGACCCCAGCCGAAGCTGGGGTCTTTGCCGATCGATACGGAAACCGTTGCCGGCTTACCGCTCTCGCAGGCGGCGAGCGAAAAGTGGCTCGCTCAGATCCACCGCGGGCTGGTAGCTGACGCTGAAGGCCTTCAGCGCATTCAGGGCGGATTCGATGTCCTGGTCTTCCCGCAGCGCCAGTGCATCGAAGCCACAGCGACTCATATAATAGAGCTGGTCGATCAGCACGTCGCCGATGGCACGAACTTCGCCGGCGTAACCGAACCGCTCGCGCAGGAGCCTGGCCAGCGTATATCCACGGCCATCGGTGAACGCGGGGAAGTCGACCGCGACCAATGCCGCCTTTTCCAGCGAGGCCGCCAGCGCTGGCGTCAGCTCGGTGTCGCTCGGCAGCCACGGGGCCAGATCATCGCGGTCGGCATGGTATTGCCAGAGCGCCAGCGGCACGATGGCGGGGCGCTGATCCGGTAACGCCTCGTCGCTGCGGGATAGCACCCACGTATCGGTCACGTGCTTTTCCAGCTTGATCAGTGCGCTCGTGGCAGTGGCAGCCGGGGCTGCCTGAAGATCCGGCTCGGGCGATAATTCAGGCGTATGGTCAGGCATAGACGCGCTCCTTGAACGGTTGGTGGCCGATACGGCGATAGGTATCGAGGAAACGCTCTTCGTCCAGCCGCTTTTCGACGTAGACCTGCAGCACCTTGTCGATCACGTCCGGGACGTCCTCCCGATAGAAGGAGGGGCCCAGAATCTTGCCCAGCGACACGTCGTCGTCGGCGTTGCCGCCCAGCGAGATCTGGTAGTACTCCTCGCCTTTCTTGTCGACGCCGAGAATGCCGATGTTGCCGACGTGGTGATGCCCGCAGGCGTTCATGCAGCCGGAGATGTTGAGATCGATCGGTCCCAGATCATAGAGGTAATCCAAGTCGTCGAAGCGCTCCTGTATCGCCTGGGCGATGGGGATCGACACCGCGTTGGCCAGCGAGCAGTAGTCGCCGCCGGGGCAGCAGATGATGTCGTTAAGCGTGCCCACGGTAGGATTGGCCATGCCCAGCGCCTCGAGCTGCTGCCACAAGGCTTCGATTTCGTCGACCGGAACGTCGGAGAGCACCAGGTTCTGCTCGTGGGTGACGCGCAGCTCACCGAAGCCGAAGGTTTCGGCGAGATCCGCCACGGCATCCATCTGATCGGCGGTGACGTCGCCCGGCGCATGCTCGCGACGCTTGAGCGACAAGGTCACTGCCTTGTAGCCCGGCACCTTGTGATCCATGACGTTGTTGGTCACGAAGCGAGCGAAAGCCCGGTTCTCCTGGCGCAGCTTCTCGTAAGCGACAATGGCCGATTCCGCCACCGGCCGGCGATCGGGTTCGGGGAAGTGGGTGCGTGCTTCGTTCACCGCGTCTTCGTTTAGCGTCTGGCTGCCGTCCTTGAGGTGAGCCCATTCGGCTTCGACGCGACGCGTGAACTCCTCGATGCCCAGCGCCTTGACCAGAATCTTGATTCGGGCCTTGAACTTGTTGTCGCGACGACCGAACTGGTTGTAGACGCGGACGATGGCCTCGAGATAGGTGAGCAGGTGCTGCCAGGGCAGATCGGCACGGACCACTTCGCCGATCATCGGCGTGCGGCCCATGCCGCCGCCGGCGAGCACGCGGAAGCGGAGTTCGCCGGCGTCGTTCAAAAACAGCCGCAGGCCGATGTCGTGGACGTGAATCGCGGCGCGATCTTCGGTGGCACCCGTGACGGCAATCTTGAACTTGCGCGGCAGGTAGGCGAACTCGGGGTGCAGCGTGGACCACTGACGGATCAGTTCGCACCAGGGGCGCGGATCGACCACTTCGTCCTTGGCAATCCCGGCGAACTGGTCGCTGGTGGTATTGCGGATGCAGTTGCCGCTGGTCTGGATCGCGTGCATCTGTACCTTGGCCAGGTCCGCCAGGATATCGGGTACGTCTTCCTGTGCCGGCCAGTTGAGCTGCAGGTTCTGGCGTGTGGTGAAGTGGCCGTAGCCGCGATCGTAGCGACGGGTAATGGTCGCCAGCGCCCGCAGCTGATGGCTGCTCAGCATGCCGTAAGGGATGGCGATGCGCAGCATCGGCGCGTGGCGCTGAATATAGAGGCCATTCTGCAGCCGGACCGGACGAAACTCTTCCTCACCGAGCTTGCCGGCAAGGTAGCGATCCATCTGGTCACGGAACTGCGCAACGCGCTCGTCGACGAGCGTCTGGTCATAAGAATCGTAGCGATACATCGGGCCTGATCCTGCTAGTCATGGATTGCCAATGGGTGCACCTTACCGCGAGCGCTTTATTCTACAAAAGAATAAATACTCATAATTTCTTGCTTTATCGTCATAACACGGCGGTCAGGATGCTTGTGCCGAGCGTGCGTCTCTATAATCGTCAGGATCATAGGAGAGCACAGGCGATAGCCAACGTTCCAGTTCCGCCATCGGCATCGCCTTGCGTCGTGCCAGTGACTCGACCTGATCTCGGCCGATCTTGCCGGTGGAGAAATACTTCGACGCCGGATGGGCGAAATACCAGCCGGACACCGCCGCGGCCGGCCACATGGCATAGCTGTCGGTCAGGGTGATGCCGGTGTTATCGGTGGCCTCGAGCAGGCGGAACAGCGTGGCCTTCTCGGTGTGGTCGGGGCAGGCCGGGTAACCGGGAGCGGGGCGGATGCCCTGATATTTCTCGGCGATCAGGGCGTCGTTGTCCAGGCTTTCCTCCGGCACGTATCCCCAAAACTCCTTGCGTACGCGCTCGTGGAGCCGCTCGGCGAACGCCTCCGCCAGTCGGTCGGCCAGTGCCTGGACCAGAATGGCGTTGTAATCGTCTCCCGCGGCCTCGAAGCGCTTGGCCAGTTCGTCGGCACCGTGCCCGGTCGTGACCGCAAACCCGCCGATCCAGTCGAGCTTGTCGCTGGGCTTGCCGCCATCCAGATAGCGCGGGGCGATGAAGTCGGCCAGGCTGTGGCAGATACCATCCCGACCCTTGGTACTCTGCTGGCGAATATGATGGAGCCGTTCGATCACGGTTTCGCGACTTTCATCCGCGTAGACTTCGATGACATCGTCATCGATGCTGTTGGCCGGCCAGAGGCCGATCACGCCACGCGCCTGAATGTGTCGCTCGTCGATCAGCTTGCGCAGCATGGCCTGGGCATCGCGGAACAGATTGCGTGCGGCCTCGCCGACCACCTTGTCGTCGAGGATGCGCGGGTACTTGCCCGAGAGTTGCCAGGTCATGAAGAAGGGCGTCCAGTCGATGAACTCGACCAGCTCTTCGAGATCGTAGTCGTCGAACACGGTGAGCCCGGGCTGGATCGGCTTGACCGGCTCGAACTGGTCCCAGTCGATCTTGAGCCGTTGCTCCCTGGCCGCGGCGTAGTCGAGATCGGCGGCCTTGGGACGGCGCTTGGCGTTGCGCTCGCGAACCTGCTGGTACTCCTGCCGGATCTCGGCAAAATAATCCGGCTTTTGCGTCGGCGAGAGCAGGCGGCTGGCAACACCCACGGCGCGGGAGGCGTCACTGACGTAGATCACCGGCTCGTCGTACTGGGGCGCGATCTTGACCGCGGTATGGGCTTTCGAGGTCGTCGCGCCGCCGATCAGCAGCGGCAGCTCGAAGCCCTGTCGTTTCATCTCCTTGGCGACGTGAACCATCTCGTCGAGCGAGGGGGTAATCAGGCCGGAAAGGCCGATAATGTCGGCATTTTCCTCGCGCGCGGTCTTGAGGATCTTGTCGGCGGGTACCATGACGCCGAGGTCGATCACGTCGTAGTTGTTGCACTGCAGTACCACACCGACGATGTTCTTGCCGATGTCGTGAACGTCGCCCTTGACCGTCGCCATGACGATCTTGCCCTTGGACTGCACCTCGCCGGATTTTTCCGCTTCGATATACGGGATGAGATAAGCGACGGCCTGCTTCATCACGCGGGCCGACTTGACCACCTGAGGCAGGAACATCTTGCCGGCACCGAACAGGTCGCCGACCACGTTCATGCCATCCATCAGCGGGCCTTCGATCACCTCGATCGGGCGTTCGGCAGCTAACCGGGCTTCTTCCGTGTCGGCTTCGATATAGGCGGTGATGCCCTTGACCAGCGCGTGTTCGATACGCTTGTCGACTTCCCAGCTACGCCACTCGAGGTCTTCCTTCTTCTGCGCGCCGCCGCCATCGCCGCCTCCGTTTTGACGATAGCGCTCGGCAATGTCGAGCAGCCGTTCGGTGCCGTCGTCGCGACGATTGAGCACGACATCTTCCACGGCTTCACGCAGCTCGGCCGGGAGGTCGTCATAGACTGCCAGCTGGCCGGCGTTGACGATCCCCATCGACATGCCGGCCTTGATGGCGTGATAGAGAAATACCGAATGAATCGCTTCGCGCACCGGGTTGTTACCGCGGAACGAGAACGAGACGTTGGAAACGCCGCCGGAGATCATCGCATGGGGCAGATTCCGGTGAATCCACTGGGTCGCCTCGATGAAGTCCACGGCGTAGTTGTTGTGCTCCTCGATCCCGGTGGCGATGGCGAAGATATTGGGGTCGAAGATGATGTCTTCGGCGGGGAAACCGATATCGTCGACCAGCAGCCGATAGGCGCGCTCACAGATTTCGGTCTTGCGCGCGAAGGTATCGGCCTGGCCTTCCTCGTCGAACGCCATCACCACGACGGCGGCACCGTGACGGCGGCACTCGTTGGCCTGGTGACGAAACGACGCTTCGCCTTCCTTCAACGAGATCGAGTTGACGATTGCCTTGCCCTGAATGCACTTGAGGCCGGCCTCGATGATCGACCACTTCGAGGAGTCGACCATGATCGGGACGCGCGCGATATCGGGCTCGCCGGCGATCAGGTTGAGGAAGCGCACCATGGCTTCCTCGGACTCCAGCATGCCTTCGTCCATGTTGATGTCGATGACCTGCGCGCCGTTCTCGACTTGCTCGAGTGCGACTTCCAGTGCCGTGGTGTAATCCTCTTCCTGGATCAAGCGTTTGAAACGCGCGGAGCCGGTCACGTTGGTGCGTTCGCCGACATTGACGAACAACGAGTCCGCTTCGATGTTGAACGGTTCGAGGCCGGACAGGCGGCAGGCGGCAGGGCGCTCAGGAATAGGGCGGGGCGCCACGCCGTCGACGGCGCGCTTGACCGCCGCGATGTGTTCCGGGGTCGTACCGCAGCAGCCGCCAATGACGTTGATCAGACCGCTCCGGGCAAACTCGCCGACGATCGCCGCCATCTCCTCGGCGCTCTGGTCGTACTCGCCGAACTCGTTGGGAAGCCCCGCATTGGGGTGAGCGGAAACGAAGGTGTCGGCCTTGTTGGAAAGTTCCTCGAGATAGGGCCGAAGCTCTTCGGCACCAAGCGCACAGTTCAAGCCGATCGACAGCGGCTGGGCATGACGCACGGCGTTCCAGAACGCCTCGGTGGTCTGGCCGGAGAGCGTACGCCCGGAGGCATCGGTAATGGTGCCGGAGATCATCACCGGTACGCGCTCGCCGCGGGACTCGAACAGCGCTTCCAGTGCGTAGATCGCGGCCTTGGCATTGAGCGTGTCGAAGATCGTCTCGATCAGGATCAGATCGGCGCCGCCTTCGATCAGGGCCGTGGCGGCTTCGGTGTAGTTGTCGCGCAGTTGGTCGAATGTCACGTTGCGCTTGGCGGGGTCATTGACGTCCGGCGACAGCGATGCGGTGCGTGAGGTCGGGCCCAGCACGCCGGCGACATAGCGCGGGATGCCGGTTTCCGCGGCGACCGCATCGCAGACTTCGCGTGCCAGGCGGGCAGCCTCGCGGTTGAGCTCGGCCGTCAGCGACTCCATGCCGTAATCCGACTGCGAGAGCCGCGTGCTGTTGAACGTGTTCGTCTCGACGATGTCCGCCCCGGCTTCGAGGTAGGCTCGATGGATCGATTCGACGATATCCGGGCGCGTCAGCGTGAGCAGGTCGTTGTTGCCCTTGAGCTCGCTGGGCCAGTCGGCAAAGCGCTTGCCACGGAAGTCCGCTTCCTCGAGGCGATAATCCTGCAGCATCGTGCCCATGCCGCCATCGAGGATCACGATGCGCTCGCCTAGCGTCTGTCTCAGTGCCTGGCTCAACGGATCGGGCGAAGCAGCGGTGTCAATGGCAGGCATGATGGCAACTCTCCAACAGCGAGGGAAACGATTTGCGTCCCGTCCGAGACGCCAGGGGGCCGCATGGTATCAGAAAGGGGCATGTGGCGGGACTTTAACGGCGATCCGGCCACAAGCCTGACTAAATCACTCGGGATTGTTTTGGTGGCCGCTTTTTCCTACCATAACGGTACATCTCAAGCAGAGTTCGCAGTCTCATGAGCCAACCGATTCAGATCACCGAAAGCGGCCAGGAATATCTGGCCGAATTGCTGGCCAAGCAGAACGTCGACGATATCGCCGTACGTGTCTTCATCACGCAGCCCGGTACGCCGTACGCCGAGACCTGCCTTGCCTACTGTCGCCCGGGGGAAGAAGAGCCGAGCGACGAGCGGCTCGAGCTGGAGAAATTCAGCGTCTATCTCGACAAGAATAGCGTGCCGTTCCTGGAAGAGGCCGTCGTCGACTTCAATCCAGACCGTATGGGTGGTCAGCTAACCATCAAGGCGCCCAACGCCAAGATGCCGAAGGTCAACGCCGACAGTCCGCTCGAGGATCGCGTCAACTACATCCTCTACAGCGAAATCAACCCGGGCCTGGCGTCTCACGGCGGCGAGATCCGTCTGATTCAACTGACCGAGGAGCAGATCGCCGTGCTGCAGTTCGGTGGCGGCTGCCAGGGCTGCGCGGCAGTGGATCTGACGCTCAAGGAAGGGGTGGAAAAGACCCTGATGGAGCGTATCCCGGAACTGGCAGGCATTCGCGACGTGACCGATCACACCGATACGACCAATGCCTACTATTGAGTAATCTCCACGACTACGGTTTGTCGCTGAGATAGCGCCAGAGCGCGCTTCGGGCGGAACCGGGGATCATTTTCTGCGGGGGAGCCTTCAGCAGGGGCTCCCCCGCATTTGTTTGTATGGTTATTGTCTCGTTGCGAGTTCGTGTCGAATTTCAGCTTCTCCGCCTATGGCCGATAGTTATCTAAAACAGGATTGAACGATCCAGCAGTGCTGGTAGCGGAGATCAGTCAATGCGTTCGTCACGTGGAAAGCGGCTTTGCCGTGGTCATCTGGTTTTTTTCCTTTTGATATCTACCTGTCTGCCTGCATGGGCGGATTCCCCGCTCGTGATCGGTACCGGTGGAAGCGCTGGTGTCTATCTACCGGTAGGGAAGGCCATGTGCGAGCTGTACCGGCAGGCCACGGGGACGGCGTGCCAGGCGTTGACGACCGGCGGCTCTCTCTACAACGCCAGCGCCATTCGCAACGGCGATCTGGATTTCGGCATCGTCCAGTCGGATATTCAGTATGCGCTCTTCCACGGCACCGAGCAGTTCTACGATAGCGGACCCAACGAGGGTGTAAGAGCGCTTTTCTCGCTGCATGCCGAGGCGTTTACCGTGGTCGCCAAGCCACCCGAGATTCGCAATTTCGACGACCTCGAGGGCAGACGAGTCAACGTTGGCAACCCTGGCTCCGGCCAGCGCGCCACGCTCAACTTGTTGCTGGAAATGAAGGGGGAGACGGAAGGCATCTTTGCGCTGGCCAGCGAGCTGAAGCCTACGGACATGAGCCGAGTCATGTGCAGCGGGAAACTGGATGCGTTCCTGTATGTGGTGGGCCATCCCTCGCAGGCGATCGACGAGGCGACTCGGGGCTGCGGAGCCCATCTGGTCAATGTGGCGGGTCCTGAGGTGGATGCGCTGATCGAGCAGATGCCGTACTACGGCCTCACCGTGATCCCCGGTGGCACCTATGCCAATAATCCCGACGACACCGTGACCTTCGGTGTTCGGGCGACGTTACTGTCGCGCAAGGATGTCGACGAGGAAAGAGTCTACCAACTGGTCAAGGCGGTATTCGAGCACCTGGATGCGTTTCGCCGGTCACACCCTTCGCTGGCGACATTGACCCCGTCCGCCATGGTTCACGAAGGGTTGACCGTACCGCTGCATGCAGGCGCGAGACGCTACTACGAAGAGGTCGGTTTGCTGCCACCCGGCAGCGAATGACTCGAGGTGGCAGGCTTCGGCAGGCTTCAACTGGCCGTTGGGGGCAGGGCAGCACGAGACAGACGCTCGTGAAGCTCCCGGTTGGCTACCCGTAGATTCTTGAGCTCGCTCTCCAGCCGCTGGCGTTCCTGCTGCATGGATTTGACCCGGTCATCGCTGACCCGCTTTTCACTCTCGGTCTGTTCCATGTGCACCTTGTCTGCACGCAGCGATTCCTGAAGCTGACCATACTGCCGGCGCTGTTCGGAGAGATCCTGCTGCAAGCGTTCGCAGCGCTGATCCAGCGAGGTCAGGCGCTGCTCGTACTGTCTTTCCTGTTTCAAGCGCTCCTGACGGGCATCTTCCAGCAATCCCATCAGCCGCGTCTCTGCTGATTCGTGGCGTTTTTCTTCCTGCGCGAGCTTGGCCTGATTGGCCTGATGCTGTTTGGCCATCGCGTCGCGGTGCTGTCTTTCGGCCTGCTCCAGACTGGACTGGTGGCGCTGGCAGGCCTGCTCGAGTTGCAGAATGCGCTTCTGCTGTTGGCTTTGGGCGGATTGCAGTGACTGGAGTTCGGCCTGGAGATGAGCGGCTTCCGTCGTCTTGGTCTCGAGCCGTTCCTGAACGCGGAGCATATGGTCGTTGAGTGCCTGCAGCCGCTGCTCGGCATTCTCGCTCTGGCGTTGCGCCTGATGACTGATCTCGTCGGCCTCGCGGATCTGCTCGTCGGCTTCCTGCCGGTAGATCGCGAGCTTTTCGTAAGCTGCCTGTTGTGCCTTGTCCCAGATATCGGCTACCCAGATATCCAGGCCTTCCGGGCGCTCGAGGGTGCGCGGGATGGATTGCACCGAATCCCCATTCTGGCGCAATCGCCATTCCCGCAGATGGTCGCTGATCGTGGTGTAGCTGCCCGTGCCGAGAAGCTCACGTATCTTCTGAACGCTGGCCGCCTCGCCACGTTTCTGCAACGTGTCGATGGCGTGGCAGACGTCATCGTAACGAATTCCATTTCGTGCCATGTCGAATTCCCTTGTGTTGCGAATGATCCTGGAGCTTCTGAGAACTCTCGGGATACAGCATAGATGCTTTACGTAAAGTGTATACGTAAAAATTTCCGTGTCATATCAGATCATCTCCTCTATGGGGATACGTTCGCCCAGGCCCTATAATGAAGATATTCAAATATAGGAGGCGTCATGAGTATTGGACAGGCCCAGGCCGAGTTGCTGGATGAATTCTCGATGTTCGATAACTGGATGGATCGTTATCAGTACATCATCGACATGGGACGCCAGCTGCCTGACTATCCCGAGTCGGACAAGGTGGCGGCCTACAAGATCGAAGGGTGTCAGTCGAATGTATGGCTGCGATCCACGCAAGAAGCGGGGCGACTGCATTTTCTGGCCACATCGGATGCGGCCATCGTCAGCGGGTTGATCGCCATTCTGATGCGCGTCTACGATGATCGCGAACCGCAGGAAATTCTCGAGGGCGAGCCCCAGTTCCTCACCGAGTTGGGCCTGGACAAGCACCTGTCTCCGACGCGCAGTAACGGCCTGCATGCCATGATCGAGCGGATCTACGCCATCGCTCGTGAAGCCCAGGCCCACCAACAGATTCACTGACCGCCCGGTTCGTTACCGTCTCGCTTGTCGTCGCCAGCGCCGTTGTCCGGCCGGCAGTGGCAGGATTTCCGCTGAGGTTCCGGCACCGGATCGACGCCGCCGGCGTGGAAGGGATGGCATTTCGACAGGCGTCGCAAGGTCAGCCAGCCTCCACGCCAGGGGCCATGAAGGCGAATGGCTTCCAGCGCATAGCTGGAACAGGTCGGCCAGAATCGGCAGCGCGGGCCGAGCAGGGGGCTGATGCCGTAGCGATAGCCCTGAATGACGGCGGTCATCAGCCAGGTCGCGAGCTTGGCGATCACGTCACGCCTCAGCGCTTTCCGCCGTAGAGTTCTTCCTTCGATATCAACGGCTCGCTGTCGATTTCCCCAGCCGTCGGCGTGAGCCGGAGGTAGAAGCAGCTACGGCGGCCGCTGTGGCAAGCGGGGCCGGATTGGTCGACCTTGAGAAGCAGGGTGTCTCCGTCGCAGTCGAATCGCGCCTCGACGAGATGCTGCTGCTGACCCGAGGTTTCGCCTTTGCGCCAGAAAGCCTGTCTCGAGCGAGACCAGTAGCAGACTCGGCCCGTCGACAGCGTCTCTTCCAGTGAGGCGCGATTCATCCAGGCCATCATCAACACTTCGCCGCTATCATGCTGCTGGGCAATGGCAGGTATCAATCCGTCGTCATTCCACTTGGCCGCCGACAGCAAGTCGGATAGCGGCACCTGGGTATGGGTGGGCGATTGTTCGAGATCGTGGAAAAAACCGGACATGAGAGTTCCGTCGAGCTGAAGGTGAGCTTTGCGTGATCAGGCCTTGTCGAGACAGGCGTCGCAGGCGCCGAGCAGCTCGATGGTCTGGCGCTGGATCGTGAACCCGCGTTCCCGTGCCGTGGATGCCAGCATTTCACCGACGGCTTCCTGATGGAGTTCCTCGACACGTCCGCAGTGACGACAGATCAGCAGCTGGAACCGATGGACATGCTCGGGGCACGGACAGGCGATGTAGGCATTGAGCGATTCGATGCGATGGACCAGACCTTGCTCGATCAAAAAATCCAGTGCCCGATAGACCGTTGGCGGTCTCGCTGACGCATGTTCGTCCGACAGGCGACCGAGCAGATCGTAGGCTTTGAGACCACCCGGCGTGCCGGAGATCATTTCCAGTACGCGACGGCGGATCGGCGTAAAGCGTACGCCGCGTTCCTGACACTGTTGATCTGCCTGTCTGAGCAGCACATCCGAATCGAGCATCGAACTTCCCGGTAAGTATCGAGAGGGCCACATTCTACGCGTTAGCGCTGGAAGGGACCACCGAACAAGGAACCCCCGGACGGGGACGATCACCATTCGTGGGAATCCGACATACCAGCGTATGCAAGAATGAGGGTCGTATAGTGCATTTAACATAATATATATTATGCGAAGTTAAGCGGGAATACGATTCTACCGGTTCATCTGCGGCTGGCCCTCGGTTCGCAGGCACGCTTCGATATCGTTTTTCGTATGCCATATTTCGAAATATCCTGGGGTCACCATCGAGTTGCGCTACGCTGAAGAAAGCGGCGAAAAAATAGCGCGCGACATTCTGCGACAAATCGCCACACTGACAGCCAGTTTCTCCTCAACGTCTGATTAACAGCCGTTTTTTCGGTACAATGCCTACCGCGAAATCCCTACTTCGTTGGCGACGTCCGATGCTCGGTACGCCATTGCGCGTCGTGTCAGAGTTGTCAGCCCTGGCTAGCGGCGTATGATGCAGGCCGCTAACCGATTGTTGCAGGGCCGAAAAGCTTTCCTCCACTGGGGTCGTGAGATGAGAAAAAGGAACTCCCTCAAGTATTTGAGTGTGATGACGTGGTTAACCGCGCCATTGTTGTTGAGCGGCTGTGGCTCAGCGCTGATGGATCCGACCGGCGAGATTGGTCAGGGTCTGAAATCGCTGATC
This sequence comes from Salinicola sp. 4072, assembly GCF_036663415.1. Taxonomy (NCBI): domain Bacteria; kingdom Pseudomonadati; phylum Pseudomonadota; class Gammaproteobacteria; order Oceanospirillales; family Halomonadaceae; genus Salinicola; species Salinicola sp. 4072. The sequence continues at coordinate 11,036 of NZ_JAXOVV010000007.1, read as the reverse complement.
GTCACGGCCTTTGGCTTAATGTTGATCGTGGTCATTCCGGTCATTGTGATGACCATTCTGTTTGCGTGGAAATATCGCGGGACCAATCTCGCGGCCAAGTACACGCCAAACTGGGAACATTCGAACATCATCGAGATATTTGTCTGGGCAATTCCGTGCGTCATCATCTTTTTCCTCGCCATTCTGACCTGGCAGACGTCGCACTCCTACGACCCGCACAAGCCGATCGCCAGCGAAGATGAAACGATGACCATCGATGCGATTTCGCTCGACTGGAAATGGCTCTTCATCTATCCGGACGAAGGCATCGCCACCGTCAACGAGCTGGCCATTCCCGTCGACACGCCGGTTCACTTCCGCGTGACCTCCGGCACCGTCATGAACTCGTTCATGATTCCGACGCTGGGTAGCCAGATCTACGCCATGGCCGGTATGGACAACGATGTCTATCTCGAAGGCAACGAGATCGGCACCTTCCGTGGCCGTTCGACCCAGTACAGCGGCGAAGGCTTCTCGGAAATGCTGTTCGACACACACGTAACGTCGGATGCGGATTTCCAGGCATGGGTCGACAAGATCAAGCAGTCACCCAACACCATGATGTTCCCGGAAGACTATGAACAGATCGCCGAGCCTTCCATTGCCCATCCGGTGGAGTATTTCTCTCAGGTTTCGCCTGATTTCTACGGCGACCTGATCAATAGTTACAAAGCGAGTCATGGCGGCAGCGACAGTCATGGCGAGCAAAACGAAGCACGGGAGTCTTCAATGCCCATGAGTGCGCAGGCAGCGGAGTAACGTCATGTTCGGAAAACTCAGCTTAGATTCGATTCCATTTCACGAACCGATCATCATGGTCACCGCGGCGGCCATCGGCATCATCGGTGCGCTGATCGTCGGTCTGATTACCTACTATCGCAAATGGGGCTACCTCTGGACCGAGTGGGTAACGTCGATCGATCACAAGAAGATCGGTGTGATGTACTTCCTCGTCGCCCTCGTCATGCTGATTCGCGGCTTCGCCGATGCGATCATGATGCGAACGCAGCAAGCCATTGCTGCCGGTGGCGCCGAGGGCTATCTGCCTCCCGAACACTACGATCAGATCTTCACCGCCCACGGTGTCATCATGATCTTCTTCGTCGCCATGCCCATGGTCATCGGTTTGATGAATCTGGTCGTGCCGCTGCAGATCGGCGCTCGCGACGTGGCCTTCCCGTTCATGAACAACCTGAGTTTCTGGCTGTTCGCGGTGGGCGTGATTCTGGTGAACATGTCTCTGGTTATCGGCGAGTTCGCCAAGACCGGCTGGCTGGCCTACGCGCCGCTATCGGAGTTGAAATACAGTCCAGGCGTTGGGGTCGACTATTGGATCTGGGCATTGCAGATATCGGGGATCGGGACCACGCTGACGGGTATCAACTTCTTCGTCACCATCCTGAAGATGCGCACCAAGGGCATGACACTGTTCCGCATGCCGATCTTCACCTGGACGGCACTGTGTGCCAACGTCTTGATCATTCTGTCGTTCCCGATTCTGACGGCCACTATCGCCCTGCTGACGCTGGACCGCTATCTGGGCATGCATTTCTTCACGAATGACATGGGCGGCAGCCAGATGATGTACGTCAACCTCATCTGGGCCTGGGGCCACCCTGAAGTCTATATCCTGATTCTGCCGGCCTTTGGCGTCTTTTCCGAGGTCATCTCGACCTTTACCAAGAAGCGTCTGTTTGGCTACAAGACGATGGTCTGGGCAACGGCTGCCATTACGGTGCTCTCCTTCATCGTATGGCTGCACCACTTCTTCACCATGGGTGCGGGCGCCAACGTCAACGCCTTCTTCGGCATCATGACGATGATCATCGCCATCCCGACCGGGGTGAAGATCTTTAACTGGCTGTTTACCATGTACCGCGGCCGCATTCAGTTCACGACACCGGTACTGTGGACCATCGGCTTCATCATCACCTTTACCCTGGGTGGCATGACCGGCGTCATGCTGGCCGTGCCGGGCGCGAACTTCGTGTTGCACAACAGCCTGTTCGTCATCGCCCACTTCCACAACGTCATCATCGGCGGCGTGGTGTTCGGCATGCTGGCCGGCCTGACCTACTGGTTCCCGAAGGCGTTCGGCTTCAAGCTGGATGAAAAATGGGGCAAGCGTTCCTTCTGGTGCTGGTTGGTGGGCTTCTACCTCGCCTTCATGCCGCTCTACGCGCTGAGCTTCTTCGGTGCCATGCGTCGTATGCAGTCCTACGAGCAAAGCGAATGGCAGCCATTGATGATCGTGGCCTGGATCGGCGCCGTGGTTATCGCCATGGGTATCGCCTGTGTCATCATCCAGATGATCGTCAGTGTTCGTGACCGCGAGAAAAACCGCGATCTCACCGGCGACCCTTGGGATGGCCGTACGCTGGAGTGGTCCACCTCCTCTCCGCCCCCGAACTACAACTTCGCCTATCTGCCGAAGGTCGATTCTATCGACGCCTATTGGGAGATGAAGCAGCAGCCGGGTGGCTTCAAGCGCGAGCTGGCGACCAAGTTCGAGGACATCCACATGCCCAGGAACACGGCGGAAGGGCCGATCCTGTCCCTGTTCTCCCTGTTCTTCGGCTTTGCCTTGATCTGGCACATCTGGTGGCTGGCGGGTCTGGGGGCCATCGGCATGTTCGTGACGTTCATGTTCCGTATCTTCAATAACGATACCGACTACCACGTCAGCGCCGCGGAGGTCGAAAAGACCGAACGTGAATACCACAAACGGTTGGAGATGCAGGCTTAATCATGGCAACCGACACAATCAAGCAACATGACGCTCATGCCCACGACGGGCATGAGCACCACGACGCGGGTGCAATGAAGATCTTCGGGTTCTGGATCTACCTGATGAGCGATCTGGTGATCTTCGGGACGCTGTTCGCCACTTTTGGGGTGCTGGCCAACGCCACTGCGGGTGGTCCGACCTCGCAGGAGATCTTCGAGCTACCTTTCGTGCTGGTCGGGACGTTCCTGCTGTTGATCAGTAGTTTCACCTTCGGTCTGGCGGTCTTGGCGCAGAATGCTGGCGACCGCGGCGCCGTCCTCAAGTGGTTGGCGGTAACGTTCCTGCTGGGCTTTGGCTTCGTCGCGATGGAGGTGTACGAATTCCATAACCTCATCGCCGAAGGCTACGGTCCGGACCGTAGCGCCTTCCTGTCAGCCTTCTTCACCCTGGTGGGGACCCATGGTCTGCACGTGACCTTTGGCCTGATCTGGATCGCGATCATGTTCTTCCAGATATCCAAACGCGGGCTGGACAGTGTGACCAAACCCCGAATGCTGTGCCTCAGCCTGTTCTGGCACTTCCTGGACATCGTCTGGATCTGCGTCTTCTCCTTCGTCTATCTGATAGGAGCCATGTGACATGAGCGATATTCACACTTCGCACGATGGCGCCAGTCATGGCAGCTACAAGTCCTACATCATCGGGTTGATTCTTTCGATCGTGCTTACGCTGATTGCCTTCGGCGTGGTCATGACCGGCAGCTTCAGCATCCCGGTCATGATGGTCACGGTCGTGGTGACTGCCGTGATTCAGGTTCTCGTGCAGCTGATTCTCTTCATGCACCTGAATACCAAGGCCGAAGGCGGCTGGAACTTCGTTTCTATCGTCTTTACCGTCGGTATTCTCGGCCTGATCGTTGGTGGTTCGCTATGGATCATGCACAACATCCACATCAACATGATGCTGAACTAAGCCCGCAAATGGCCTTTAAGCCCTATTTGCTGCTTACCAAGCCCGGCATCATCTTCGGTAATCTCGTAACAGTCATCGGCGGCTATTTTTTGGCCGCCGGTGGCCATTTCGAGCCATGGTTATTCCTGGCAACGGTGTTAGGCACTTCGCTGGTCGTGGCATCAGGATGCGTTTTCAATAACGTGATCGACCGTGATATCGACGGCCATATGGCGCGGACTCGATCCCGGGCCATGGTGACCGGCGAGATTTCGATTCCGATCGCCCTGCTGTTCGGGTGCTTGCTGGGTATCGTCGGTTTTGGCCTGCTGGCGTGGATGACGACGCCGTTGGCTACCGGATTCGCGGCATTTGGTTTCGCTATCTACGTTGGCGCTTATAGTCTCTATCTCAAGCGTCACTCGGTCTACAGCACGCTGATCGGAAGTTTATCCGGCGCATCGCCACCGGTGATCGGATACTGTGCGGTGACGGGCACGTTCGATCTGGGTGCCCTGCTATTGCTGATCATTTTCAGCATGTGGCAGATGCCGCACTCCTATGCGATTGCCATCTTTCGCTTCGACGACTACGCCTCGGCATCGATACCCGTTCTACCGGTGAAGCACGGCATCGCGGTGGCCAAGCGACATATCGTGATCTACACGGTGCTGTTCGTGATCGCCTCGGTCATGCTATCGGTTGCCGGCTATACCGGATGGGCCTACGCCATCGTTGCCGTTGCCGTGGGCGGTTACTGGCTCAGTATTACGCTCAGAGGCTTCCGAACCACCAATGATCAAGCCTGGGCTCGCAAGGTCTTCGGTATCTCGATCGTGGTGGTAACTGCATTGAGTGTCATGATGTCACTGGATAGCCGAATGCCGATAGCCGAATCGCTGCTGTCGCTTGCATCAGGATGATCGGATCGAGATTGACGGATTGACCTTCCCCCTGGTTTAAGTCCGCCCACAATGTGAGAAGCCGCCGCTCCAAGCGGGGCCAATTTGTCCATGGAGCGGTTATTTCGAAGCTACAAGAGCGAATGGATGTCCGCGACCGGTTACTTATCGGTGCGTTAGGCTTTACGGGATATCGGCTTCTACCTGATGCTGCGCTACAACCAGCAGCGCCCCTACATGCATGCATGACGTTCCTTGTGCCTCTTCGTTATTTCACGATGGCCATTTCGTGTGATGGCTATCGATCACAAAAGCGTGCCGATGAGTGCTGCAACAGATCGCCGCGATTCGCGGGGCGGTGAATGGGTTGATGGCCGCCGTCATGGAGGGGCACCTGACTGATCACGTCGTCAGGGAGCCCGAACTGGCGCAGCGGCAACAAGACTTGGACGCGGTACTACAGGTCATTAAGTCCTACCTCAAGTAAGGCAGATAAAAGCCTGGCACACGGAAGACTCAAAATGAATGAGAGTAAAAAAGCAAGACCACCACCACCCGCTCGAAGAAAAGGCTCAAAGGCACTGGCGCCGGTACGACGATCACCAGCGACTAGGATGACTTCTGCTACGGGACGACAGCCGTGGCGAGCCACGGCTTCCTTTGTGAATATATCCAATCGTAATGTGGCAGGTGCAAACTGCCTTTCATTAGCGCGGAAAAACATATCGACCCAATGGCCTGATAGAGAGTGAGAGCGGCTCGCGGGGAATCTCGATGAGTTATTGTCAAATCTGGTGGATGACGGTCAGGCCGCATTCCTGTCTGATTGATCGGTTATCTGCTCTCCGTCCTGGAACTTGACGTTGCTGACGACCAGTTCCAGCTTCTGGAAGTGCTTGATACGTCTCCAGCGTTTTTGGGCGCTCTGAAGCAACTTGAATACCATCGACAGGGTCGTCGCCCGAGAGCCGCAGTTCCGGCTCCGCTTGCTGCGCAGACGGACCGTGGCGAAGGATGACTCGATCGGGTTAGTGGTGCGGATATGCACCCAATGCTCTGCCGGGTAGTCGTAGAACGCCAGCAGCGACTCCCGATCCTTGGCCAGGCACGCCATCGCCTTGGGGTACTTGGCCTCGAAGCGTTTCAGAGTGCGATCGAAGGCCTTGTGTGCCTCGTCGCGGGTCTCGGCCATCCAGATGTCATGCAGGTCTGCCTTGACCTTGGGCTGAACAGACTTCGGCAACTTATTCAGTACGTTAGCCGTCTTGTGAACCCAGCAGCGTTGATGGTCGGTTTCCGGGTAGACCTTGTTCAACGCCGCCCAGAACCCCATGGCGCCGTCGCCGACCGCCAGTTTGGGAGCCGTAGTCAGGCCGCGTTCACGCAGGCCCGTCAACAGGGTCTCCCAACTGGCCGCCGACTCGCGAAAGCCATCCTCGACGGCCACCAGTTCCTTTCGCCCTTGCTCGGTAACGCCAATGACCACCAGCAGGCACAGACGGTCATCCACTCGCACATTGCTGTAGACACCGTCGGCCCACCAGTAGGCGTAACGGCGATCCGACAGGTCCCGCTGACACCAAGCCCTGTGCTCGTCGAGCCAGTGGGCTTTCAATCGCGAAACCGTGTTGGCCGACAAGCCCTTCGCCTGGTCACCCAGCAGGGCCGACAGGGCCTCCTGGTAGTCGCCAGTGGAGATGCCCTTGAGATAAAGCCAGGGGATCAACTCCTCGATGCTGCGGGCCCGCTTCAGATAGGGCGGCAACAGGGTACTGTTGAAGCAGGCCTGGCCGCCACTCCGATCCCGTACCTTGGGGACCTTGACGGTGACCTCACCGATGCCGGTCTGCACAGTGCGCTCCGGCAAATGGCCGTTGCGTACCACCGCCTGTCGACCATCCGCCAGGGTCGTGTCGGCATACTGGGCCAGGAAAGTGGCCAGTTCGGCTTCCACGGCCTTGGCGATCAGGTCTCGTGCCCCTTGGCGCAGCAACTCATGCAACGGGTCGGTGGCCTCGGGTTCTGGCTGCGATAAGGCTCGGAGGGTAGAATCGGTCATGGCGTATCCACTCGTGTTGATTGAGATCTTGGTCGTGATCAATCAACAGGATACGCCACCCTTCCTACCTTCTCTCATACACCAGAAATCACCATAGCTCAATCTCGATGGCCAATATACGAAGGAGGCATCAATGTCAGACCACAATCATAGCCATAGTGGCGGCAAGACCTTGTTGTTTGCACTGGTCTTCACTACAGGTTTTGCAGCTGTCGAAGTATTCGGCGGCCTGATAGCTGATTCGCTTGCCCTGTTATCGGACGCAGGCCACATGCTTACCGATTCATTGTCGTTAGGGATTGGTGCCTTCGCCGCTTGGCTGGCCAAGAAGCCGGCATCGCGTCAGCATTCCTTTGGACTCAAGCGCGCCGAAATTCTCGGAGCCCTGTTTAACGTGCTGTTTATGTTCGGAGTGATTGTATTTATCGCCTATGAAGCGATCCGCCGCATGGCAGACACCCCCGCTGTTGCCGGTGGCATGGTTTTGGCGATCGGCGGGCTCGGTTTGCTGGTGAATATCGCAGTGGCTTGGGCGCTGATGCGTGGAGAGCAGACTATGAACGTTCGCGGAGCGCTCCTGCACGTAATGGGAGACTTGCTGGGCTCGGTCGCTGCGCTGGTTGCCGGGGCGGTCATTTATCTGGGCGGGCCGCCCATTGCGGACCCGATCCTGTCTCTTTTCGTCAGCCTATTGATTCTGGTATCCGCCGTTCGACTACTGCGTGAGGTGACGCAAGTGTTGATGGAAGGCGTGCCAGAAGGAATCGATGCACATGAAGTCGGCTGCGCCCTTGTCCGGGTCGACGGCGTTTTTGCTATCCATGACATGCATATCTGGAGCCTATCATCAAACAGTCAAGCTCTAGCGGCGCATATTGATGTGGAAGCGATGGGACGATGGGAAGAGATACTGCCGCAGTTGCAAACGATATTGCGGGGGCGCTTCGGTATTGAGCACACCACCTTACAACCCGAGGATGCCGCTATCCGTCACGTTTGTGATGCCGATCCTGATTGCGGGGCTGGTGATGTGAATTAGGAGACCACAGGCAGCAGAGCCCCGTCTAGGCTGCATGTAACAGCGTCAATAAAGAATAGCAAGCCCCCTAGGGGGCTTGCCTGCTTCTGAACCGCTCCTGCCGTCGTGCGGACACCTTTCGGTTGACGAGACCAGCGGCATATCCACGCCAAGATCGGGGGTGTGGAGATGTCATGGGCTCTATGCCTGGCTGGAAGTGTTTATGAATCCATTCTCGCTACGATGACCATGTGACTCTCGGCGTTCTGCCAATAGGACAGCATGAACCGTGCTGCTTTCATTGAGGCGTTTCTCTTGCTGACCAAGTTGCGACAATGCGGACGCTTCCATACCCACGCCGTCGTCCTCAATGTCAATAATCCGTTATTTCTGTGTATGCGACATGCCACGCGTCCGCGAGACCTCCGCAACCAGCCCGCCACCGAAGTTTCCCAACGCGGGAAGCAATGCCAGGCCGAACACCATCCAAATGCTATCCATGATCACCTTCCCTGGTCGATGTCTAGCTCTAGCACTCGCCTTCAAGCACTCGCCGGCGAAGCGGCCTGGCCCGAGCTTTCCGGCGGCACATTGACGGAGGCTCCACCGCCGCGTGTCGGGCCCTGTCGATTCTCGAACCGTAACAGACGCAGCGCATTCAGCGTCACTAGTACGGTGGCGCCGGTATCAGCCATGATAGCCACCCACAACCCGGTCAGACCAAACATGGTCGTCAACAGGAATACCGCCTTCAGGCCCAGCGCGATGGTGATGTTCTGGCGAATATTGTTCATGGTGGCGCGAGCCAGACGAATCATAGTCGCTATGTCGGTCACGCGATTACGCAGCAAGGCGCCATCGGCCGTTTCCAGGGCGACATCGGTGCCCGAGCCCATGGCCACGCCGACGTCGGCGGTGGCGAGTGCAGGCGCGTCGTTGATCCCGTCGCCCACCATGATCACCCGGTCCTTGGCGACCATTCCCTTGATTGCCGTGACCTTGTCGTCAGGCAGCAAGCCTGCCTGGAACTCGATGCCCAGCGGATCGGCAATCGCTTTCGCGGTACGGGGGTTGTCACCGGTCAGCATCACCGAGCGGATGCCCAGTGCCTGGAGATCCTTGATGCCGTCGATGGCGTCCGTGCGCGGCTCGTCACGCATGGCAATCAGTCCGACGATCGCGCCGTCCCTAAACACCACGACGGCCGTCTTGCCCTGCTCCTCCAGCGCAGCGATCCGCGTCTTCAGAGCCTCTGTCAGTACGCCCTGGTCTTCAGCGTAGCGTGGCGAACCGACATAGCTACGATGACCGTCCACGCTTGCCTCGACACCATGGCCGGCGATGACGCGTGCGTCCGACCCTTGAGAAAACGCGATATGACGCGATTCGGCATGATTCAACACCGCCTCGGCGAGCGGGTGGCTGGAGCCGGCCTCGACACTGGCGGCTAAGGCAACGACATCAGCCTCATCGTGGTCATCGGCAGCCGCTTGCACGTCGGTAACGACTGGTTTCCCGGCGGTCAGGGTGCCGGTCTTGTCGAAGGTCACGAGGCTAGCCTTGGCGGTGGACTCGATCACCGCGCCCCCCTTCAACAATAGCCCGCGGCGTGCCCCGGTAGACAGCGACGAGGCGATCGAAGCCGGTACCGAAATTACCAGCGCACACGGGCAGCCAATCAACAGCAGCGCCAGGGCTCGATAAGTCCATTCACCCCAAGCGCCGCCGAAAAGTAGCGGAGGAATGATCGCAACGAGTAGCGCGGTACCGACCACAGCGGGCATATAGACACGGCTGAAGCGATCAATGAAACGCTCGGTGGGCGCACGGGCTTCCTGTGCTTCTTCCACCAAGCGGATGATCCGCGCGATAGCATTGTCTTCGGGCGCCTTGGTGACGCGAATACGCAGCACGGCATCATTATTGATGGACCCGGCGAAGACCGACTCGTCGAGGGTCTTGCTCTTGGGCACCGATTCACCGGTCACCGGCGATTCATCGATAGAAGACGTTCCTTCAACGATCTGCCCATCGGCAGGAATCCGGTCGCCGGGTCGCGCGACGACGATCTGACCAATCTTCAGATTCGCGGCATTGACCTTGCGAGTCGCCCTCTGTGCGTCTTCGACCAGCGCGCTCTTGGGCACTAGATCACCCAGCGCGCGAATACTCGAGCGGGCACGATCCGCGGCCACCCCTTCAAGCACTTCGCCGACGGCGAACAGGAAGACCACCAGCGCCGCCTCCTCGGCGGCACCGATGATCAGCGCGCCACCGGCAGCGATGGTCATCAGCATTTCTATCGTGAATGGCATGCCCGCTCGTGCAGCGGAAAAAGCACGTTTCGCTACGGGAACCAGCCCGACCAGACACGCCAGGATGAAGCCCCAATAAGCCAGAGACTCCGAGGCCACCAGGCGCACCGCCACAGCGGCCAGCAGGACAGCCCCGGTCATGACCACCAGCCGGCCCTTGCCATGCAGAAACCAGCGTTTCGGTGAGGCCGACACTGCCTCGGCGACGCCTTCGTCAGCTGTGGAGCTGGCGCCATTGGAGCCATTACCGGTTATGGCGGTGCGCGGCGTTACACTGTAACCGAGCCGCTTGATCGATTTCTCGACGCTGTCCGGCGAGGTTTGCTGTTCGTCGAGCTTCAGCGTGAGCGTCTCGTTCATGACCGACACTTTGACGTCGGAGACTCCCGGCAGGTTCTCCACACCGCCACGAATTTTCGCCGCGCAACTGGCGCAGTCCATGCCGCCGACCTTCCAGCTGAGCGTGCTCTCGGCGTCGGCCCGATCAGGTACCGTCACCGTTTCCGCGTCGTTGTCTTGAGCGTTACCGTCACAGCAAGGTGAATGACATTCGGATGAGTTTTCTGGACTGGCAGTATCAGAATCAGGCATGAATTGGACGGAATAGCCAAGTCGCTCGACGGTCTTCGCGACACGCTCCATCGAGGTTTGTTGCGTGTCCAGCCCAAGCCTCAGCGTCTCCTTCATCACCGAAACCTGAACGTCGGAAACGCCTTTCAAGCGTTCCACCGCACCACGGATCTTACCGGCACAGCTTGGACAGTCCATGCCTTGAACGGTCCACTGGTATGTGTTACCGGATGCTTCGGTATGTGTAGCTGGCATGAAAAGTTACCTCGTTCAATTTCTGTGTTTAAACTCTAAACCTTCTACGCTCTGTCTGAAAAATAGACCCGTAACAGCGCTCGATGCAGGCCAGCGTGACCATGGCACGGTAACTTTTTGCCAGCTTGTCGTAGCGAGTACAAAGTCGCCGCTTTTCCTTCATCCAGCCAAATAGACGCTCTATCACATTGCGACGCCG
>NZ_JAXOVV010000006.1:0-159440 GCF_036663415.1 Salinicola sp. 4072 | reverse complement strand
CTGCTCGAACGTCTCCAGGCGTACGAGGACGACGTGCTGCGTTTCCTCGACGACCCCGCCGCGCCCTTCACCAATAACCAAGGGGAGCGTGACCTGCGGATGACCAAGGTCCAGCAGAAGATTTCAGGCTGTTTCCGCTCCTGGGAAGGTGCCGAGATCTTCTGCCGGATGCGCAGCTTCCTCTCGACGGCGGTCAAGCAGGGCCTGGCAGCGCACACCGCACTGGAACAGTTGTTTGCCGGTGAAGTGCCCGAATTCATGCGTCGGGACGGCCTGGATCAGGCAGCGTGACCTGAATAGTTACAGAATTTTTTGTAACCGTTAATGTACTAACTAACGAGGGAAGTGTAAGTAAACTTTTCTGCGGGGAAAACCGGTGCTCCGGGGATTAATAAACTCATGCTTTGTCTTTTTTTATCGAGGTATTTAATTCGTTGTTTTTGAGTTAAGCGAATGGCTTACATAGGTCTTGGCATGTTTGGGTAATTTCACGACGTGCAGCTTTCTGCTAATGGATGTCACTACCAATATGGCGTGTTCAATACCGCTATTTTGAGTTTAATTCGTTTAAAAACAGTGGCTTGATGGTGTTGTTAGAGGTTCGTGTTTTAGCATGAGTCCGTGCTGTGTAATTGTTTTTGCCAACGCTTCTGAAAAGGGTGTTGACGCTTTACATGAGCTTACCTGTCGCGATTTTAAAGTTTGACTTGGACTGGGCAATTGGTCGAAAAAGGTCTCGAAAACAACAAATGGCAGCGGCGTCCCGAGTGTTCTCGAGCCGGTTTTGACCATTGGGAACTTTCGTTTCGTTACTCTCGATCGGATGCATGGACATGTTATGCGTGAACTTACAATCAGGGCTCTGACTCACCTTCGGCAACTCGAAGCAGAGTCGATTCAGATCATTCGAGAAGTAGCTGCGGAGTTTCGCAATCCGGTGATGCTGTATTCGATCGGCAAGAATTCGTCGGTGATGGTGCACCTGGCGCGCAAGGCTTTCTATCCGGGGACGCCACCGTTTCCGCTGCTGCACGTCAATACCAACTGGAAGTTCCGCGAAATGATGGCGTTCCGCGATCGAGTGGCCGCTCAGGTCGGCATGGAGCTGATCGAGCACGTCAACGAAGAGGGTCAGGCCGCCGGTATCAATCCGTTCGATCACGGTAGCGCCAAATATACCGACATCATGAAGACCCAGGCGCTCAAGCAGGCACTGGACAAGTACGGCTTCGATGCGGCGTTCGGGGGTGCGCGAAGAGACGAGGAAGCTTCCCGTACCAAGGAGCGCGTCTACTCGTTTCGCGACAAGCATCACCGTCGGGACCCTAGGCAGCAGCGGCCCGAGCTGTGGAGTCTCTACAACGGCAAGGTCAACCCGGGCGAATCGATCCGGGTATTCCCGCTTTCCAACTGGACCGAACTGGATATCTGGCAGTACATCCATCTCGAGTCGATCGCCATCGTGCCGCTCTATTACGCGGCACCACGCCCTACGGTCGTGCGGGACGGCAGGCTGATCATGGTCGACGATGCCCGGTTCCCGCTGGCCGATGATGAGGTGCCGCAGGAGCGCTGGGTACGCTTCCGCACGTTGGGTTGCTACCCGCTGACCAGTGCCACCGAGTCACGTGCGACCACCTTGCCGGCCATCATTCAGGAGATGCTGCTGGCCCGTACCGGCGAGCGCTTCGGTCGTGGCGTGGATCATGGCGGCGCCGGTCCGGTGGAGCAGAAAGCGCGCGAGGGGTACGTCCGATGACCCATCAACCCGCGCTGATTGCCAATGACATCGACCGATATCTCAAGGAACACGAGAGCAAGGGGCTGTTGCGCTTCATCACCTGTGGCAGCGTCGATGACGGCAAATCGACCCTGATCGGCCGGCTACTGCACGACTCCAGGATGATCCGGGAAGACCAACTGGCTGCGGTGACGCGGGATTCTCGTCTACGGGGCAGCGTGGGCGGCCAGGTCGATCTGGCGCTGCTGGTCGATGGCCTGCAGGCGGAGCGGGAGCAGGGCATCACCATCGATGTCGCCTATCGGTTTTTCTCCACCGACAAGCGCAAGTTCATTATCGCCGATACCCCGGGACACGAGCAGTACACCCGCAACATGGCCACCGGCGCTTCCACCGCCAGCCTGGCGGTGATCCTTATCGATGCGCGCTACGGCGTGCAGTTGCAGACCCGGCGGCACAGTTTCATCTGCGATCTGCTCGGCATTCGACACTTCATGATCGCGGTCAACAAGATGGACCTGGTCGACTACTCCGAGGCCCGGTTCCAGGAGATCGTTGCCGACTACCGCGACTTCGCCGACAGGCTGAACGTGACCGACGTGCGCTTCTTGCCGATATCGGCGCTGAACGGCGACAACGTCGTCAATCCCAGTAGCGATATGCGCTGGTTCGACGGGGCGCCGCTGCTGACCCAGCTCGAGCAGATCGAGACCCTGTCGGTGCAGAACCTGCACGAGCTGCGCTTCCCGGTGCAGTACGTCAATCGACCCAATCTCCACTTCCGGGGTTACTGCGGCACGTTGGCGGCCGGTGCCGTCGAGGTGGGGAGCGAGATTCGGGTCGAGCCCTCCGGCAAGCGTTCGACCGTGGCGCGCATCGTGACCAACGATGGCGACCTGAACGTGGCCTATCCGGGGCAATCGGTGACGCTGACGCTGCACGACGAGATCGACATCTCCCGTGGCGATACCCTCGTCGCGGCGAACAGCAACATCGAGCCTTGCACGGCATTCACCGCCGACGTGGTGTGGATGCACGAGACGCCGCTGATGCTGGGCCATGAGTACGAGATCAAGGCCGGCACTCGCATCGTGCCGGGGCGTGTCGTCCGCATCGTCTACCAGGTCGACGTCAACACCATGGCGCGCAGTGCCGCCGACACCCTGGGTCTCAACGGCATCGCCCGCTGCCAGATCGAGGTCACCCAGCCGCTGGTGCTGGATAGCTATCAGCGCTCTCCGGAAACCGGCAATTTCATCTTCATCGACAAGCTGAGCAACCTGACGGTCGGCGCCGGCATGGTCGTGGATGCGCTGAACGTCGGCCATATCGTCTGGCACGACATGGCGGTCACCAAGCGTCGGCGTGCCGAACGCAATCGCCAGAAGCCGAGCATCATCTGGTTCACCGGGCTTTCCGGGGCGGGCAAGTCCACGGTGGCCGATGCGTTGGAAAGACAGCTTTTCGGCATGGGCTACAACACTTATCTGCTGGATGGCGACAACGTCCGCCACAGCCTGTGCCGCGACCTCGGCTTCAGCGACGAGGATCGCCAGGAGAACATCCGCCGGATCGGCGAGGTGGCCAGACTGATGGTCGATGCCGGCATGGTCACGCTGGTCTCGTTCATCTCACCGTTTCGCGACGACCGCCGCATGATCCGCAATCTGGTGGAAGACGGGGAGTTCATCGAGGTCTTCGTCAATACCCCGCTTTCGGTCTGCGAACAGCGCGATCCCAAGGGCCTTTATCACAAGGCGCGCCGCGGCGAGATCAGCCAGTTCACCGGCATCAGTTCCCCCTACGAAGCGCCGGAATCACCTGAAGTCGAAATCGACACCTCCGCTTATGACCTCGAGGAGACCATCGGTCGACTCATCACGGCTCTGCGTCGGCATCGGATCATTTGAAGGGCATGAATCCCGCTCGCATAGGCGGGCGAGATAGCAGTCGATTTTTCAAGAATGGGCAATCAGTAGGTGGCAGTCAGTGGGTAGAGAAGCAGCAGTCAATTACATCGCAACAGCAGGCAAGGTTCTCGGCGATAACGCACGGGAAATCGAGGGAAAGGTGGGCACGATGAAAAAAGCAGTCAGGAAAGTCAGGTTCGATCGCGCATCTCGATGGCTGGCGGTGGCGCTGACGCTCGCCGCCGTCTCGGGATGCGCGACCTCCTATCAGCAACGTCTCGATACGGCCGTGGTGCCGATGGACGATGCCACGCCGGTGAACGCGGCGTTGGCGACGTTTCTCGACAGCGCCGCCACGGGCAGCGTCACCACGCTCGCCACGTCGCCCTGGGGCGCCAACGTGGCGATTCATGCTCGCGAACGCTACTTCTCGGCCAGCGGCCGGCGCTGCGTTCGTCTGGATGTCACGCGCAACGCGGCACCGGCCAGCCTGCCGGCGGGGGAAATCACCTGCCTGGTGCCCGGTAAAGGCTGGTACGCACAACGTCTGGTGACGGAAATCATTCGCTAGATCGCGTCCGAAAGTCGTTCGGATGCGTGATCGGCGAAGCCGTCGAAATCCGTCGTTCCAGATGCCGGAACGACCTGGCTGCCACCGAATTGACGAGTGCCTTCAGCGGCATTTGACCGGCTATTCAATGTTTCGAGATCCGGTATTCGTGGCCTGAAAAAACGTGAAGGAAGGGAACCATCATGAAGCGGGTAGCAATGATTTTCCGGGCCATGTGCCTGGTGGCGGTAGCGTGTTTGAGCGCCAACCTTGCTCACGGGCAGGCCATCGGGTTGAACAGCAGCACGCTGCTGGGTAGCGACCAGGAGGCACAGGCGATGACCTCGCAGACGGAAGAGGGTGACATGGCCGAGACGACGCCGCGAGCCGACTGGGATAGCGGCACCTATGGGCCGGTCGATCCTCGGGCACAGGCCATGGTCGATCCCAACAGCCTGCCGCCGTTCGGCGAGAATCTGTTCAGCGGCGGCTTCCGCGGAATGATGGCCGACGGGCTCAATCCCGATTATCTGATCAAGCCTGGCGACCAGATCACGATCCGAGTCTGGGGCGGGGTCGAGATCGATCGCGTGCTGGCGGTGGACGCGCAGGGCAACATCTTCCTGCCGAGCATCGGGCCGTTGCAGGTCCAGGGCATCTCCAACGCCCAGCTCAATGCCAGGGTGCGTGGGGCAATCCAGTCGGTCTACCCGGAAAACGTCAGCGTCTACACCAATCTGCAGGGCGTGCAGCCGGTGGGGGTCTTCGTCACGGGCTACGTGATGAATCCGGGGCGCTACTCGGGGACACCGAACGATTCGGTGCTCTATTTCCTCGATCAGGCCGGCGGCATCGACCAGGCGCTGGGCAGCTATCGCCAGGTCGTGATCAAGCGTGGCAACCGGGTCGTCAACGTCGTTGATCTTTACAACTTCCTCATCAATGGCGATATCGCGCGACCGCAGTTTCGGGACGGCGACACCATCGTGGTCGAGGAGCGCGGGCCGGCCATTAGCGTCGTCGGTGATGTGCAGAAAAACTACCGCTACGAGCTGATCGGCGATGCCCTGACCGGGCAGGACGTGATCAACCTGGCGCGACTGAAATCCGGCGTATCGCATGTGCTGCTGCGTGGTAGCCGCCCGTCGGGCCCGATCTCCCGCTATCTGCCGCTGGCGGAGTTCCGCAGCGCCGAGGTGCGCCGCGGAGACGAGGTGCTGTTCAGCGCCGACCTGCGCGACGAGACCATCGTGGTCCAGGTGGAGGGCAGCTATTACGGGCCTTCACGTTATGCGCTGCCGCGGGATGCGCGTCTGGGCGAGTTTCTCAACGCGATCAGCGTGCCCCGGAACATGACCAGCTATCAGGATATTTCCATCCGCCGGATCAGCGTGGCGGAGCAGCAGGCCCAGTCACTGAAGGACAGCCTGCGTCGGCTCGAGACGACCTATCTCGGTTACCCGGCCCGCACGGCCAAGGAAGGCGAGATTCAGGTGCGTCAGGCGGAGCTGATCGAGCGGTTCGTGCGGAAGGCGTCCCAGGTCAAGCCGACGGGTCGGCTGGTCGTCGCCCGGGAAGGCAATGTCGCGGACATCCGACTACAGGACGGCGACATCGTCACGATTCCCGAGAACACCGATTCCGTCCTGTTGAGCGGCGAGGTGATCATTCCTCAGGCGATGGTCTACACGCCGGGCATGAGCGCCATGGATTACATCCAGCAGGCTGGCGGATTCACGCCCAGAGCCGACGAAGATCAGGTTCTGGTGGTTCACCGCAATGGCGCCGTCGTCCAGTCGGGTCAGACCCGGATGCGCGCTGGCGATGAGATCATCGTTCTGCCGGCAGCCCCGACGAGCAATATCGAACTGGCGTCTTCGATTACCCAGATCCTGTTCCAGATTGCCGTGGCCACTCGCGTGGCGCTCGACCTATGAGCGCATTCGACCCGCGATCTTTCCGTGCTCTTTCCGACGGGCATGCGCATCACGCGCGCACCATCGGGGGTAATCCATCATGGCTATAGATTCTTCACGACCGGATTTTTCACAACCGGATTTCTCGAGGCCGGCTGGCGCGCCTTCGCGCTCGTCATGGCGGGTCGCCAAAAGCGTGTGGTTCGCCATGTTCATGCGCGAGGCGATCTCTCGCACCATGGCCGATCGCATGGGCTGGTTCTGGATGATTTTCGAGCCACTGGCGATCATCGGCGTGATGGTGTCGGTGCGAGGGCTGTTCATGTCCGGCCGCCACATCGCCGGTGCCGATTACGTGGCCTGGATGGTGGTCGGTCTGATGGGCTTCATGCTGTTCCGCGAGAACATGATGCGTTCGATCGGTGCGGTGGAAGCCAATCGTGGACTGTTCGCCTATCGCCAGGTCAAGCCGATCGACCCGGTGCTGGTCCGCTGTTTTCTCGAAGGCATGCTCAAGTCGCTGATCTTCATCCTGTTCATCACCATAGGCAGCCTGCTCAAGTTCGAGCTGATGCCGGACTATCCGTTCGGCGCGATGATGGATTGGCTTTCATTGTGGGCGCTGGGCTGGGGCACTGGGCTGACGCTCTCGGTGCTGGGCGATCTGGTGCCGGAAGTCGGCAGGGTCGCTCGCATTCTCAACCTGCCTTTGCTGCTGCTCTCCGGCGTCATTCTTCCGGTGCTCTACGTGCCGCATCAATTCCGGGAATACCTGCTGTGGAACCCGATCGTCCACGGCCTGGAGAGCATGCGTCTGAACTTCTTTGCCGGCTACCACACGATCGACGGTATCGACATGACGTATCTCTGGTTCTGGGCGCTGGCGCTGATTTCGCTGGGGCTGGTCCTTCACATGCGCTTTCGCGATCAACTGAAAGCGCACTGATTTTTCAGACAACGTGAGGGGCTTTTCCCATGATCGAAATCCGCAATCTCTACAAGCGCTACCACAACCATCACGACAGCCCGTGGGTGCTCAAGGACATCTCTCTGACCATCCCTTCCGGGGTCAGTGTGGGACTGCTGGGTCGCAACGGAGCGGGCAAGTCGACGCTGCTGCGGCTGATCGGCGGCATGGATTCGCCGGACCGCGGCGAGATCATCCGCAACAGCCGCGTTTCCTGGCCGATCGGCCTGGCGGGCGGCTTCCAGGGCTCGATGACCGGACGCCAGAACGTCAAGTTCGTGGCCCGGATTCACGGTGCCGAGGAGGAGATCGAACGGGTCGTGCGGGAAGTCGAGGAGTTCGCCGAGATCGGCGATGCCTTCGACGAGCCGGTCAAGACCTACTCCTCCGGGATGCGTTCGCGACTGGCGTTCGGGCTCTCGCTGGCCTTCGACTTCGACGTCTATCTCTCCGACGAGGCGACCGCCGTCGGCGACCGCGCCTTCAAGGCCAAGGCCAAGAACGCGTTCAAGGAGCGTGTCGGCCGGGCCAGCCTGATCATGGTCTCCCACGGCGAAGGGGTGCTGAGGGAGTTCTGCGAGGCGGGCATCGTGCTGGAGAAAGGGCAGGCGAAATGGTTCGACGATATCGAGGAGGCGATCAGCGCCTATCACGAGGCGACCGACGGCAAGAAGATCGCACCGCCCAAGGTGCCCACGTCGCTCGCCGAAGCGAAGCAGCAGCTGATGCAAGCCAATCTCGAGTTCGAGCAGGCCCGTGTCGAGTACCAGATAGCCAGTGACGATCCTGCCCGCAACGATCCCGGCGATGCGCTGCGCTGGCGCATGGAGGAGTCCCGCGAGCGGATGCACGAGGCGCGTCGTCATGTGCAGCAGTTCCAGTCACAGGCGAAAGCGAAAGCCAAGCCTCGTAACCGAACGAAAAAGACTACGAAAAAGACAGGTCGGCCATGAACAAGTCATCTCATACCAATAAATCATCGCGGTTGCGCAAGTCGTTCCACTGGGTCGTGTGCTTGATCGCGATCGTCGTCGTCTCGCTCTACTGGGCGTTGT
Organism: Salinicola sp. 4072; assembly: GCF_036663415.1. Classification (NCBI taxonomy): domain Bacteria; kingdom Pseudomonadati; phylum Pseudomonadota; class Gammaproteobacteria; order Oceanospirillales; family Halomonadaceae; genus Salinicola; species Salinicola sp. 4072. The sequence continues at coordinate 151,301 of NZ_JAXOVV010000006.1, read as the reverse complement.
GGGCCAGCGATCGCTATGTCTCCCATGCCAACGTGGTACTCGAAAGTCCCCAGCTCGCCTCGCCGACGTTGAGCGTGAGTTCGCTGTTGAGCGGCGGGGCGACCAGTAATCTCGCGGACATGCTGCTGCTGCGCGATTACATGCGTTCCGTCGACATGCTGAAGCTGCTCGTCGAGGAGGCGGATTTTCGTAATCACTATGCCAATTCCGGGGCGGACTTCTTCAGCGCACTGGGCGACGTAAACGCGCCGCTGGAAGAGCTTCACGACTACTTCCTCTCGCGGGTCTCGGTGGAGCTGGACGATTACGCCGGCGTGCTGCGGGTCGATGTCGAAGCCTTCGATCCGGAGGAAGCCAACAAGATCGCGCAGTTGCTGCTGGACGAGGGCGAGCGCCACATGAACCTGATGGGCCAACGCCTGGCGGAGGAGCAGGTGCGCTTCCTCGAACAGCAGGTCGCGCTGCTGGAAGAGAAGTTCCAGCAGACCCGCGATGCGCTGCTCGACTACCAGAACGCCAACGGGCTGGTCTCGCCGACGGGCACGGTGGAAAGCCTCAGCTCGGTGGTTTCGGGGCTGGAAGGGCAGCTCGCCATCGCCAAGGCGCGCAAGAGCGCGATGGCCAGCTTCCAGAGCGCCCGCTCACCGGAGATCGTGCGCGTCAATAGCGAGATCAAGGCGCTTACCAATCAAATCGCGCAGGAGCAGCAGCGTCTGGCCCGCCAATCGGGTAACGCGCTCAACAGCATCTCCTCGGAGTACCAGACCCTGATGCTGCGGGCGCAGTTCGCCCAGGACAGCTATTCCGGGGCGCTGGGCGCACTCGAGAACACCCGTATCGAAGCGGCACGGAAGCTGAAGCAGGTCTCCGTGCTGCAGACGCCGACGATGCCGGAATACCCCGAGCAGCCCGAGCGGCTCTACAACTCGGTGGTGTTCGCGGTGATCGCGCTGTTCATCACGCTGATCATCAACATGCTGATCCTGATCGTGAAGGACCACCGCGACTGACGGGCAGGCAGGGCGGGGCCGGCACATGCCACGGCCTGGTCCTCCCTGGCGGCACGATTGGCCAGCGACACGGTTAACCAGCAAGACGACCAACCAGCAAGACGGTTATCAACGAGACGGTTACCAACAAGACGAATTACCCAACTACAGATCTTCCCAATTAAAGATCTACCCAACTACAGGCTCGACGGGGGAATCACCATGAGCATGACATTTCTAGTGACAGGTGGCGCCGGGTTCATCGGCTCGGCAGTCGTGCGCGAATTGATCGAACACACACCGCATCGCGTCATCAATGTCGACAAACTGACCTACGCCGGCAATCCGGAATCGCTGGCACGCGTCGACAACGACGAGCGCTACGAATTCCGGCTGGCCGACATCTGCGATGCCTCGGCCATGACCCGGATTCTGAGGGAGTACCGTCCGGACGTCGTCATGCATCTGGCGGCGGAAAGTCACGTCGATCGCTCCATCGATGGGCCGGCGGCGTTCATCGAGACCAACATCATGGGGACCTACGTCCTGCTGGAGGCGACACGCGCCTACTGGAAAGGGTTGCAGGACAGCGACCCCCGCAAGGCCGCGGCGTTCCGCTTCCACCACATTTCTACCGACGAGGTCTATGGCGACCTGCATGGCGTGGACGACCTGTTCACCGAGACGACGCCGTACGCGCCGAGTTCGCCCTATTCGGCCAGCAAGGCGAGCTCCGATCACCTGGTTCGCGCCTGGCACCGGACCTTCGGCCTGCCGACGCTGGTGACCAACTGTTCCAACAACTACGGGCCGTTCCATTTTCCGGAAAAGCTGATCCCGCTGATGATCCTCAGCGCGCTGGCGGGGCAGTCGCTGCCCGTCTACGGCGATGGCAAGCAGATTCGTGATTGGCTCTATGTCGAGGATCATGCGCGGGCGCTGGTGAAGGTCGCCAGCGAGGGCAAGATCGGCGAAACCTACAACATCGGCGGCCACAACGAGAAGCAGAACATCCAGGTCGTCGAGACCATCTGCGAACTGCTCGAGGAACTCGCGCCACGGAAGCCGGCGGGGGTCGCTCACTACCGGGATCTGATCACCTTCGTGACCGACCGGCCGGGCCATGACCAGCGCTATGCGATCGACGCCTCCAAGATCCAGCGTGAACTGGATTGGACCCCGCGCGAGACCTTCGAGAGTGGCATGCGCAAGACGGTGCAGTGGTTCCTCGAAAACGACGTCTGGTGGCGTCGGGTACAGAACGGCAGCTACCAGGGGGAGCGACTGGGGGCAATCGCATGAGCATTCTGATTCTGGGAGGAAGCGGCCAGGTCGGCTTCGAGCTGCAGCGCGCGCTGGCCCCGCTCGGGAACTGCATCGCGCCAGGGCGCCGGTCGCTCGATCTGCAGGATGCTGCGGCCGTCGTTCGTCTGCTCGACGAGCTTCGACCGACCCTCATCGTCAACGCGGCTGCCTGGACCGCGGTGGATGCCGCCGAAAAGGCACGTGACGAGGCCTTTCGCCTCAACGCGGCGCTGCCGGCCCAACTTGCCGACTACTGTGCGTCGCATTCGGCGACCCTCGTTCACTACTCCTCGGACTACGTCTATCCCGGCGATGGCGACACGGCGTGGCGGGAGACCAGCGAGACCGGCCCGTTATCCGTCTATGGAAAAAGCAAGCTGGCCGGTGACGAGGCGGTGCTGGCCAGCGGCGCAGACGCGTTGATCTTCCGCACCAGCTGGGTCTATAGCGCACGCGGCCACAACTTCATGAAGACCATGCTGCGCCTGGCTCGGGAGCGCGAGGCGTTGCGCATCGTCGGCGATCAGATTGGTGTGCCGACAACGGCTCGGCTGATTGCGGAAGTGACCTTGCTGGCCGTGAAGCAGCGCGGGGAGGGCCGCCTCGAACCGGGCCTCTACCACCTCGCCCCCCGTGGCGAGACCAATTGGCATGGTTTTGCCCAGGCAATCTTCCGGCATGCCGAGGCACTCGGGGAAAACTTGCGCGTAAACCCGGATCAGGTGGTATCGATTGCGACCGCGAATTACCCCACACCTGCGCGCCGGCCGCTCAACTCGCGGCTGTCGCTGGAGAAAGTCGAGCAAGCGCTGGGTATCACGCTGCCGAATTGGGAATCCCAATTGCAGCTGACGCTGGCGGAGCTGCTCGAAGCCGCGTAACGCGTTCTTCCATGACGCGATCGCAACTTCTCGTGAAAGAAGGCCCTTGCAAGAGGGGCGACTTTTATACCGTTACCTTGAATGGCTGAATCGATCTTCGTATCGAAAAGGAGCTTCACCATGGCACGTAAAGGCATCATTCTGGCCGGCGGTTCCGGTACTCGCCTGCATCCGATCACCCAGGGCATCTCCAAGCAACTGCTGCCGGTGTACGACAAGCCGATGATCTACTACCCGATCTCGGTGCTGATGCTGGCAGGAATCCGCGAGATATTGATCATCTCGACGCCTTCCGATCTGCCGCAATATCAATACCTGCTGGGCGATGGCGCGCAGTTCGGGGTGCGATTCGAATACGCCGAACAGCCTTCGCCGGATGGTCTGGCCCAGGCGTTCCTGATCGGCGAATCGTTCATCGGCAACGACTCCGTGTGTCTGGTACTGGGCGACAACGTCTTCCACGGCCAGCACTTCTCGGAGCAGCTAATGCGGGCTTCGGACGTGCAGAAGGGCGCGACGGTCTTCGGCTATCTGGTCAAGGACCCGGAGCGCTTCGGCGTGGTGGAGTTCGATGCCTCGGGCAAGGCGCTGTCGATCGAGGAGAAGCCGATCAAGCCGAAGTCGCCTTACGCGGTCACCGGGCTCTACTTCTACGACAACGACGTGGTCGAGATCGCCCATCAGGTCAAACCCTCCGAGCGCGGCGAGCTGGAAATCACCAGTATCAACAATGCCTACCTCGAGCGGGGCGATTTGCGCGTCGAGCGGTTGGGGCGCGGCTTCGCGTGGCTCGATACTGGCACGCACGACAGCCTGCTGGAAGCCGGGCAGTACGTGCAGACGATCGAGCACCGCCAGGGGCTCAAGGTCGCCTGTCTGGAAGAGATCGCCTGGAATCATGGCTGGATCGATGACGCGACGCTGGCCGAGCGCGGAACCGCTCTCAAGAAGACCGGCTACGGCCAATATTTGTTGAAACGTCTCGAAGACGCTCAGCGCGGCGGGACAGTTGGCGAAGTCGCAGTGGCCAGTTTCGGTGGCAGTCGCTGATTTGGGTTCGTCAGTTCAGCCAATCACCTCAGCCATCAACCCAGCCATCAACCCAGCCGGAGAGACGGACGACATGAATTACGAAAAGCTGGCCATTCCTGACGTCGTGCTGATGACACCCCATGTGTTCGGTGACGAACGAGGATTCTTCCTCGAGACCTTTCGACACAGCGAATTTGTCGAACACTGCGGCGACTATCAGTTCGTGCAGGACAACCACAGCCGATCCGGTCAGGGCATTCTGCGTGGGCTGCATTATCAGCTGCAGCAGCCGCAGGGAAAGCTGGTGCGGGTCACCCGGGGCGAGGTCTATGACGTCGCGGTCGATCTTCGCCGGAGTTCGCCCACCTTCGGGCAGTGGGTCGGGGCGTTGTTGAGCGAAGACAATCGCCAGATGCTGTGGGTGCCGCCAGGCTTCGCCCACGGCTTCTACGTCACCAGCGAGATCGCCGAGTTCCAGTACAAGTGCACGGACTACTATGCGCCGGGCGACGAATACAGCCTGCACTGGAACGATCCGCAGCTGGCCATCGACTGGCCGCTGGTGGGTGACAAGCCGGTGACTTCCGACAAGGACGAGCAGGGAAGGCGATTGGCCGACGCCGCGACCTTCGCCTAGTCCCGAGTCAATTTGGGGAAACGCTGCGGGAGCGGTCTCGAAGCGGTCTCGAAGCTCACTCGACGATCTTTCAGACCACCGTTCCTGGGACCGTCGGCGCTCGCCGACCCGCGTTCCGGTCATTGGCCGGACTCACGGGCCCGGATCACGGGGCTCGGGTTTCGAGTCTCGACGCTTGGATCTCGGAGCGGCGTGGCGACGTGGCGATGTGGCAAAAGTGTCATTCCATGCGGGGCCGGCCGGTCTCGCCTATTCGAATTTCTGAGCTGCCCAGCGGGCGGCATCGCGCATCATGGGGATTTCTCGGATGAAGATCACCGTTTTCGGTACCGGTTATGTCGGTCTGGTCACGGGCACCTGTCTGGCTGACGTTGGCCATGACGTGGTCTGTGTCGATATCGACCAAAGCAAGATCGAGCGCCTGGTTCAGGGAGACATTCCCATCTATGAACCCGGCCTCGAGTCGATGGTGCTGCGCAATATCGAAGGCCAGCGCCTGAAATTCACCACCGATGCCAGGATGGCAGTGGAACATGGCGTGCTGCAGTTCATCGCCGTGGGCACGCCGCCCGATGAGGATGGCAGCGCCGACCTGCAATACGTGCTGTCGGTGGCATCCACCATCGGCCAGTACATGAACGGCTACAAGGTCGTCATCGACAAGTCGACCGTGCCGGTCGGTACGGCCGACAAGGTGCGGGAGCGCATCGAGGGCGTGCTGGCGGAACGCGTCGCCGATCTGCCGTTCGATGTCTGCTCCAACCCGGAATTCCTCAAGGAAGGTTCGGCACTGGAGGATTTCACCCGAGGTGCCCGTATCGTCGTCGGGACCGACTCGGATCGCGTCGCCGATCTGATGCGGGAGTGCTACGCACCCTACAACCGCAATCGCGAGAAGTTGATGTTCATGAGCGTGCGCGCGGCCGAACTGACCAAGTATGCGGCCAACGCGATGCTGGCGACCAAGATCAGCTTCATGAACGAGATCGCCAACCTGGCCGAACGCCTAGGCGCGGATATCGAGGACGTGCGGCGTGGCATCGGCTCCGACCCGCGTATCGGCTATCACTTCATCTATCCCGGCTGTGGCTATGGCGGTTCCTGCTTTCCGAAGGACGTGCAGGCACTGGCCCGTACCGCCAGCAAGGTGGGATACGAGGCCGAGCTGCTGAAGGCCGTAGAGGCGGTCAACAAGCGCCAGAAATCCACCCTGTTCGAAAAGCTTTCCCACGCCCTGGATGGCGAACTGGAAGGCAAGACCATCGCGGTCTGGGGGCTGTCCTTCAAGCCGGAAACCGATGACATGCGGGATGCGCCAAGTCGGACGCTGATGGAAGCGCTATGGGACAAAGGCGCCACGGTGCAGGCCTACGATCCCGAGGCCATGAAGGAGTGCCGCCGCATCTACGGCGAGAGAGATGACCTGGTATTGGTCGCGGACCGTATCCAGGCGGTCAAGAAGGCCGATGCGCTGGTGATCTGCACCGAATGGAAGGAGTTTCGCACCCTCGATGCCGAATGGATTCGCGGCCAGCTGAGTGCACCGGTGGTCATCGATGGTCGCAACCTGTTCGACCCGGAAACCATGTCCGCGGCCGGAGTCGACTACTACGCGGTGGGGCGGGGCAAGACGATCGATCCTCGCGTTGCCGCCTGACACGTCTTTTCCTCCTGTCGAAAGCCCGGCCCGCCACTCGAGTGGGCGTTGCCGGGCTACAAAACGATAATAAAATTCTGCGAAATGTTTCTATTGAGTAAGTCTAATTCCGCCATTCATGAAGTTTTTAATAAGCTCCTGGAGTGATTTATTCATTGATTTATGGATGGTGAATATCGATGAGTAAATTCATCTTCAATAAAACCCGGGGCGCGATTAATCTGACTAAAGTCTTATCAATGGTTGCTCGGTTACCAACGCGCGAAATTGGCGTCACATCATCATCGGTTTGATTTTTAAGTTCTATTTTCGTTGGTTATTGATGTTGCTGATGCTTCGAAAAGCCTGTTGCTACCCGGCAACGGATTCTGATTAACAGCCAACGAATTGTCAGGCGGGCTATTGATGGGCCGCAATCGATGGCCCTGGTTTTACAATAAAGGTGGCGTTTTTACGATGAAGCAATGTTGCTTCTGCATGTGTCACCGCTACCGATAATGGCACTTGGTGTCATGACGTATTCCGTATGAGATGCGCCTGGCGGTATCCCATCGCCGTGATGGGAAAGAATGCAATAAGTCGCTAACAGTAATAAGTCGATCATAGAAACAAGTCGCTCATTGTGACACACCAAACGACAGACGAGGCATCACCATGCAAGCCAAGAGCCGGGCATTATATGAATTCGGGGCGACCTTTCTTGGGCCCGCATTGCACGTTTACGCCGAGTCCATTGAAGCCGAGGTCGAAGGTCATTTGCCGGTGTGCCTGGCGCGAGAAGGCTGGTGCTTTCACCGTCTGTTGACTCGTCTCCAGCGGGAGTCGTCGATCGACCTGCCGCACGATCCTGTCTACCTGCGGGTGTCCAGAACGCTGCTCTTCCGCGCCATGCTGGGCTCGGAGGTAATCACGCCGATGGCGCTGAGCAACGATTTCTCGGGCAGCATTCTGGATCTCATGCGCAAACGATTTGGTCTTCAGTTGCATGAGATATTCGCGGCGTTGCCGTTCGAGCTGCTGCGCTTCAATTGTGAGCTTCCCAAGGACAAGGATCTGGTTCTGCAGTGGTTGACGCCCCATCTCGAGGCGTTGAAGAAGGTCGTTTCACCGACCCGAAAATCGCTGGTTGCCTATCTGGAACGGTCCGGATTGATGGACCCGGACAAGCGCCCTCTGATGCTGGACCTGGGCTACTCCGGCACGATCCAGAAGATTCTCACCCATATCCTCGAGCGGGATACCACCGGGCTCTATTTCATCGCCACCAAGCCGGGTGACGCCGAAGTCAGCAAGCACCATGCGCTGTTGAAGGGCGTCTTCCACGAGGGCGTCGGCTGGCGCAATGGCTGCACCATGCTCGACCGTTCGCTGCTTTTCGAATGCCTGCTGACCGCGCCGCACGGGCAGATGGTCGACATTCGGCAGAAGAGCAATCAGGAGTTCGAATACTTCTACGGACGCCAGGCGGGAACGCAGCGCCATTTCCAGGATTTGAAGACGGTCTTCGATGGAGCGATCGACCATGTCGTGATGTGTCGACGACACGGCGTGAATTATTCACCAGAGGATGTGCAGGGGCTTTACGAGGTCTTTGCGACCCGACCCAACTGCATTCCGCACGATGTTTGGCACCTTTTCAGTGTCGATGATGACATCACCGGCAACGGCATCGTCAATCCGATGCAAATGTTCGCAATATAAATCGAGAGGTGGGGGCCCACATGAAACCAACGGGAAAGATGATATCGCTACTACCGTGGCTATTTCAGACCCAGTTCGCCAGTCAGGCGCGCAAGAAACGTCTGGCGGCGGAAGAGGTCGTGGGAATGGACGACAATATCGTCGTGCCGGAGAGCGGCATCGAGGATCAGCCGCGCAAAGAGTCCGTCCCCGATGACAAAAATCTGGTTACCGTGACCGAAACGTTCGTCGTCGCGGAGGGCGAGGCGGTCAACGACGATCTTTCCTCGACCGACGCCGACGGCAGCGACAAGGTGACATCGCCTGTCGACCCCGCTTCGGCGGCCATCGTCGAGGAAGTGGCAAGCTCTGATGTCCTCGGTCCGGAAATCGTCAATCCGGAAGCCGTCGAGTCCGAGGCCATCGAGCTGCCGCTGGGGGATACCGCACGTGAAGGCGGGGCCCATGCCGCCATGATGAGCCAGGCGTTCATGGATGCGCTGAACACGGGTCTGTTCGATCCCAAATGGTATCAGACGACATACGGGCTGCGCTTCTCGACGCAGCGTGAGGCGTTCGACGACTATCTTCGCAAGTCCCGCTTCGCGCCGGTCAACCCCTCGCCGCGCTTCGACAGCGAAACCTATCATCGGATGTACATCGATGTCTTTCATGCCCAGCAGAGCCCGCTTCAGCACTATCTGCTGCATGGGCGTAGCGAAGGACGGCAGCATGTGCCCGCCACGGTGCGCTGGTTCCCCCGGGAGATCGTCACGCCCGGCAAGAGGCTGACGCCGGCAGCGAGCGAGCTGAAGGTCGCGCTCTGCCTGCATGTCTTCTATGTCGATTTTCTGGATCGCTTTGCTCAGGCCATCGAGCGGTTCCCGGTGACCGTCGACGTCTATCTCACGCTGGCGGATGCCAGCTTCGAGACGCGTGCCCGGCAGCTGTTCGGCGAGCATGCGCGGGTCGGCAAGCTCGAGACTCGCGTCGTGCCCAACCGCGGCCGCAACTTCGGCCCGGTGCTGGTGGAGTATGGCCAGGCCCTGCAGGAGTACGATCTGTTCTGCCACCTGCATTCGAAGAAGTCGCTCTATTCGGGCAAGGAACAGACGCAGTGGGCGGAGTATCTGATCGAATATCTGCTTCGCGATACTTCCGTCATCACGCGATTGCTGAACGCTTTCGCCGCCGACGAATCCCTCGGACTCTACTACCCGACGACGTTCTGGATGATGCCTTCCTGGGTCAACCATCAGACCATGAACAAGGGTTTCATGCGCGAATGGCAGGAGAAGCTGGGGCTGGGCCACATTCCCGAGTTCCTGAGCTATCCCGCCGGCGGCATGTTCTGGTCGCGCCCCGAGGCGATGAACGGTGTGCTGGACCAGACCTGGACCTACGAGGATTTCCCGGAAGAGCCGTTGCCCAACGACAACTCGATGCTTCACGCCCTCGAGCGCGTGCTGGGGCCGCTGGCCGAGCATCACGGCTTCCGGCAGCTGTTCTTCTATCCGCCAACCGGGCAGTTCACCACGGACAACGGCTATATCACCGCCAGCTATCACGGCCGGCTGGAGCAGCATATCGCCAGCATCCAGGCGCATGCCTGCATCAGTTTCGATGTGTTCGACACCCTGGTGCGCCGCGAATACACCATGCCGGATTACGCCAAGCTGAAGCTGGGCAAGATGTTGGCGGAACAGGGGATCGTTCCCTCCGCACAGGCCTTCGTCAAGTTGCGCAACGATGCCGAATCGACCCTGCGCCGACGTGCCAACTTCCAGGGCGACGTGCGCATCGAGGCGATCTACGACGAGCTGGCCGACCAGCTGGACGTCAGCCCGGACACCGCGCAGGAGTGGATGGCGCTGGAGTACGAACTCGATCTCGAAATGATCCAGCCCAAGGACGAGATGGTCGAGCTGTTCAACCATCTCGCCGCGCAGGGGCACATCCTCTGGGTCATTTCCGACAGCTATTACAACCGCGAGCAGGTGGGGCTGATGCTGCGCAAGGCCGGCGTTGCCGCTGCCTATCGGCTGATGGTCTCCAGCGAAGAGCAGGCGCGCAAGGATAACGGCTCGATGTGGGTCAAGGTGAAACAGGACCTGGCCAACGAAGGGATCGATCGTCACCTGCACATCGGCGACAACGTGGTCGCGGACGCCCAGATGCCGGGCGACCTGGGGCTGACGACCTTCCACATCCTCCATCCGATGGACAAGTGGGCGGCCCTGGGATTCCCGCCGGCGCTGCATGGCGCGGACGCGCTGGACGAGATGCAGATACTCAAGTGGGGCCGGCTGATCAGCGAAGTCGGAAGAAATCCGTTCATCGGCGAATGACATCGTGGCTGGCCACTCGGCGCCGGCGCTGGCCGCTCGGTGGTGAGCGCTGGCCACTAAGTGGTGAGCGTTGGCCGGGTGGCGGGCCCTGTCGCCGATGACGACGAGCCGATGCATCGCCAGCGGATTCGTTCACCGTCGGTCGATTGACGAAAGAGCAGATGGAGATCCGTTATCGATCTCCAGTGCCGATCCTGCGACATATTTAGCGGTTGAGGGGGAGAGCGTGACAGTCGATTCAAAGCGCGCGGATTCTCGTTCCACGCCGAACATCTGTTTCACCGCCCTCACTATGGTGCGCGGCGAGAGCGATATCGTGTGGTCGTCGCTGCTTCACCATGCGCGACTGGGGTTCCAGCGTCTGATCGTGATCAGTTATCTGGAACATGACTTCCTGCGTCAGTGTATCGACAAGTTGCGTCGCGATTTCCCTGCGGTGGAAGTCGACCTCGTCGAGCTCGAAAGCCAGGGGCACTTCGGGCGGCGCAAGGCCTTCTACGTCAATCGGGCGCTGTCGCTGTTCATCGACCCCAAGAAGGAGAACTACGTCTACTGCTTCGATGCCGACGAGTTCCTGTCGTTGGGAAGTCATGCCTCGATCGGCGACTTCTTCGCCGCCTTCCTGGCCGGCCTGCCCGCCGGTGCGCGAGAGGGCGCGGTCGGGGAGTGCTTTGCGCTGCCGTGGCTGAACCTGATCCCCCAACGCCGCCACTACGCGGAGCGGGATCTGAGCGGGCAGTTTCTCGACGGGGACTATCTCTGCGTCGATACCCGCCAGAACAGCCGCCACAAGGTGCTGTTCCGCAAGCGTTCCGGTACGCGGGTTCACATGGCCTATCACCAGGCTTTCGCCGGCGAGAAGGATGTTCCGGTACTGCCGGATCCCGAGACGCTGAAGTTCGTCGAGGCCAGCGGGGCGTGCGTCTATCACGTGCCGTTGCGCAGCCCGGATCAGTTCCGGGCGCGCCTGGAAGGGCCCATGCGGCGCGTGATGATCCAGACCGGCTCGGGCCAGTCTCCCGCCCATGCCGAATTGCCTTTCGATATTGCCGATGCGCTGTTTTCGGCGTGTACCGCCAGCCAGCCAAGATTTGCAAGTCTCGCCGAAGCTGCAGACGTCTTCGGTGAAGCCATTACCGATAGAAAGATTCGGGCCATCACTCGATTCATTTACCGCCATCGAGTGGACGTCGGCCCGGTCCTGAGTTCGGCGAAATAGTCGCCGAGTTCGTGTTGCCTGGGAAACTTACGCCGATGATTTCACGTACTACTGCCAATCAAGCCCGTTATCGCTTCGCCATCGTCGCCATCGTCAAGAACGAGCGGCCCTATCTGGCCGAGTGGATCGCCTATCACCGCCTGATCGGCTTCGAGCATTTCTACATTGCCGACCATGGCAGCACCGATGGTACCGATCTGCTGCTGGCGAAGTGGCAACGCCAGGGACTGGTCACCGTGCGGCAGTGGGAGCCTGAGGAGAAGGCGCAGACGCTGTGGTACCAGCATGTGCTGGAGCATCACGGGCGGGAGGCCACCTACATGGCGTTCCTGGATGTCGACGAATTCCTGGTGCACCCGAACTGTGACCGTCCGCTGGAATGGCTGGCGCCGACCCTGGCCTCCCATGATGTGGGCGCCGTGGCGATCAACTGGCGGATCTTCGGCTCGTCGGGCATGCGCTTTCGCCAGCCCGGCGGTGTCCTGGAGCGCTTCCGCCTGGCGAGCGACAGCGAGCGCGTCGTCAATTGTCACGTAAAGTCGATCGTCAAACCGTCGCTGGTGCTGTCAATGACCGCGCATACGGCGGAGCTCAAGCCCGGCTATCGCTATCTCACCGCCAACGGTCAGCAAGCGGATTTCCTGGAAGGCAAGGTGAAATCCGGCCGTACCGAGCGCGTGGTCGACACCCCGCTGAAAATCTACCACTACAACATCAAATCGTACGAAGAGTTCGTCGATACCAAGATGACGCGCGGCCGCGCCAACCTGGGGCCGGCGCACTCCCGCGATCTGGACTATTTCCGCAACCACGACATGAACGAGGTGAGCGTTCGCTTCTCGCCCGAGCTGTTGAGCCGGGTGCGTCAGGCCAGCTGTGAGCTGCTGCCGGAAATGGTCGCGCCCCGGCGCCAGCCCTGCTTCTTCGTTCACATTCCCAAGACCGCGGGAACCAGCTTCCGGCTAGGGGCCAGGGCGCACCTCGGCGAGGACCAGGTCTGGCACGACTACGGGGAAAAGCAGCGCGAAACCGCCCCCATGGTGGTGCGCTGGGTCTACGAACGGCGCGACGTCTGGCGGCTCTGGCAGATTCTCTCCGAACAGAATGTACAGCTGCTGGGTGGGCACGTTCGGTTGGATAAATATGCCCATCTGGCGGGCATGCGCCACTGCTTTTCGTTCGTGCGCGACCCCTTGCAGCGGCTGGCGTCCGAATATCACCACTTCGTGCGCCACCACGGCTACCAGGATTCGTTCTCAGCGTTCTATCGGCGTCACGACATGATCAATCGCCAGAGCCGATTTCTGGAGTCGACGCGGCTCGAGGCACTGGGATTTATCGGGTTGACGGAACGGTACGCGGAATCGCTGGCGATCCTGAACGATCTCTACGGCTGGCAGATACCCGGCATGGCCGAAAACCTGGGGCACGCCTCCGTCGATCACGTCTACGACATCGATCTGGCCGACGAGCTGGCCTTGCGGGAGCTGAACGCGGAGGACTTCCAGCTCTATCGGGAGAGCCAGCGGCTCTTCGAGCTGCGGCTGGGGCTTTTCCGGCAGGGTCGGCCGTTCGTGCATGGGGCGATTCAGCAGTGCGTGGCCGACAAGGTGGTGGGATGGGCGTGGTGGGCCACCGATGACAGCCCGGTCGAGATCGAGGTCTGGGTCAACGATCGCAAGGTCGGCCGCACGCTGGCCAATGCGCTGCGCCCCGGCATGCTGCGCTGGGGCGCGCCGCGGGGCGCCTACGTGGGTTTCCATCTGCCGTTGGAAGCCGTGCCCGGCGACATCGTCGACTGCCGCGTGACCCTGACCCAACAGTCCCTGGGTCGGCACCGCGTGCATCGAACCGCTTCCCTTCAGCCCGTGCTGGAACCTTGAGGGATACGCCATGCAGACTTCTCTGTCGCCGGTATCGGACGCCAAGCACTGGATGTTCTGGCGTGGCCTGAATCGCACCACGCGGATCGTCTGTCACCCACGCCTGAAGCCGCTCTACCATCTCGAGCGGCTGACGCAGGAAGAGGCGGACACGGCTCGCCAGTACGTCTGGCGTTCGACGGGCAACGACCCCCAGTTCGCCTGGAAGCGCCATCTGCCGATGCCCGGCTGGAACATGCTCGAAGTCACGATTCGGCATGACCAGCCGAGCGGGGCGGTGCGGTTGTACGTCGATACGGGGCGAGGCTTCAACGAGGCGGAGAGCTTCTACCTGACGCTCAAGCCGGGACGGACCGCCAAGCGGCTCTGTTACATCGGCGCGGGTGTCCGGGCGATTCGGTTCGACCCGCTGGAAACCGAGGGGTGCTTCGCCGTCGAGCATCTGAGACTGGTCTGGCTGAGCCCGTGGTTTGCCTACGACCGCCTGGCCCAGCGCCTGGCCAATCTGCACGGCCAGTGGCTCGAGACTCCCAAGACCGACATTCTGCCGCAGCTGAAGCAGCGTGCCAGAGAGCAGAACGTCCATTGGCGAGCGCTTGCCCTTCGGCAGTACGAGGAGACGTTCGTCCGGCTGTGCCCGCGCAAGAGCTATCGGCAGTGGCTGGCACAGCAGCCCGTGCTGTCCGCCGAGCAGATGGCGCACCAGCTGGCGGCATTTTCCTATCGGCCGCTGATCTCGATTCTGCTGCCGACCTATGACCCGGCGCCCGAAGACCTCGAACGTTGTATCGAATCGGTCCTGGCGCAGCGCTATCCGCACTGGCAGCTGTGTATCGCCGACGATGCCTCCACCGATCCGCGAATCCGGGAAACGCTTTCCCGTTACGCCGAGCGGGATTCGCGCATCGACGTAGTGTTTCGACCGACCAATGGCCATATCTGTGCGGCGAGCAACAGCGCGCTGGCACGTGCCCGGGGCGAGTACGTGGCACTGCTGGATCATGATGACCGGCTGGTACCGGAGGCGCTCTATCACGTCGTCGAGACGCTGCAGGAGCAACCGCAGGCAGAGCTGCTCTACAGCGACGAGGACAAGGTCGATGGGTTCGACGAGCGTTACGATCCCCACTTCAAGCCGGCCTGGAACCCGGATCTGTTGCTGGGCCAGAACTATATCTCCCATCTCGGCGTTTATCGGACGTCGAGAGTGCGGGCCATCGGCGGTTTCCGCCAGGGCTTCGAGGGCAGCCAGGATCACGACCTGACCCTGCGATTCTGCGCTGGGCTCGCGGTGGATCGAATCGTCAGGATCCCCAGGGTGCTTTATCACTGGCACGCCGGCCAGGGCTCGACGGCAGCCGCGGCCGTGGAGAAGCGCTATACCGCCGGCGCCGGTCTGCGTGCGGTGCAGGATCATCTGGACCGGCATACCGCGGGGGCGCGCGCCGAGCCGGGCAAGTATCCCAATACTTATCGGATTCGCTGGCCGCTTCCCGACCCGGCGCCGCTGGTGAGTCTGCTCATTCCGACGCGCGACCAGGTGTCGATCCTGCGGCCTTGTGTCGAGGCACTGCTCGAACGCACACGCTATTCGCGGCTGGAAGTGCTGATTCTCGACAACGGCTCCACCTGCCGCGAGACCCTGGCCTTCCTGGACGAGATCGCCAGGGATGCGCGAGTTCGCGTGCTGTCGTGGCCATACCCGTTCAACTACTCGGCGATCAACAATTTCGGCGCTCGTCACGCGCGCGGCGACATCCTGGGGCTGATCAACAACGACATCGAACCGATCAACGAGGATTGGCTGGAGGAGATGGTAAGCCAGGCCTGTCGCGAGGAGATCGGCTGCGTCGGTGCCAAGCTCTACTACCCCGACGGCACGGTCCAGCACGGCGGGGTGCTGCTGGGTGTGGGCGGTGTCGCGGGTCATGCGCACAAGTATTTCTCGCGCCACGAACCCGGTTATTTCAGCCGGCTGCATCTCGTCCAGAACTTTTCCGCCGTGACAGCGGCGTGTCTGGTGGTACGCAAGTCGCTATTCGATGCCGTCGGCGGGCTGGACGAAGAGAACCTGGCGGTCGCGTTCAACGACGTCGATTTCTGCCTCAAGGTGCAGGAAGCGGGATACCGCAATCTATGGACGCCGTTTGCCGAACTCTACCACCACGAGTCCGTCTCCCGGGGCGCCGACGATACCAGTGCCAAGCGCCTGCGAGCGACCCGGGAGGCGGATTACATGCGTCGCCGGTGGCGTCATCGGCTGTTCGACGATCCGGCCTACCACCCCAGCCTGACACTGACTTACGAGGACTTTTCGCTGCGTTGAACCGTCGCGAAAGGAATGACAATCCAGCCTACGAGGGGACTGATCATGAACTATCCGCGCTGGGTGGTTTTGAGTGATGGAACCTGCCCGACCGAAGATATCTACTTCCTGAAATCGGTGGCACCGTGGCTGCAATCACGTGGCATCGAGGTCAAGCGTATCGACACCAGCTACTGGCGGCTGCCGGTCATGTGCATGCCGTGGCTGGTGGGCGAGCTGCGCAATGCCCATATCCTCGTCTGCCGATCTCTCAACGGCGCCTGGATCTCGTGGCTGGAAGACAACCGGCACCGCGTGGCCACCATTCGCTATCTGATCGACGACGATATCGATGCCGCCGCGCTGGACGAAAAGCTGCCGGAAACCTACCGGCGGCGCATGGCGCACGTGTCGTCCCACGTGCAGCCGCGCCTGCTGGCGATCGCCGACGAAGTGATCGCCTGCTGCGAGCCGTTGGCGAAGCACTTCAGCCGGCGCCACGATTCGGTCTCGCTGCTGGCGCCATCGCTGATCGCGCCGATGCCCACCCACGATCATTTCATCCAGTCGGCGCCGCGCGTCGGGTTCCATGGCTCGCGTGCCCACCTGGCCGATCTCGAGAACATCACGCCGGCCCTGGTCGATATTCACGAACGCAACAAGGCGTTGATGTTCGAGATCATGCTGGGAGGCTTTTCGCCGGTCTCGCTGCGGGGGCTGCAGCGGGTACGCACTCCCAAGCCGCTAGGCTGGCGGGCCTTCCAGCGCTATCGCGACCGGCAGCGCATGCATATCAGCCTGACGCCGATGCGCGATACCCCATTCAATGCCGGCAAGACCTACATCAAGTTTCTGGATAACGCCGCGATGGGCAGCGTGGGGCTCTACAGCGCCCGCTCTCCTTACCGTGAAATCGTCTCGCAAGGCGAAGACGGCTTGCTGGTCGAGGATACCCCCGAGGCTTGGCGTTCGGCGATGCAGCAGTTGATCGACGATCCGGCCGGTGCGCGACTCATGGCGCAGAACGCGGCCCGCAAGGCGCTCGATATCGGCAATCCGGAGAAGGCCCGAGCCTTCTGGTGGGTGAGACGCTGACGCTGCGTTGTGAGGCAGAAATCACCGGCCCGATCCCGTTCGGATGATGACGGCAAACGTTCCCGATCTGCGTCGCCTCCGGGCGACGAGAACCTTTGACATTGACAGGAAACTTCACGATGAAACTTGAATTTACCGCCATCACGATGGTTCGGGGAGAAGAAGACGTCGTCTTCGCTTCCTGCCTGCACCACCTGCGACTGGGATTCGACCGGCTCATCGTGCTTAGCCATATCGAGCATGATTTTCTACGGGACTGTGTCGCCGAGCTGCGAGAACGCTATCCGGAAAAAGAGGTGGCCTTCGTCGAGATCGAGGACGAGCAGGGCTTCTCCAGGCGCAAGGCAGACTATATCAACGGCGCGCTGGAGCTCTATCTGAAGAAGGATTGCTACAACGTCGTTTACGGCTTCGATGCCGACGAGTTCCTGACTTTCAAGAAAGGCCTGACGGTCAAGGATTTCTATGCGGCGTTCGCGCAGCGTTTTCCGGGCGAGGAGAACCTCAAGCGCTTCTACTTCCGGTTGCCGTGGATCAACGTCATCTGTCAGGAATCCATTGCCTATCAGGAAGATCTCGAAGGCAAGCTGCTGGAAGCCGAGTACTGGTCGCTGGGCGAGCAGGCTTCCGATACCAAGGCGCTGTTCGTCTATCGCCAGTCTCATCGGCTCCACATGGGCTATCACTGGTTGATGGCGAAACAGGATGGCACGGTGCTGGAGCCCGAGCCCGAGATCATGGATTTCGCCCGGGAGTGGGAGGCCTGCATCTATCATCTTCCGCTGCGCAGCGTGGAGCAGTTCTTCGCCAGGATCGGCAACTACGTTTCCAGCGCCGCGAAGCAGGAGAAGCACAACCGCCTGAGCCAGTTCTTCATAGATAACCCGCACATCAACCGGCAGCACTTCTTCGAGATGTGTATCGCCCCCGAGCCGAGCTACCCGAGTTATGAGGCGCTCAAGCAGGACATGGGGCCGGCCATCGAGGAGATGGTGCTGATGGCGTTCACCAAATTGATGGTGAAGCCCCGCATCGATATCGGACGGGCGCTGGTGCCAGCCAACCAGTAGACCGAACTTTCCACGGGGAAGCGTAGCGGCCAGGTGGCATCCACCTGGCCGCTTTCCGTTTCAGGCCCTTGCGATCGAGCCGGGCCTGGCGTCATTGGTGCGGCAGCGCGGTTCGCGCTGAAACGGCAACAGGCGCAGGCGCTAGGAGGCGACCGGGAGGCGGGAATCCCAGAGCAGGCGCTCGATGGGGGAGACGTTCTCGGTCAGGTGGGATACCGCATTGATCACCGCCAGATCGATACCTTCGCGGCTGAAGAAGCCCCCGTTGATCTGGGTCGCGTGAATGACGACCCTGGCAAAACTTCGGAACAGCCGCTTGTCCGGACCGATCGGATGACGCCAGAAGTCGTCGAGCGAGCTGGGCGAGGTGAGCCCGGGCATGCGGTAGATGGCATTGCCGAGCGCGAGCGTGGGGCATTCGCTTTCGAGCGCCATGAGCCCTTCGCTGCCGTTGATCGTTACCAGGCCTGAGGCGTGATCAATCAGCGTGCTCAGGTTGCCGCCGGGCAGGAAGACCAGGCGATCGCCGATATCGGTTTCCACGGCCAGCTTGCGCAGGCGGCGCCGGTGGCCGGGCATGTCGTCGGCCGGGCCGACGATTGCCAGACGTGTACGCTCCGGGGCAAAGCGGGCAAAGGAATCGACGACTTGCTCCACGGCTTTCCACCCGCTGGCGTAGGACGAATGGAAGCGAGTCCGACGGTCATCGTCGGGCTGCAGCGGGAAGAGATAGAACGGTCGGCCGTCATCGAGCAGCGCCCGGCAACGGCTGGCGGCCTGACGCCGGCCGAGAAGCCGTCTCGTGCCTCCGCGGTAGCTCACGTCCCGGGGCAGTTCGGCTTGGCCGCGGGTGTGCCAGAACATCAACGGGTTGGCGAGCTGTGCCAGACGATAGCCGGCATCATGGACGGCGCGCATGGCAAACGGCTGCGGGAAGGGGCGGGGTGGCAAGGCCCGAGGGAGGGTCGGGCCGACGCTGTGATACCACTCCGGGTCCTTCGGCAGCAGCGAATGGCCATGGGCGCCTTCACGTTCCAGCGTGACCCAGTAGGGCTGGAAGTAGCCCGATTCCAGGACATGATTGCGTATGCCGCGCCGGCGTGCCGCGGGCATCACCGCCTTGTGGGCGGGGCGGCAGTCGTCGAAGGCGATCTGGTCGGTAATGTCGTGGCGTCGCCATAGATCGGTGACGAATTCCCCCAGCATGGGCCAGGGATCTCGAAAGGTCTCCGTCGACTTGCCATGCCACCCGGCCTGGTCGCCGGTGCTGAAGTTGACCTTGACGACCTTGTGGCCATCGTCACTGAGCCGCTGCCCGAGCTGATGGAAAAACGGGGAGCGGGGCCCTTGAAGGAACAGGAAGGCTCGCCTCGCCGGAAACATCATGTCGATCCCTGTCTGTGTCGGACGCTTTGGCGACTCTGCGATGATGCGGGAATCGGCCGTCGTCGACATCGTGGTTGGGAATATGCCTTCAGGATGCATCCGGGAGAGGAATCATGGGCATTGGTGGCGTCGACCCGCCGGTCGGAGGCGTACTGCCGACGGCGTGCCGGCGCCGCCGCCCGGCTCCGGAAGATGCAGGCACGTCTCGACTGTAGCGCGGCCTGGCTTGCCTGCCATGCCGCGTTTTCGTGAATCGGGCGGTGGTTTACATCGTATTGGAAAGATGAGGCTTCTCAGCCCGTCAAGGTCGTCTGGCAAGTCAAGGCCGTCTGGCAGGAGAAGTTGACAGCGAGGTTGACGATGGCGCTGACGACGGGGTTGACGGCGAGACTGATGAAGATGGCGGCAGGGAGGCCAGCAGGGCGCCGATGGTCGGATCGTGGAAGAACGCCACCAACTGCGCACTGCGAGTGGCGCCGATGCCGGCGTACGTCTGCCAGCCCTGTTCGGAACGATCTCGCAAGGCGGCGAGTGGCGCTGCCAAGGCGGCTCGACGCACTTCATCCGGTATCGACGGCAGGCCGAGGGCGATGAGCCATCGCGTCCGATCCCTCCTTTCGGCGGCACGGAAGGCGTCGATCCACTGCCGGGCGCGGGCTTCCCCGACGCCAGGCAGCGTTTGCAACTGCTCCGCACGCAACTGCCGCCAATCCAGCAGATCATCGACCAGGCCGGCATCGACCAGCGCAGCCCAGCTGGCAGGGCCGATGCCGCTCATGTCCAGGCCATCCTCGCTGCCGAGCCATGCCAGGCGGGCCAGAAACTGTTCGCGACAGCCGGGCATCAATGTCAGGCAGGAGAGCGCATCGTAGCGTTCGGCATCGGGAAGCGTCAGCGCCTGGCGCGGCGTTGCCGGGATGACCACGCGTTCGATCTGGGGAATGGTCGCGCCAGCGAGCGAGAGCGATACCTGATCGCCGGGGCGAACGTCCAGTTCCTGCCAATGCGCCAGCGACCCCAGGCTCACCGAACTGACCTCCCGATCGTCGAGCAGGACGGGATCGAGCTGGGCGATGGGCGTGAGGCGTCCGGTGCGGCCGATCGAAACGTCGATCGCTTCGACCACGGCCAGCGTCTGCGCCGCCGGGTATTTCCAGGCGATAGCCCAGCTCGGCGGCGCTGCCTGCCAGCGCGCCCCGGGAGGCCTGTGGCTGCGCTTGATGACGACACCATCGGAGGCGAACGGCAGCGGGGCGTGATACCAGCGGTCGCGCCACTGCACGACTTCCGATAGCTGCGAGACCGTTCGGGTGTATCTGGCCGTGTCGCCAAAGCCGAGATCGGCCAGTTGCTGGAGCCGACGTTCGCCGCTGGCAGGGCCATCCGGCCAGGCCCAGGCAAAAAAGCCGATGTCACGAGCTGCCTCCGCGGACAGCTCGTGTCGGTTCAGCAGCCCGGCCACCTCGGAGCGCGCGGAGACGCCGCCATCCCGGGCCTGTACGTGACCGGGAAGACGAAGATAGAGCTCTCCCTGCAAGGTGACCGGTTCGTCGGTCGGCAGGTGCTGGGGAAGGCTCTCGATCTGCCTGACCTGACGCGTCCAGTCCTGGCCTGTTTCTCCGTCGCCACGACTGATGGCGGTCTCGAGCTCGCCATTCCGGTACACGAGCGACACGGCAACGCCGTCTACCTTGGGCTGGATCCAAAGCGTCTGGTCCGACTGCCTGGCAAGCCATTCGCCGACGGCCTGGCGATCGGGCAGCTTGTCGAGTCCGGTCTGGGCGAAGGGATGTTCGAGCTCGTCCCGGGAGGAAGCCGGCGTAGGCTGGCGGGATGGCTCGGCGGCAGGATCGAGACCGAGGGGTTTGAGATCGAGGGGTTTAAGACAGTCTCGCCAGCGTTGCCAGCGGCGTTTGGCTTCGTCGTAGACGCCATCGTCAACGAGACGCTCGCCACGCTGATAATACGCCTCGTCCCATGCTTCGAGCTGCCGGGCCAGCGTGGTCAGGGCGTCTTGCTGCCGTGGTCGTGTCGCCCCCGGCGGGCATGATGGGTTTGCTGTGGTGGCGTGACGAGCCGTCTGGTCATCGTCGTCATGAATCGTGTCGGCCTGAACCGTGTCGTCATGAACCGTATCGGCCTGAATCGGGTCGTCATGAGCCGGGTCGGCCTGGGCAAGCCCGGCCAGCCCCAGCCAGACGAGGGCCGCGGCCCGGATCAATATCGCAATCATGGCATCGCTCTCTCGGGTCTTTTAAACGTACAACGACCGGCCGGCGATTTTCTGAATACCGAGAGTTCGGGTTTCGAACCATTAATGCCGTGAGTTGCCACGACCGATTGATCAAAAAAGCCCCGCGAATGTCTTCGCGAGGCTTCGGTCAGGCTGGAGATCGAGCGCCGGCAGCTACGGGTCGGCGTTCCGGCGACGGGCCGGAGCGCCGCCGATCATCCGTTGGACTTCAACTGAATGTAGTCCAGCAGGATCTGGGAGGTTTCCTGCAGTTCGGCGCGATCGGTCGGGTTGGCGTCTTCGGCATTGGCATCGTCCTTGCCGCTGCCGCTGCCGCTGCCGCTGTCGCTGCTCTGGTCGCTGGTGTCGGTCTGGTCGTTGCTTGACGTCTCGTCCTGTTCGCGGGCATCGGTCCAGTGATCGAGCGGTTCCATGCCCAGCGCCCTACGACGCTGGTTCTCGAGCGCCAGCTGCTCGGTCTCCTGGGCATCCATCTCGCGCTGACGCTGCTCCTTGTTGAGGCTGATGCTGGTCTGTTGATCGCGCAGCCGCTTGCTCAACTGAGCCTGCTTCTCCAGGTAGACGAAGTCCGGGTCGTTGGCGATGCGCTGCTCGTGGCGATCCTGCAGCGCTTCCAGGTAGCGCCACGGCTCACCGTAAAGACGATACTGCACCGGGCGGACGCGATCCCAGGGGAGGGCGTTGTCGAGGGCGCTTTCGCCGATCTCGTCGGGGTCGATCAGACTCGGGAACAGGATGTCCGGCTCGACACCGCGATGCTGCGTGCTTTCGCCGGAAATGCGATAGAACTTGGCGCGGGTCAGCTTGATCTGGCCGTGGCTCAGGTCGGTCAGTGTCTGGACGGTGCCCTTGCCGAACGTGCGGCTGCCGACCACCAGGCCGCGACCGTAATCCTGGATCGCGCCGGCGAAGATCTCCGAGGCGGAAGCGGAAAGCCGGTTGACCAGCACCGCCAGCGGACCTTCGTAGGCCACCCCGGCGTCGGTATCGCCGTAGAGATTGATGCGTCCGCCGGCATCGCGGACCTGTACGGTGGGGCCCCGGTCGATGAACAGGCCGATCATCGAGTTGGCTTCCTGGAGCGCGCCGCCGCCGTCATTGCGCAGATCGAGCACGATGCCTTCGACGTTCTGCGCCTTGAGCTTGTCGATCTCCTTGGCCACGTCCCGGGTGGTGCTGCGGTAGTCGGACTCGCCCGCCTGCCAGGCGTCGAAGTCGACGTAGAATGCCGGCACGGTGATGATGCCGATCTTGTGCGTCGTGCCGTCACGCTGGATCTCTTCCACCCGGCTATGGGCGGCCTGATCCTCGAGCTTGACGGTATCTCGCGTGATCCGGATGGTGTGCGTGCGGGTCACGTCGACGGCCTTGGCCGGGATGATGTCGAGTCGCACCGTCGAGCCTTTCGGGCCACGAATCAGGTCGACCACTTCATCGAGACGCATGCCGACCACGTTGACCATGTCGCCGTCTTCGTTCTGGCCGACGGCAACAATGCGATCCGCCGGTTGCAGTGCCCCGGCCTTGTCGGCGGGGCCGCCGGGTACCAGGCTCGATACCTTGACGTACTCGCCGTCGCTCTGCAGCAGCGCGCCGATCCCTTCCAGCGAGAGGCGCATCTGGATATCGAAGGATTCGCTCTGCTGCGGGGAAAAGTATTCGGTATGCGGGTCGATCGTGCCGGTGACCGCTGCCATCAACAGCACGAGCACGTCTTCGGCGTTGGTCTGGCGCACGCGATTGAGCTGATTGGCGTAGCGGTCGTGGAGCGTCTTCTGGATCTCCTCGGGAGATTGGTCGCTCAAGAAAAGCGTCAGGGCGGCGTTCTCCAGCCGTTTGTTCCAGAGCTCGTCGAGCGCTCCCTCGCTGCCCGCCCAAGGAGAGTCTTCCCGGTCGAGCGCCAGGCGCTCGTTGCTGGTGTAGGCGTAGTCGACGCCTTGATCGACCTTGTCTACCAGCCACTGGAGCCGGGCTTCCACGCGATCCTGATAGTGTGAATAGAATGCATAGACGCGGTCCAGAGCACCGGACTTGACGGCATCATCGAGTGACGTTTCCAGGTCGCTGAAATTGTCGACGTCTCGTTGCAGCAGATAAGCGCGCTGATCGTCCAGCACGTCCAGCAGACGTTGAAAGGCTCGCTTCGACCAATCGTCGTCGAGATCGACGTCGGCGTAGTGGCCATATTGCAGTGACTCGGCGACCTCGCTTGCCGCCTGACGCTGATCGTCCGTTGGGGTGGGACCGGCTAGCGCCGTGACGCTCCATGCCAGCAATAGCAAACACATGGCCGCGTACCGAGCGGCGGCAGTCAGGGTCATCAATGAAGCACTCCCGGTTTCCTGTACACTCTCTATTCCCTAGAAGACCACCGGATCCATGAATCTTTTTCAGGTCCGGGACCCATTGTAGCAGTCAGTCCGCGTGACTACAGACCGACATCCGAGGAAACCCATGTCAGAACACGCCGCCGACAAGGCTCTCGAAGATCGCTTGCTCGATTTCCTCCAGCGCTCGCCTTCTCCCTGGCACGCCACCGCCAACCTCGTGACACGGCTGGAGGCGGCAGGATATCGGCCCCTCAAGGAAACTGACAGCTGGAAGTTAACACGAGGCGACAAATATTACGTGACGCGTAACGATAGTGCCTTGATCGCGTTCCAGTTGCCGGCTTCGCCGCTCGAGGCGATGCGCATGGTCGGCGCTCATACGGATAGCCCGGCGCTGCGGCTCAAGCCGCAACCGGCGATCGTCAACAAGGGCTGGCTGCAGTTGGGTGTCCAGGTCTATGGCGGTGCGTTGCTGTCGCCGTGGTTCGATCGCGACCTGGGGATCGCCGGTCGGGTTCACGTTCGCCGAACCGATGGCCGTCTGCAAGGGGTTTTGCTCAATATGGGTGAGCCAGTGGCGATCATCCCCAGCCTGGCGATCCATATGGATCGCGAAGCCAACAACGGTCGTGTCCTTAATGCGCAGACGCAGATGGCACCGCTGCTGATGCAGGGCGGCGATGCGCCGGATTTCGATCACCTGCTCAAACAGT
The DNA here is from genome assembly GCF_036663415.1 of Salinicola sp. 4072. Taxonomy (NCBI): domain Bacteria; kingdom Pseudomonadati; phylum Pseudomonadota; class Gammaproteobacteria; order Oceanospirillales; family Halomonadaceae; genus Salinicola; species Salinicola sp. 4072. The sequence goes on along the minus strand of NZ_JAXOVV010000006.1, from coordinate 126,517 downwards.
GGATCGAGCGCGAGCACGCCATCGAGGTGGCGGACATCGTCGACTTCGAGCTGGGCTTCTACGACGTCCAGCCGCCGGCTCGGGTCGGCATCAACAGGGAAATGATCGCCAGCGCGCGACTCGACAACCTGCTTTCCTGCTTCATCGGTGTCGAAGCGCTGTTGGCTGCCGATGGCCAGCAGGGCGCGCTGTTCGTGGCCAATGATCATGAGGAAGTCGGCAGTGCCAGTGCCTGTGGCGCCCAGGGGCCGTTTCTGGCCGACGTGCTGCGCCGCGTGAACGCGGCACTCGGCGAGCCCGGCGACGAAGGGTTCGTACGGTTGATCCAGCGCTCCCTGATGATCTCCTGCGACAACGCCCACGCCGTGCACCCCAACTTCGCCGACAAGCACGACGCCAATCATGGGCCGTCGCTCAACGCCGGGCCGGTGATCAAGGTCAACGCCAGCCAGCGTTACGCCACCAACAGCGCCACGGCGGCACTGTTCCAGGATATCTGCCGTGAAGCCGACGTGCCGGTGCAGCAGTTCGTGACCCGCGCGGACATGGGCTGCGGCAGCACCATCGGCCCGATCACCGCCACCGAGCTTGGCGTGCCGACCATCGACGTGGGCGTGCCGCAGTTCGGCATGCACTCGATTCGCGAGACGGCCGGTACGCGCGATCCGCAATATCTGGTCCGGGCGTTGACCACGTTCTTCAATCGAGCCGACCTGATGACCGGTTGAGTCTCGTCAGTCAAACTGGCTGATGGCGGTGCAGGATGACGTTCGGTGCCGACCGTTTGCGGGTCGGCTCTTTTCACATTGAACGAGTAGTGATGACATGCTCAAGACTCCCTATTTGCTGTTCCTGGGCGACGTGCCCGATCCGCTGTCCGCCAAGGTCGCCCAGGGCATTCGCGACTGGCGCCCGGAGTATGCGCTGGGGCAGTACCGGTTACCCGGATGCCAGGCGGACATGAAACTGCCGGATCTCGATATCGACGCGGCCGTGGCGCAGGGTGCCAGGACGCTGGTGATCGGTGCGGCCAATCGCGGCGGGGTGATTTCCCGCAGTTGGATCGTGGTGCTCAAAGAGGCGCTGGCAGCCGGCATGGATATCGCTTCCGGGCTGCACAATCTGCTGCGTGACGAGCCGGAGCTGGTGGCGGCGGCGGAGAAGCATGGCGGGCGCCTGATCGACGTGCGCGTGCCGCAGGTCCAGTATCCGATTGGCGACGGCAAGAAGCGCCGTGGCAAGCGCTGTCTGGCCGTGGGTACCGACTGCTCCATCGGCAAGATGTACACGGCGCTGGCGCTGGACATCGCCCTGCGCGAGCGCGGCGCGAAGTCGAGTTTCCGTGCCACCGGCCAGACCGGGATTCTGATCACCGGCGAAGGCGTGCCGCTGGATGCCGTCATCGCCGATTTCATGGCGGGTTCGATCGAGTGGCTGACGCCGGACAACGACGACGATCACTGGGATATCATCGAAGGGCAGGGCAGTCTGTTCCACCCTTCCTATTCCGGCGTCACCATGGCATTGATCCACGGTGGCCAGCCGGACGCGCTAATCCTGTGCCATGAGCCGACGCGCACCCATATGCGAGGGTTGCCGCACTATTCGCTGCCGACGCTGGAACAGCTACGCGATACGGCGCTGCCGCTGGCGCAGGTGGTGAACCCGGCGTGCCAGGTCGTCGGTGTCTCGGTCAATACCTCCAACATGGCGGTCGACGAGGCAGACCGGTATCTGGAGGCGCTCGAATCGCGGCTGGGATTGCCGTGTGTCGATCCCTACCGGCAGGGCGCGGATCGGCTGGCCGCGGCGGTGCTGGCATGCTGAAGCTGAGCGTCGAGGAGCAGGTCTTTCCGCTCGCCGAAGTCTTCACCATCTCCCGCGGTTCACGCAGCGAGGCGCGAGTCGTGGTCGCGACGCTGAGCGATGGCGCTCATGCCGGCCGCGGTGAATGCGTGCCCTATGCCCACTACGGCGAGTCGGTCGATAGCGTCATCGCCCAGATCGAGTCGATGCGTGATGCGCTGGCGCAGGGCATGGATCGTCTCGAACTGCAGTCGCGACTGCCGGCCGGTGCGGCACGCAATGCGCTCGACTGCGCGTTCTGGGATATGGAAGCCAAGTCCGCTGGCAAGCCGGTGTGGAAACTCGCCGGTCTTGACGCGCCCAGGGCCGAGATCACCGCTTTCACGCTGTCGCTGGAGTCACCCGATGCCATGCGCGAGAAGGCCCGGCGCCACGCCGCTCGGCCGCTGCTCAAGCTGAAGCTGGGCGGCGAGGGGGATATCGAGCGCCTCGAGGCCGTTCGCGAGGGCGCACCCGAGGCACGGATCATCGTCGACGCCAACGAGGGCTGGGATCGCGACGCCTACGAACGTCTGGCGCCGACGCTGGTGTCGCTGGGAATCAGCATGGTCGAGCAGCCGCTGCCGGCGGGCCAGGATGCGCCGTTGGCGGAGATCGAGCGTCCGCTGCCGGTGTGTGCCGACGAAGCGTGCCACGACCGCACGTCGCTACCCGATCTGGTCGGCCGCTACGACATGATCAACATCAAGCTCGACAAGACCGGCGGCTTGACCGAAGCACTGGCGCTCAAGCGGGAAGCGCTGGCAAGCGGGTTCGAGATCATGGTCGGCTGCATGGTGGGGTCGTCGCTGTCGATGGCGCCGGCGCTGCTGGTGGCGCAGGGGGCGGCGGTGGTCGATCTCGATGGCCCGTTATTGCTGGCACAGGATCGCGAGCACGGCATGCGTTTCGATGCTGAAGGCATCCATCCGGCGACGTCGGCATTGTGGGGCTGAGCGATCGCTATCATGAACCAGGTTCTGTACCCCGGCGCGGATTCAGCGGAAGACGTAAACATGAAGGCGAACCTGAACGTGAAGACAGACATAGAGACGGCATGAGATGACACAGCGCACGGTCTACGTGAATGGCGACTACGTCGCGGAACAGGACGCCAAGGTATCGGTCTTCGATCGCGGCTTCCTGTTTGCCGATGGCGTCTACGAGGTTTGTTCGGTGCTGGAGGGCAAGCTGATCGATTTTTCCGGCCATATGCGGCGCTTGAAGCGCTCGGCGGGTGAACTCGAGATGGCGTTGCCGTGGGATGACGATGCGCTGCTGACGATCCATCGCGAATTGATCCGGCGCAACGCGCTCGAGGAGGGCATGGTCTACCTCCAGCTGACGCGAGGTAGCGCCGGTGATCGGGACTTCCACTATCCTGGCGCCGATACGCCGCCGACGCTGGTGCTGTTCACCCAGGCCAAGGCCCTCGTCGACAGCCGCAGTGGCCGCGAGGGCATTCGTGTCGCGACGCAACCCGACTGGCGCTGGACGCGACGCGACATCAAGACGGTGCAGCTGCTCTACCCCGTGATGGCCAAGATGGCGGCGACGGCGGCCGGTGCCGACGATGCCTGGATGGTCGAGGAGGGGCTGGTAACCGAAGGAGCATCGAACAACGCGTGGATGCTGACCCACGACGGAGCGCTGGTGACGCGAGAGCTCTCCCACGCCATTCTCCCCGGCATTACTCGTGCCGTCGTTCTGGAGCTCGCCCAGACGCTGTCTCTGCGCGTCGAGGAGCGGGCCTTCAGCGTCGAGGAAGCACAAAATGCCAGAGAGTGCTTCGTGACGTCGGCGTCATCGTTCGTCACGCCGGTCGTGGCGATCGACGGTGTGCCGGTCGCAGGCGGCCGTCCCGGCGAGGTGGCGCGAAAGCTGCGTGGAGCCTACATCGAAGAGAGTCGCCGTCGCGCCATCTGAATCGTGCGGCAGGCTGCGCGAATCGACAGCCTGCCGCCAAGCGACAATAAGGAAACCCGGCAGAAAGCCGATACGAAAAAGCCCGCCGATCGTGAGAACGGCGGGCTTTTTCGCGATATCTGGTGGCTACGCCCTGATTCGAACAGGGGACCCCATCATTATGAGTGATGTGCTCTAACCAGCTGAGCTACGTAGCCTTCGGGGCAGCCGTGTCAAGCTAACCTGAGTCGCCTGACAACGGTTGCGAATACTACCATAACTTGATGAAACGTCAATAATTTCTTGGGTCTGATCTCGACAAGGCCTTTGGATGGCACCCAGGCGTCTCGAGGGAATAGCGCTTCGGCCAAGGAACGCAAAGCCGCCAACACAGAAGTTTGGCCGATACGTCAGCATCCTAAGGAAATGCTGAATAAATCGACGAGCGAGATGAAGCGCGAGGCGTATGGAACGCAGAAAAGGAGACCTAATGAAGTTAGGCGGATTTTCGAGTACCACGCAACGAAGCGATTCGCTCGCGCAGGCATTTATGCAGCGTTTCCCTAAAGACGGCGATAAGCAATACCCTGCTTCAATTGCCGTTCAAATCTACGATGTTGACTTGCCATTCTTTGCACAGCTTGCGGAATGAACGACTGTTGTCAAATGCTTGTTGCAGGTCGAAATGTGCCGTGAAAGCGGGTTGATCCAGCACTTCGCTGTAGGTTCCGCCCTCCATATTTCGGCGCAGCCAACCCTTCGCGTCTCGCGGCGTCTCTGCATCGACTTGGGCATCAGCCGGGTAGCGGAATCCCCGGCGTCCGTCGAGTGACGGGGCTGCCGCAATGAACCAAGCTTCGTATTCGCGCTTGGCCAATACCACCGATAGGCGCCGGTGCGGCAAATGCTGCCTCGCACGCTGATGGACCTCGGCTGCCAAGGTGGCTGGACAGTCGTCATCGGCGTCCAAAACCACCAGAATCCATCCCTGCTCGCCGCATTTGGCGGCCGCCAGCAACAGTTGCTTGCGGAACTCCTCTTCGCGATTGAGAAAACGGTCCCTGTGAACCCGAATCGGTGGGAGCGCATGCGCGTAGTCACGGCCCGGACGCCATGCATTCAGACGACGCAGCAAAACCGGCAAGGCGTCAACTTCGCCATGGCCCTCCACAATGCTGGCGACTGGGATCATGTAGACTCCATTTCACTGAAAAGATCCCCAGAGGCCGCCTTGTCCTGGCGTTCTATACTGTCTCGGTCGGGTGCCAGTTGGTTCATGCGTAGCAGTTCACCAGCCGAGAACAGATGCTCCCGCATGACTTGGCGTGAGCCTTCGTCCAGTGGCGCAACCTTTGTTTCGCCCGCCTCAGACACGACGGCCAGCACGGCATCCGCGTCGATACTGCGGTCATCCAGGAGGTCTGGACTGTGACTAGTCACAAGGACTTGCGTGGTTTCAGAAGCGCGCACCAATGCCTCGCGAAGTGCGGCGCTAGCTGCCGGATGCAGGGCGGTTTCAGGTTCCTCGATGCCGATCAATGTCGGTGAATAATCCACATTACCCTGTAACAGTGCGGCCAGAACGCCCAGTGCGCGTAGGGTGCCATCGGACATATTTTGAGAAAGGAAACGCCAAGGATGTTTGGAGCCGGCCATGTCCTGACGAAACTCCAGCGTTTCCATTGGCCCAATGGGCTTGCGCTCCACGCCATGTACCATAGGCGCCACGGAGTGTAAATATTCCTCTATCAGCGTCATCTGGGCAGGTGCTACCTTTTCCAAATGTCCGATCACGCTGGCGATGTTCTCCCCGGCAGGCCGCAACAGTCTGCCATCTTGGGGTTTCTGTAATTCGCGCATCAGTTTTGGGTTGAGGTTATAGAAGCCCATCGCGGTCAATGCATCAAATACCGGGCGGAAGTCCGTCAGGCCCGAGGCTGCCACCAATGCCAATCTGTCCGCAGTTACCGAGGGGAAGGTGGTCTCGCTGCTATCTCGAAGCTTGCCTTTCCCGATGCGGAAGAATGGACCCTTGCCGATGCCAGCGACAACGCATTCCTCTCGCTGCACCTCGTAACCGCCATTCTTCAACGCCCCGATAACGAAGCCATAGTGCCCAACTTGGCCGCCTTGCATGACGAACTCGATTCGAAGTGCGAAATGCGTAGGATGACCTCCGCTACGCCGGCGAACCTCGTTGATGCCGCCCCGTTCGTTCAGAGCACTATCCAGTGAATTGGAAAGCGCGTCGCGCACGAAATGCAGGGCATCCATGAAATTGCTCTTGCCCGCGCCGTTGTGACCCACCAAGTAGGTCAGCGGGCGCAGACTCACATCGCAATAGCCGATGCTCTTATAGTTGCGAACGGCGACGCGGCTAATAAAAGGGGGCTGTGTCATGTTTTCTCTCCGCGTCAGACTTTGAACATCTTCGTCACCTAGTCCCTAAGTGATTGATGACCTCTACCGCGAACCGCCCAATCTTAGGTTTGGGAAGCGGGCGCGAGATATCACCTTTGGACATCGCACAGGCGCCGGGCGATTTCATTAAACCACGACAGCACCGCTACCGATAACGTTTGCCGCCAGTGGGTTTGATCACCGGAAAGAAAGCCCCCTGTCCTCGGCCAGTAGGTTTGGCTGACCTGATTTTCGGGACCTCAATGAACAATAGGACCGCTACTGCATTCCGAGAAAACCCTCAGACGTTGAAGCGGAAGTGCATCACGTCGCCGTCCTTCACGACGTAAGCCTTGCCTTCGAGACGCCACTTGCCGGCTTCCTTGGCGCCATTCTCGCCACCCAGGGCGACGAAGTCCTCGTAGCTGACCACCTCGGCACGGATGAAGCCCTTCTCGAAATCGGTGTGGATCACGCCGGCGGCTTGCGGTGCGGTCGCGCCGACCTTGACGGTCCAGGCTCGCACTTCCTTCACACCGGCAGTGAAATAGGTTTGCAGCCCCAGCAGGCCGTAGCCGGCACGAATGACGCGATCGAGACCGGGTTCTTCCATACCCATTTCTTCGAGGAACATGGCGCGTTCTTCGTCCTCGAGTTCGGCGATCTCCGCTTCCAGCTTGTTGCAGACCGGCACGACTACCGCATTCTCCCTGGCGGCGATCTCGCGCACGATATCGAGGTGAGGGTTGTTGTCGAACCCGTCCTCGTTGACGTTGGCGATGTACATCGTTGGCTTGAGCGTGAGGAAGCCGAAGCTGCGCAGTTGCTGCTGTTCCTCGGCATCGAGGCCAAAGCTGCGCAGCGGCTGACCTTCGGCCAGGTGCGGCTGAATACGATCCAGAATGGCCTTGGTGGCGATCGCTTCCTTGTCACCGCCCTTGACCACACGGGTCAGGCGCTGAATCGAGCGTTCGACGGCGTCGAGGTCGGCCAGGGCCAGCTCGAGATTGATGGTCTCGATATCGGCGGTGGGGTCGACCTGATTCGCGACGTGGATGACGTTGTCGTCGTCGAAGCAGCGAACCACGTGGGCGATGGCGTCAGTTTCGCGAATGTTGGCGAGGAACTGGTTGCCCAGGCCTTCACCCTTGGAGGCGCCCTCGACCAGGCCGGCGATATCGACGAACTCCATCGTGGTCGGCACCACCTTTTCCGGCTTGACGATCTCGGCGAGCTTGTCGAGACGCGGGTCGGGCATCGGCACGATACCGGTATTGGGTTCGATGGTGCAGAACGGGAAGTTCTCGGCGTCGATGCCGGAGCGCGTCAACGCATTGAAGAGGGTCGACTTGCCAACGTTGGGCAGGCCGACGATGCCGCAATTGAAACCCATGATATATCCCTGAAACGGTGTGATCCTGAATTCGATTCGATCATGGCAGACGCGAACGAATAAGCACGAAAAAGTGAATGGCGGGCATTCTACGGGACGCGGTCGGCGGGGGCCAGACTCTTGCCGAGCTACGAGCTACGAGCTACGAGCTACGAGCTACGAGCTACGAGCTACGAGCTACGAGCTACGAGCTACGAGCTACGAGCTACGAGCTACGAGCTACGAGCTACGAGCTACGAGCTACGAGCTACGAGCGAATCAGGCGGGTTTGAAACTATGCAGACGATTCATCGCCTTGGCCCAATCTCCGTCGAGTACGTCGGGCAGGGTGGCGATGGTTTCATCAAGCGAATCGTCGATGGCCTGGCGTTCGGCCTTGCCGGGACGACCGAGGACATAGTTGGTGACGAGCTTGGCACTGCCGGGGTGGCCGATGCCGATACGCAAACGGTGGAAGCCGTTGCTGTTGCCCAGTGCGCTGATGATGTCGCGCAGGCCGTTATGACCGCCGTGTCCGCCACCCGTCTTGTAACGGGCGCAGCCGGGCGCGATGTCGAGTTCGTCGTGAGCGACGAGGAGCTCGTCCGGAGCGATCTTGAAGAACTGGCACAGCGCAGCCACCGAGGCACCGCTGCGATTCATGAAAGTGGTGGGGTTGAGCAGGTGAAGATCGTGCCCGCCCAGGCGGATCCTGGCATGAAGACCCAGAAACTTGCGTTCGGGACGCAGCGTTTCCGCTGTGTCCCGAGCGAGCTGCTCGACCAGCCAGGCGCCGGCATTGTGACGAGTGTCTTCGTATTCCGGCCCCGGATTACCGAGACCGATGATCGCTTTCACTGTCATTGCCGACTGCCTGTTGTCCGGTCTCTGACGCAGGGTTATGCGTCGCCTTTCGGTTCGCCTTCTTCGTCGACGCCTTCACCGGCGACTTCGTCGTCACTGGCGACGGTCGGGTGCGTGACGCTGACGACACCGGCGTCGTGCTCTTCACCGTGGGTCAGCTCGACCAGAGTCACACCTTCCGGCAGCTTGATGTCGGACAGGTGGATGGTCTCGCCGAGGCCCAGGTTGGCCACGTCGACTTCGATGTATTCCGGCAGCTTGGACGGCAGGCAGCTGATCTGAACGTCGTTGTTCAGAACGTGCAGCACGCCACCTTCGTCCTTGACGCCTTTGCATGCTTCTTCGTTGAGGAAGTGCAGCGGGACATTCAGGGTCAGCTCGTGGGTCGCATCGACGCGCATGAAGTCAGCGTGAGTAACCAGCGCCTTGTACGGATGGCGCTGCAGATCACGAATGACGACCTGCTCGCTCTTGCCGTCGACACTGATGTCGATGATCGAGGAGAAGAACGCTTCGTCTTCGATCGCCTTGTAGAAGGCCGGCTTGTCGATGGTGATCGGCTGCGGTTCGGCAGAACCACCGTAGATGATGGCAGCGACCTGTTCGTTCTTGCGGCGCAGGCGGCGGCTCGCACCTTTCCCCAGCTCCTTACGAACATTGGCGGTCAGGGTGTAATGGGACATTGATTGTCACCTCTAATGGTCAAGTAATGGAAATCGGCACCGCCCGCGACCAGACGATGCCGTTTCCAGTAGGGCCACTGCCCTCACGGCAGTGGCCCACGTATCCGCGCGTGGTTCCCTATCGTTTCGAAACGGCCGTTATCCGAAGACCGTTCCGACGGCGATCAGTGGAACATCGCGCTGACGGATTCTTCGTTACTCACACGACGAATGGCTTCGGCGATCAGGCCGGCGACCGTCAACTGACGGATCTTGCCGCTACGACGTGCAGGTTCGGAGAGCGGTATGGTATCGGCAACGACGAGTTCGTCAAGCACTGAACCGCTAATATTGTCCACGGCGGGCCCGGACAGGATCGGATGCGTGGCATAAGCGACCACTCGGCGAGCGCCACGATCCTTCAATGCCTCGGCGGCCTTGCAGAGGGTGCCGGCGGTATCGACCATGTCGTCGACCACCACGCAGGTGCGATCCTGGATGTCGCCGATGATGTGCATCACCTGAGCCTGGTTGGCCTGCGGGCGACGCTTGTCGATGATCGCCAGGTCGACGTTGAGCTGCTTGGCGATGGCGCGGGCACGGACCACGCCGCCGACATCGGGAGAGACCACGACCAGGTCGTCGTAGTTCTGGCGTTCGATGTCGTCGAGCAGGATCGGAGAGCCGTAGACGTTGTCCACCGGCACGTCGAAGAAGCCCTGGATCTGGTCGGCGTGCAGATCCATGGTCATGACGCGGTCGACACCGGCCTTGACCATCATGTCGGCGACGACCTTGGCCGAGATCGGCACGCGGGCCGAACGCACGCGGCGATCCTGGCGCGCATAGCCGAAGTAGGGCACGACGGCCGTGATGCGGGTGGCCGAGGCGCGACGCAGCGCATCGACCATCAGGATCAGCTCCATGAGGTTGTCGTTGGTCGGCGCGCAGGTCGACTGCAGGATAAAGACGTCTTTACCGCGTACGTTTTCGTTGATTTCGACGGCGATTTCGCCATCGCTGAACTGCCCGACCGTCGCGTGACCCAGTCGGTTATCCAGACTCTCGGCTACCTTCGAAGCAAGTCCGACGTTGGCGTTACCGGTAAAAACCATCAATTTAGACACGCGCGGCCACCTTTGAGAGCAGTTGAAGGTCGGTAGAGGACATTCGTTTCGGTTTCAGGACGGATGACGAGGCTGCAGGGGGAAGGCGGTGCGATGGGCAAGATTCTGAAATGCCACGCTTGCCCGTCGACGATGCGGGCTGGCATCGAAGTCGTACGTCGAGACGGCAGGAGAAGCAACCGCAACGCCGGTGGGGAAATCGTGTGGGCTGAGTGGCCATCGCGACCCGGTTTCCGTATGCAGGCTTGTCGAAAGTCAGGAAGTGGCTGGGGTACCAGGATTCGAACCTGGGAATGCTGGTACCAGAAACCAGTGCCTTACCACTTGGCGATACCCCAGCAATCATTGGTCGCGCCTATTATGCGCAAAAGCACAAACCGTTGGCTAGGTTTGGACGGAAAACCAGCCGTGATGCCACAAGCCGTCTGAAAAGTCTGATAAAAACCGCGTAGTCGAAGCGATTTCCTCAGTGGACGGTGTGGCGACGTCACGCTCGAGTCCTGTCCAGACCCTTGGCAGCTTCCAGAGCCTGGTGCAGCGGAGATACGTTGCTGCCGCGGGCCTTGAATGCCTGCCATTCGTCCGGGACCTGTCGCAGCACCTGTTCGGCTTGCGTTTCGTCGTCCAGCGGACAGAAGACGCAGGCGCCTGTCCCTGTCAGTGCCGCCGTGCCGTACTGGCCGAGCCAGTTCAGCGCGCGGTCTACCTCGAGGTGAAGCGCTCGCACGATGCTCTCGCAATCGTTGCGCCACACGGCGTCGGGGGCGGCCCCGTCGAGTGCGCGACGCATACTAATGACCGTGCTATTACGTGTCAAACCGGGGTGGCCGAAAATCGCCGCGGTGGAGATCTCCACGCCTGGGTGGATGACGACGAACCAGGAGGGCACCAGGTCGACGGGGACGAGACGTTCGCCGACGCCCTCCGCCCAGGCGCTGTGGCCCTGCACGAACACCGGGACATCGGCGCCCAGTTCCAGCCCCAGCGTCGCCAGTCGCTCGAGGCCGAGATCGAGTCCCCAGAGGTGGTCGAGCGCCAACAGCGTGGTGGCGGCGTTGGAGCTACCGCCGCCCAGCCCGCCGCCCATCGGTAGACGTTTTTCCAGCTCGATCGCCGCGCCTTGGCGACAGCCGGTCTCGCGCTGAAGAAGCCGAGCCGCTCGAACGACGAGATTGTCCGCTTCGGCAACATTGGCCAGCGCGGGGGTGAGCGTGATCTCGTCGCTGTCGCACCTCGGATGGAATCGCAGCGTATCGCCGCGATCGAGAATCTGGAACAGCGTCTGCAGCGTGTGATAGCCATCCGGCCGGCGACCGGTAATGCGCAACAGGCGATTGAGCTTGGCCGGCGCGGGCAGCGTCAATGGTGTCATCGGGTCGCGTCCGGTGTCTTTTCAGCGGATCGCTCAGGCCCGTTAGAGGATCGCTCAGGCCCGTCGGCGGGACGTTCGGCTCCAGTCTGCGGCTGCCACTGGTTGACGACCAGCGTGGCGCGGATGTCGTCGTAGGTCATGATCAGGCGGCTCGGCAGCCATAGCGAATCGGCGTAGGTCCAGTCGCGATAGCGAATGTTCCAGCCGTCCTGGCTCAAGGTCCTGGGGAAGCCGAGTTCGTCTTCGCTCTGCTGGTGAGAGCGACCGGGCGCCGGAAGGCCGCGCACCCAGTAGTCGAGTGCCGAGATCGGTAGCGACCAGCCCAGTTGCTGCTGCATCAGGGCTTCCGGTGACGATGCCTCGAAACGGCCGTCGCTGGTGGTCAGCGTCACCGCGCCTTGGCGGCCTTCGAGCACGCTGCGTCCGGCGCCGAACGGGCCGCTGATCAGCATGCGGTAGTGGCCGGGCGACTGTGACCAGTCCAGATTGGCGCTGCGGCTCTCTTCCGGGGTTCGCAGGCCGACCTTGCCGGCTACCGTCCAGGTGTCGAGCGCGGCCAGGTCGTCCTGTTGCCGCTGCCAGTCGTCGGGCTGGCGCGGCACGTCCGGTGCAGGTGCCTGTCCGGCGCAACCGGCAAGCCAGGCCACCAGAACCAGGGCGCCGAGCGCCTGCCACCACGGCTTGAACGGAATCGAAGCGGGCTGTCGCCGTTCGCTGGCCGAAAGGGAGTGTGGCATCGAGTGTTTCCTGTCGAATCGAATGAATTGAGGTGTCCGGCTGCAGGTTAGGGCGCCAGCTGCGGGTAGCGCAGTAGCAGGTCGTCGATATCCGGGTGGATTTCGCTGCCGGCGAGTGCCGATTCCACCAGCGCTCGCGCCTCGGTCGTCTGATCGAGAACGACCAGCACTTCGGCCAGATGCGCGGCGACTTCCTGATCCGGCTGGCCGGCGTAGGCGCGCCGCAGATACCCGAGCGCCTTTTGCGCCTCCCCGCGTTTGAAATGCACCCAGCCCAGGCTATCGAGAATGGCGGGGCTCTCCGGCTCGAGCGCATGGGCCCGCTCGATGAGCTCCAGCGCTTCGTCGTAATGGTCCGTCGTCGTCGCCAGGGTGTAGCCCAGCGCGTTGAGAGCGGCGGCATTGTCGGGTTCTCTGGCAATGATGTCGCGCATCTGCACCATCATCGTTTCGACGTTGCCGCGCTCGAATTCGCGCATGGCCCGGGTATAAAGCAGATCGGTATCATCCGGTGATTGCTCGAGGGATTCGGCGAGCAGCGTATCCGCGGCAGCGCTCTGGCCGGCGTTGTCCAGCGCCTGCACGCCGATCTGGGTCAGCGCCGCGCGCTGGGCGGGATGACGCAGAATCTCGACGCGCAGGAATGTCCGGGCATCCTCGGCGCGGTCGTCGGCCGTCAGCATCTGAGTGGCGAGCGCGCGGGAGTCGAGGAAGCCGGGGCCGGTCGGCACCTGTCGGTAATAGAGCAGCGCGTTGTCGATTTCGCCCTGCGACTCGGCAATGCTGCCCAGCACCAGGTAGGTCGCCGGTGGCGTATCGTCGCGATCGAGCAGTGGCAGCAGCAGCCTTCGGGCGGGTTCCAGCGCACCGGCATCGAGATAGAGCTGGGCGAAACCGATGCGCAGCGTCGGGGTATCGTCATGGCGCGCCAGCAACTGGTCAATTCGGGGCTCGGCAGCGGCGATGTCGCCATTGGCGATTTCCGCCTGTGCCAGCGCCAGCAGGAATCGGCTGTCGTCGGGGGCCAGTTCTCGCCCGCGCTGCGCCGAGAAGACGGCCTGATCGTAGTCGCCGGCCTCGAGCGCGATCTGCGATCGGGTGAGCCAGAGCATCGGCAGATCGGCGTGGCGGCGAGCCAGGTTCGTCAGCCGCTGTCGGGCTTCATCGAACTGGCCGTTGGCCGCCTCGAGCCGTGCCGTTGCCATCTGGGCATCGGCATGGTCGGGCTGGGTGGCGGTGAAGTCGCGTAGTTGGGCGATCAGTGGTGGCAGGTCTGCCTGGGATTCCACCATCAGGTCGGCGAGCTCGAGAAGCTGTGCCTCTTCCCCCGTGCGAGCGAGCGCCAGCCTGTGACGTAGTGCTGCAGGCCAGTCGCCGCGATCCACGGCAATGCCGGAAAGCAGCTTCTGCGGTGCCGAATCCTGCGGCGCCAGCTGTTGCCAGCGAGCCGCCGCGGAGGTCAGCAGGCTCTTGTCATCGGTGTATCGCGCGGCCAGCGTGGCGCGCTCGGCGAGTTCGGCGGAACGGTAGCGTTCGGCGGCCTCCAGATAGCCGTCGGCGGCGCGGTGAAAGTCACCTCGCTGCCCCGCCATCTCGGACAACAGCACCTGGGACAGGCCTCGGGCGTCGAATCCGCGGGTGATCGGCGGCGCCGATGTCAGAGGGTCATCGACAGGCGCCGATGCCGTGTCGGCCGACATGCTTTGGCAGCCAGCCAGCAGAACCGCGCAACTGGCGGCGTAGAACAGACTTTTGGGCATGCCGTCCTCGAGATCGATCAATGGCTCCAGCATAACGGCTGGCCGCCGGGGGTCAATCGCCGAGGCATGTCGGTCGGCGTGTTTCATTGCCTGCTAAGCGTCTTTTGGCTGTGCTAAAATGGCGCCGCCCGGTCGGGCGGACCACAATGGAGTGGATCGCCCGGCCGGGTTCGTCTCGCCGTCCCCGCTTCCGGTCGACCGCGAGAATGGGTGAAGCGGCCGGCAACCTGACATGCCCCGCGCTTCATTCCGGTATGCCGCGCTTTGCTTCGAGGACATCCGCGAGCGCAGACGCCGGATCCACGCAAGACAAATGACCGTGATTTCATGACGCTGCTAGCTCTGGGTATCAACCATAGAACGGCTGCGGTCGACATGCGCGAGCGTGTCGCCTTCTCGCCGGCACAACTCGAGTCCGCGCTGACACAGCTGCGGGCCTTGCCCGACGTGCGAGAGGCGGCGGTGCTCTCCACCTGTAACCGGACCGAGCTCTACTGCATCACCGTAGCCGACGGCGAGCACCAGTTGCTCGAGTGGCTGGGGGCGTTTCACGGCATGCCCGCGCAGGAGCTGTTGAGCTGCGCCTACCACTACCATGAGGGAGAGGCCGCCAGGCATCTGATGCGTGTGGCGGCTGGTCTGGATTCCATGGTGCTGGGGGAGCCGCAGATTCTCGGTCAGCTCAAGGATGCCTACCAGATCGCGCGGCAGCACGCGGGGCTGGGCAGCGAGCTGGAGCGTCTCTTCCAGCAGACCTTCTCGGTCGCCAAGCAGGTCCGCAGCGAAACCGCGATCGGGGAAAATCCGGTCTCGGTCGCTTATGCGGCGGTCAGCCTGGCCAGCCGCATCTTCGACGACTTCAGTCGTGCCCGGGCATTGCTGATCGGCGCCGGCGAGACGGTCGAGCTGGTGGCGCGCCACCTGCGTGAAGCCGGCATCATGGGGCTGACCGTCGCCAACCGCACGCTGGCACGGGCCCAGGCGCTGGCCGAAACCTGCGATGCGCGCGCGATCGAGCTCAATGCCATTCCGCAGGCGCTGGAGCAGGCGGACATCGTCATCGCCTCCACGGCCAGCGAGTTGCCGATCCTCGGCAAGGGCATGGTCGAACGTGCGCTCAAGGTACGCCGGCACCGGCCCATCTTCATGGTCGATATTGCGGTGCCGCGGGACATCGAGCCTGAAGTGGGCGATCTCGACGATGTCTTCCTCTATAGCGTCGACGATCTGCAGCAGGTGATCGCCGAGAATCGGCGTCATCGCGAGGTCGCGGCACGCCAGGCCGAAGCGCTGATCGAAAGCGGGGTCGATCGCTGGCTGCATGAACGCCGGGTGCGCGGGGCAGGGGATCTGATTCGCCGCTATCGTCAGCATGGCGAGTCGCTGCGGCGCGATTCCGAGGCGGAGGCGCTGGCGCAGCTGGCACGTGGCGAAGACCCGGAGACGGTGATCAAGCGTCTGTCGCATCAGTTGGCCAACAAATTGATGCATGGCCCGACGCTGCGCTTGCGCGAGGCGTCGGGTCAATCACGTCACGATATCATTCAGGCGGCCGATAACCTGCTCATCGAAGGGCCCGCCACGACACAGGACTCGGTATGAAAATACAGGACTGGGCATGAAAGCGTCTTTGCGCGAACGACTCGACGCCTTCCAGGATCGCTTCGAGGAGCTCTCAGCGCTGCTCTCCGAGCCCGAAGTGATCGCCGATCAACCGCGTTTCCGCGATTATTCCCGCGAATATGCCGAACTCGAACCGCTGGTCGAGTCTTGGCTCGTCTATCGCCGTACCGAGGCCGATATCGAGGCCGCCGATCAGATGCGCCAAGACAGTGATCCGGAAATGCGCGAGCTGGCAGAGGAGGAGTGGCGTTCTTCCAGAGCTCAGCTCGAGGAGCTCGAGGAGGAGGTCAAGCGCCTGCTGGTACCCAAGGATCCGGACGACGACAGCAACGTCTTCCTGGAGATCCGTGCCGGTACCGGCGGCGACGAGGCGGCGCTGTTCGCTGGCGACCTGTTTCGCATGTATTCCCGCTACGCCGAGCGGCGCGGCTGGAAGGTCGAGGTGGTCAGCGCCAGTCACGGTGAGCAGGGCGGTTACAAGGAGATCATCGCCCGGGTCAAGGGCGATAACGCCTATGCGTCGCTGAAGTTCGAATCCGGCGCGCACCGCGTGCAACGGGTCCCGGCGACGGAGTCCCAGGGACGCATTCATACCTCGGCCTGTACCGTCGCGGTGATGCCCGAAGCGGATGAGGTCGGCGACGTCGACATCAACAGCAACGATCTTCGCGTCGATACGTTCCGTTCCAGCGGCGCCGGTGGCCAGCACGTCAATACCACCGATTCGGCGATTCGCATCACGCACCTGCCGACCGGGCTGGTGGTCGAATGCCAGGAAGAGCGCAGCCAGCACAAGAACCGCGCCAAGGCGATGTCGTTGCTGGCAGCGCGGCTGAAGCAGGCGGCGGTGGACTCCCAGCGCCAGCACCAGGCCGATACGCGCCGTTCCCTGGTGGGGTCGGGCGATCGCAGCGAGCGAATCCGCACCTACAACTTTCCGCAGGGCCGCCTCACCGACCACCGCATCAACCTGACGATCTACAAGCTGGGCGAGGTCGTCGCGGGTGATCTCGACGAGGTCATAGGGCCGTTGATCAACGAGTACCAGGCCGATCAGCTGGCGGCATTGCAGGGGGAGTGATGACGATCGATGACGCCCTGCGCGAGGCGGCAGGGCGCCTCGTCATGTCGCCGACGGCGCGGCTCGATGCGGAAGTGCTGCTGGCTCATGTCTGCGAGACGAACCGGACCTGGCTATACACCTGGGGCGACCGAGAGTTGACGGCAACCCAGCACAAGGCCTTTCAGCAATTGGTTGCCCAGCGGATCGAGGGGCTGCCGGTGGCGTATCTGGTCGGCTCGCGGGAGTTCTGGGGGCTCCGCCTCGAGACCTCGCCAGCGACCTTGATCCCGCGGCCGGATACCGAGCGCTTGGTCGAAGTCGCGCTCGAGTTTGCCACGCCGCCCGCTGGCGAGCTGCTCGATCTGGGCACCGGTACCGGCGCCATCGCGCTGGCCTTTGCCAGCGAACGCCCGGGCTGGCGGGTCACCGGTGTCGATCTCGCCCCTGACGCCGTGACCCTCGCGCAAGCCAATGCCCGACAACTGGCCATCGCCAACGCTCGCTTCCTCGAAAGCGACTGGTTCTCGACGTTGGCCGGGCATCGCTTCGACCTCATCGTGTCCAATCCGCCTTATATTGCCGACGACGATCCGCACCTGCTGCGTGACGACGTGCGTTTCGAGCCACGATCGGCATTGGTGGCCGAGGCTTCCGGGATGTCGGATCTCGAATGGCTGGCCGGGCGTGCGCCGGATCATCTGCAGCCGGGCGGCTGGTTATGGATGGAGCACGGTCATACGCAAGCGGGTGTGGTGCGCGAGGTGCTGTTGCGTCGGGGTTTTCACGATGTCAACTCGCGGCGCGATCTCGCAGGCCACGAGCGCGTCACCGGCGGACGCTGGGGGTGAGTGGTCTGAGGCGCGGAGCCACTTTTCAACGGCCAGAGCGTTGAACGAGGGTTACCGGACTCGCTGGTGATTCGCGCTGGCTCTGTGATAGTAATGTCGCCCCGCGGTTACGGGGTGTAGGCCGGGGCATGTCGTCCATCCGGTATCAGCATCGCTCATCGGGACGAATCACCGC
This sequence comes from Salinicola sp. 4072, assembly GCF_036663415.1. NCBI lineage: Bacteria > Pseudomonadati > Pseudomonadota > Gammaproteobacteria > Oceanospirillales > Halomonadaceae > Salinicola > Salinicola sp. 4072. The sequence continues at coordinate 108,764 of NZ_JAXOVV010000006.1, read as the reverse complement.
CACCCGGCGTTACCTCGTGCGTGAACCATTTCTATTCATCGGCTTGGAACAACTACAGCAATGAAAGCCAAATCTCGATCACTCGATCGAATTGATCTCAATATCCTGCGTTGTCTGCAGGAGAATGCTCGAATTTCCTACGTCGATCTGGCATCGCAGGTCGGTTTGTCGACGACGCCCTGTCTCGAGCGAGTCAAGCGCCTCGAGCGTGCAGGGATCATTCGTGGCTACAAGGCCATACTCGATCCGCAGGCATTGCGCGCCAATCTGCTGGTGTTCGTCGAAATCAGTCTGAACACCCAGTCGCCGGCCGTCTTCGACGAGTTCCGCAAGGCGGTGGCGAAGCTGCCGCAGATTCAGGAGTGTCATCTGGTCTCCGGGCAGTTCGACTATATCCTCAAATGCCGGATTCCCGAGATGTCGGCCTATCGGCAACTGCTGGGCGATGTCGTGCTGACGCTTCCCGGGGTCAAGGAGTCCAAGAGCTACGTCGTGATGGAAGAGGTGAAAGAGGAGTTGGCGTTGCCGATTCCCGATCTCGACCCGGACGGCAAGTAACGCGCTGGAGGCGATTCATTGCCACGGCAGCCACTTCGCTTTGGGATCATCGAAAAAGGTCATGAAAAGATCATGAACGACGAAGCACTGTTGCGCTATAGCCGCCATATCATGCTGGACGAGATCGATATCGCAGGGCAGGAGCGGTTGCTGAGTTCCCGCGTGTTGATCATCGGCGCCGGCGGCCTCGGCTCTCCCGCTGCGCTATATCTGGCGGGCGCGGGTGTCGGGCGCCTGAGTGTCGCCGACGACGATGTCGTGGAACTATCGAATCTGCAGCGCCAGATCGCTCATACCGAGGCTTCTCTGGGGCGATCCAAGGCTTGCTCGGCGGCCGAGGCGGCAAGAAAAATTAACGCGACCTGTGATATACGAGCCTTGAATACGCGGCTGGTCGGCGAGGAGCTGATTGCCGAAGTCGAAGCCGCTGACGTGGTGCTCGACTGTACCGATCGCTTTTCCAGCCGCTTCGCAATCAATCGCGCCTGTGTCGAAACCCGAACCCCGCTTGTAAGCGGCGCGGCCATTCGCTTTTCGGGACAACTGGCGGTCTTCGATACGCGCGAGCCATCGTCGCCGTGCTATGCCTGTCTCTATGGGGAGCTGGGTGACGACGAGGCACTGACCTGCGCGGAAAGCGGTGTGATATCTCCGCTGGTCGGGATCATCGGTAGCTTTCAGGCTCTGGAGGCCATGAAGTTGATTAGCGGCGCCGGACAGACCCTTCGCGGGCTGTCGACCTTCGATGCCTCGCGTGGCGAGTGGCGCCGTTTCACTTTGCCGAGAGACCCGGCCTGTGCGGTGTGCACAGGGCGGTGAGCGACGCCGATTCAGGATATAAATCCGGGAGCTCATGTCGGGTGTCGGATAGGCAGGTTGGGACAGTCAGGTTGCGATAGTCAGGCCTCGGATAGTTTCAAGGCCCGCATCCATCGGCCCACCTGGCGGCTCTCCATCGGTTGTTCAAGATAGACGCTCAGTAGCCTGCGCCACTCTTCAGCCTGCCATTGCGTCAGTCGGCGAGCGAAAATCTGCAGGTCACGGCGTTTCTCTTTTCCGGCCAACAGCAGCGGCCGGGATTTCTCCAGATCGATGAACCTGGCATCGAAGCCATGAAGGGCCGCGTCATCGGCGCGTAGAAAGACGTGCTTGGCATAAAGGCTGCCATGGCGCCAGCGGCGTTTGTGCAGTGTACGAAGGAGCTCGCCGCAACTGTCGATGATGCGCGCTCGGGTCGGTTCGGGCCTATCGGGCCATCCTGAGTGGATATCGACCATGTCGGCATAACCTTCGAGCTCGGGCGTGATCAGGATGGCTTGCCAGCGTCCGGCGTTCTTGCGTTCTTCGAAATAGGCGGTTTCCAGAGCGGGGATGTTCAGCCGGTGAAACGTCGCGACGTTGCGCGCCTCACGCGCGAAGGTGGGTTCACCGAGAGGGCGCTGGAGGCTGCGGCCCAGATGGTTGGTCTGACGTTTGACGAAAAAGGTTCGTGATGGCAGGCCTTGGGCGTCTAGTGTCACTCGGCTCACTTCCGAATGGCCGCCCCTTTCCAGGTTGGGGGCATCGACGGGGTCGAGATCGAGCGACCAGAGCGCGTCGAAATCATCGAGTTGGTTCTGCTGGAAGTAGAGCTGATATCGGGGAGCGAGAAAACGTTGCACAGTGGGTCCTATCGACTGCATTTCTTCGTAGATTGTCGCTGGAGGCTAGCCTGCAAGCCTGTCGTGCAGTTTGTTCAGAATGGCCGATTCGCCACTTCACGTCACCGGCTTCAATTGCAAACGGCTTGAAGCTCGAGCGCTTGGCGTCTCATCGGCCAGGTGCCAGGTTCGCAGCGGTGGGAGAGATTATAAACGTGGAGAGCTTGATCGAAAGGGATATGAGCGGATTTCACGGTGGTGGGCGCTATATCCGACAACACTAAAGTAGATGAAAATTCCTCTTTCTCTTTATCGCGATATCCTGATAATCTAGTAGGTATTGTAGTTCTTTGAGGTTCTTTACTACTATATATTGATTTTTCGCGTGCAAAAATTTTAATTTGCGAAGTGAAGAATCGTTTGGAAACGTGCTCAGCGTGCGCGTTTTTAGCCTCGAGGTTCATGGTCGCGATGCCGCGATCTTTAGCCCGGATACTTCAGCGCAAAGCGATGGAGTATGCCGGGCGTTTTTTTATCAGCAACATGAAGGCTGCCTTCTGATTGCAGGCTGGTATAATCGCTTCTTCCCGAATCTTTTCGCAGTCTCTCGTCTCTCCTTGTTTCTCCTCGTTGTGTCGCTCAGGCTTCATTATCTCGCGATTGATCCAATGGCGGCCATCAGGTTCAGTTCGGCACCGTCGCTCAAGAATGGGCTACGTTGGTGATCGCTTTTGCTCCAGGTTAATTTAAATGAACCGGGAAGCGCGCAGACTGAATTTTAGTTAACCATGACTTTATTTTAATTGAAGCACTGCTGAATTTATTTTAGGTATCTCTTGATATCTAAAGCGCTCTTTGGAATAGCAATGAAATTGACTGCGCGAGATTTTCAGACTGCTCAGCACCAAACGAAGAACGTACCCAAGACGGGGACCTTGGCCCATCGAGCCCGAGCCGTCGGTATGCCCTTGGGGACTTTGAAGACGCGAATCAAAAAGCTGGTTGACAGAGGCATCGAGCGGGAGCGCGCCATTGAAATCGCACTAAGCAAGCCGGTCGGACCTCAAGGGCGCCCCAGAAAGCTGACACATCGCTAGGGTTGAGGGGCCATCGCTAGGGGTGAGGGGTGAGGGGTGAGGGGTGAGGGGTGAGGGGCGAAGGCAGTCATCTGCAGGCAGAGCCATGACTTTTGTCGACCCGTGCTGAAGAAGACAAAGCCATTGAATGGCTTTGAATGCGAGCCCCGGATCGATGCCGGGGCTATCTGTCTCGTAAAAAACCGGAGAAAAAAGCCTGGAGAAAACGAGACGTCATGAAACTCAGGAAGACTGAGAGGTCCCATCCCATTGCGGCCTTCCGTCGCGCATCAGGACACGCTCGCCCTCGGGCTTGTCGTCCAGCTTGGCTTCATGAACTTCGCCGTCATAGCGGTACCGGACATCGTAACCGACGGTCTCCTGTTTGCTGTCGTTGACGGTGCTGCAGCGCTGTTCGGTCGTCTGGTAGGTGTCGCCCTGCTGCATCTGCTGCTGGACCTGATTGCCCGCCAGTCCGCCGCCGACGGCACCTGCTGCCGTCATGATCTTCTTGCCGCTACCGCCGCCGAACTGATTGCCCACGACCCCGCCGACGATGGCGCCAATGGCCGTGCCGGCGATGCGATTTTCGTCTTTCACCGGGCGCTGGTGCGTGACCGTGACGTTCTCGCAGACCTCACGGGGTGTGCTGGAAGTCTGCACGATCGGGTCCACACTGACGATGTCGGCATATCTCGGGCCGCTTTCGGAGGATTGATAGGCCCCGACAGCGACACCACCAGCGATGCCCAGTGCCGCTATGATGCTGCCAATGATGATCGGCTTCTTCATGACCTTGCTCCTTCTTCGTACTCACCGTGGATATCGCGACGAGGCGTGAGTATCCGACGGTGGCTGCCACTTCTCTTTTGGTGTCCCTGTCGATTGCCGGTCGGCATCCGCCTTGAGAATCGACGCGTCCGGACGAGTTCTCCAGATGGGCTCAGTATAGTCTCGAAGCACTCGCCAAACGCCTGTGTCAGGCGTTGTTGAACACTGTTTTCATTTTGGTAACGAGGTGTTGTCGAATGGCGACAGGCCTCGATACGGCAGACAGCCGTCTGGCGAAAAGCCGAGGAAAGGCAGCCGAATATTCGGGGGAGCGGCCGAGAAGGGTTGGTACGAGGGAAGGAGCGGTACATTCGTCGGCACCGTGATCGTGGTGCCGACGATATCGGTCGTGGCGTATTACAGCTCGAACGTCGCCAGCTTGCGCTCGACCTTGGCCTTCTTCAATTTGGCCACCTTGGGCAGGCCGTTCTCGAACGGGGGGAAGTCCTCGCCCAGAATCAGCGGGGCGAGATAGCGTCGCCCGGCTTCGCTGATATAGAGACCGTCTTCGCTGATGTAGTCGCGCGGCATGAACTTCTCGTGGTTGGCGATCTCCGACAGCGGCGCCGCCTCGATCTTCCATTCGTATGGCGTGTCCGAAACGCGCTTGATTGCCGGCATCATCGAATTCTGCCCCGCCAGGGCGAGTTCGACGGCGGCTTCGCCCACGGCATAGGCCTGATCGACATCGGTCTTGGAGGCGATGTGGCGTGCGGCGCGCTGCAGGTAGTCGGCCACTGCCCAGTGGTATTTATGGCCGAGATCTTCCTTGACCATGGAGGCCAGCATCGGCGCGACTCCGCCCAGCTGCTTATGGCCGAAGGCATCGGTGCTGCCGGCATCGGCAAGGAAGGTGCCGTCGGCATATTGCGCGCCTTCGGAGACCACGATCACGCAGAAGCCGTGATGTTTGACGGCCTCGTCGATACGCGCCATGACCGTGACCCGATCGAAGGCGATCTCGGGAAAGATGATCAGGTGCGGGGCTTGTTCCGGCGATTCGCCGGAGAGGGCGCCAGCGGCAGCAATCCAGCCTGCATGACGACCCATGACTTCGAGAATGAACACCTTGGTCGAGGTGGAGCACATCGATTCGATGTCGAGCGCCGCTTCTCGCGTCGAGGTGGCGACGTACTTGGCGACACTGCCAAAGCCGGGTGAGTTATCGGTAATGGGCAGATCGTTGTCGACGGTCTTGGGAACATGAATGGCCGTCAGGGGGTAGCCCATCGTCTCCGAGAGTTGAGAGACCTTGAGGCAGGTGTCGGCGCTATCGCCGCCGCCGTTGTAGAAGAAGTAGCGGATGTCGTGAGCCTTGAACACTTCGATCAGGCGTTCGTATTCGGCGCGGTGCGTCTCGATCGACTTGAGCTTGTAGCGACAGGAACCAAAGGCGCCCCCGGGGGTGTGGCGGAGTGCCGAGACGGATTCGTCGCTTTCCTGATTGGTATCGATCAAGTCTTCCATGAGCGCGCCGATGATGCCGTTGTGCCCGGCATAGAGATGACCGATGCGGTCCGGGTGGCGGCGGCAGGCCTCGATCACGCCACAGGCGCTGGCGTTGATGACGGCGGTAACGCCACCGGACTGGGCGTAAAAGGCATTATGCTTGGCCATATCGGCTCTCATCTCCTGGTATTCGGTTATGCTGGCTCACGACCGTTGGTCCGGCGTGCGCGGACCTTCTATCGGTGCTGACTTCCTTGACGCTCTCGCGGTAGAAATGACCTGCCTTCAGCCCATCACGAAATGATGAAACCCGGCGGTCAACGGCGTGATGCCTCTTGTCGAGGATGTTACGAGTCACGGATGCCGGCCCAGCATAGCCGAAAGGCGAATGCCTGTTAACACGAGAAGCCCGTAGCAGCCTCGGTCATTTTTCTGCGACTGCCGAATGAGTTAGCCGCTAACGCCTGTCATTGGCGCCGCGATGAGCCGGGTATCTTGCAACGGTGTTTCGATACGTTTCCGGAAGACATCAAGGCTCATGGAGCGCCTTCAAGCGGCTCTCGAGGCTATTTCTCGCTGAACGGCAGGAGGCGAATCACGCGGCGAGCGGGCTGGTGGCCCGGTTCGCGAGGCCATGCTAGGCTCGCCGGCTCATGCAAGGGAGAGTGGTATGCACGTTCATGTAGTGGGGGTATGTGGCACGTTCATGGGCAGTCTCGCGCGTCTGGCAAAGATGCTGGGATATCGCGTGACCGGCTCGGATGCCAATGTCTATCCCCCGATGAGCCTTCAGCTCGAGGAGATCGGCATCGAGTTGATGGAGGGCTATCGTCCCGAGAATCTCCAGCCGGCTCCGGATCTGGTCATCGTCGGTAACGCGCTCTCCCGGGGGAATCCGGAAATCGAAGCCTTGCTGAACGCCAAGCTCCCCTATACTTCCGGGCCGCAGTGGCTGGCGGAACACGTATTGCCGGGACGCCAGGTTTTGGCGGTAGCGGGGACGCACGGCAAGACCACCACGGCGAGCATGCTGGCCTGGATACTGGAAGCCGCGGGTCTCGAACCCGGATTTCTGATAGGCGGCGTACTGCGCAATTTCGGATGCTCGTCTCGTCTTGGCAAGGCCGGTGCGCCGTTCGTCGTGGAAGCGGACGAGTACGATACCGCGTTCTTCGACAAGCGTTCGAAGTTCGTTCACTACCGTCCGGATGTCGCGATTCTCAACAATCTGGAATTCGATCACGCGGATATCTTCACTGATCTCGCGGCTATCGAGCGCCAGTTTCACCATTTCGTTCGAACCGTGCCGGGTAACGGCGACCTGGTGGTCGCCGACGACGAGCCGGCGCTGGAACGGGTGCTGGCGCAGGGCTGCTGGTCGCCGGTAGAGCGCTTCGGTCAACGTGCCGGTAGCGACTGGCGCTTTGCGCTCGATCCGGAGGATAGCCGTGTCTTTACGGTGATGGCCGGCGACGAGCAGCAAGCGGTTCATTGGACGATGAGCGGCCGCCACAATGCCGCCAATGGCGTGGCCGCGCTGGCGGCAGCTCATCGGCTCGGCGTTTCGCTGGCCGATGGTTGCCGAGCGCTATCCACTTTCGCGGCGCCCAAGCGACGCCAGGAGGTCCGCGGGGAGGTGGCCGGCATTCAGGTGCTCGACGACTTCGCGCATCATCCCACCGCGATCGCGCTGACCCTCGAAGGGCTACATCAGGACCGCCACGGCGGCCGGCTGCTGGCGATCATCGAACCTCGCTCCAACACCATGCGCCAGGGCACGATGAAATCACGTCTGGCCGACAGCACGTCGATAGCCGACCGGGTCTGGTGGTATCAGCCTCCGGGATTGGACTGGTCGCTGGACGAAGTTGTCGCCGGACACGCGGCCAGCCGGGTATCCAGCGACCTCGACGCGCTCGTCGGCGAGGTCGTGGAGGCGGCAGCCTCGGGCGACCGAATCGTAGCCATGTCCAATGGCGGGTTCGGCGGGATTCACGGCAAGTTGCTGCAGGCACTGGAGGCTCGCCATGGCAGCACGCAATGAAGCTCCTCCCCGCGCGACGTATGCGGCGCCGGTCGCCGTGGCGCTGACCGGCGCTTCCGGTGTGCAATATGGGCTGCGTCTGATCGAGTGTCTGGTTGGAGCCGGGCACGAGGTTTACGTGATGGTCTCGAAGGCGGCGCATCGCGTCGTTGCGGTCGAGACCGATATCGATCTGCCGGCGCAGCCGGATCGGCTGGCCCGGTCGTTGACCGAGCGATTCGGCGCCGGCGAGGGGCAAATTCGCTGTTTCGGGCGGGAGGACTGGATGGCGCCGGTCGCTTCCGGTTCCGGCAACTGGCAGGCGCTGGTGATCTGCCCGTGCTCGACGGGAACGCTCTCGGCGGTAGCCTGCGGGGCGAGCAACAATCTCATCGAGCGGGCCGCCGATGTCGCGCTCAAGGAGCGTCGGCAGCTGATTCTCGTGCCTCGGGAGACGCCGCTCTCGGCGGTGCATCTCGACAACATGCTCAAGCTGACCCATATGGGCGCGGTCATGCTGCCGGCGGCGCCGGGGTTCTATCACCGTCCGGACAGCGTCGAAGCGATGATCGATTTCATCGTGGCGCGGATACTCAACCAGCTAGGCATTGCTCAGACATTGATGCCGCGCTGGGGCGACTGAGAACCTGTTCACAATCTGCTGCGCGTCGGCCAAACGTTTTGAGCCGGAGCTCAGCAGACGGTGAAGGGTTCCGAGTATCGTTCTTCTACAGGCAGCATCACACGGGCGAGAAGAAGACGACGCGCGCCGTCTCCAGTATCAGGGAGGCGAGGCAGAGCCACACCCAGGGCGGCATGTCTCGGTCGGGGCGCTGAAAATGCTGGTAGCTGATGCGGGTCACGGCGCAGACCACCAGCCCGAGCAGGGCGCCGCCGATCAGGTCGCTGGCCCAGTGAACGCCGATCACCAGCCGGGACAGCGCCATGGGCATGCAGACGATGATGCCTATCCAGTAGGCGTATCCGCGGTAGCGCTGGGGCATCACCTGGGCGGCAAACGCTGCCGTCAAACCCACCACGACGACGATCGTCGACGTATGGGCGCTGGGGTAGGACATCGAGCCGGTCAGATAATCGGGGGTGTCCGGCCGCGCCCGCCCCGCCAGATCCTTGAAGACCGTGTTGCTGACCGCGACCAGTATCAGGGCGCCGGCGATGTGCAGTAGCGCCGCGAAGCGCTTTGCATAGAGAAGCCATAGCAGCCACGGCGCCATCAGTACGCTGATGCCCATCGCATCGCCGATTTCGGCAAGTGTTTCGCTGGTTCCCACCAGCCAGCTCCGCTGAAGCAGGTTGGCGAGGGAGTGGATCTGCTCGTCCATCGGCAACGGGCCGTTATGCATCAGCACCCATGTGGTCCAGCCAGTCAGGGCAATCAGGCTGGTCAGCAGCAGCGACAATGACGCCAGGGGGAATTCGTTCGCCGGCGCGGGTGAGCAAAGCAGGTTCCACCCCTTGGCCAGTGCGGGGCTGCGAGTCATGCGATTTTCCAGCCAACGATGTACGCGGCCGTCACCGCTCAGCTGATAGCGGATCCAGGAAAACAGCAGCGCCAGTGCCAATAGCGACAGGGATAATGTCAACAGCCACCGTTCGGCTCCTGCCGGGAGTTCCATCAGCTCTTCCCAGGAGCGGCCCAGTAGATAGCCAGGCAAGAGATAGACGGGCGCCCACGCCAGGGCAGAAATGAAATTGACGACAGCGAAGCGCTTCGAGGGCATCGACAGCATGCCCGCGATCATGGGAATGAACGGGCGTACGGGTCCGACGAAGCGACCGATGATGACCGATAGAATGCCATACCGCTGGAAGAATTCATTGCCTCGGTTTAGCCACTCGGGGTGTTGCTTCAGCGGCCACCAGTGAGGGATCCGGCTGCGTTGCTTGCGGCCCAGCCAGAAGCTGAGATTGTCACCGGCAAAAGCGCCCAGGGTACCGGCTGCCAGCATCAGCGGGAGAGAGGTGTCGTTATGGCCGGCGATCGAGGCCGCTGCACTCAACAGCACGACGCCAGGAACCACGATGCCGACAATGGCCAGGGACTCGATCAAGGCCACCGTGAAAATGATAGCCAACAGCAGTTCCGGCTGAGGCGCGAGAGTATAGAGCCAATGTGTGAAGTTCACGCGTGAGGTTCCAGCAGTTTGTTGGCGGCGGCTTCGAGGCGTTTCGAGAAGTGCTCCACGCTTTCCTGTGCCTGCAGGGTGCATACCCGGCTGTAGCTTTCCAGCGAGCCGATTTCTGGGTGGGCGACCATCGTCACCACGTCCGAGAGCCTTTTGGCAGCGGCGATGGCTCCTGGTTCAGCCGTGTTGGGCAGAATGAGCCAGAAAACGTTGGCGTTGTATTCGCCGAGCAGATCGCTTTGGCGGCTATTATCGGAAACCGCGTGGCTGAAATTGGACGAAAGCACTTCGCGCAAGTGGCCGCCGAACTGATCTCCGGCTTGATCGAGCTGGGGAATATACACGACCAGCACGCTCAATGGCTGGTCGAGCGCAGACGCCCTGGCGATTTCTATTTTCAGATTTGCTCGAATACAGGCGATAGAGAGTCGCTTGTCACGTCGCCAGGGCCGCAATGTGAAGCGCTGGGCATGGGATGGGTGACCCAGCAGAACGAGCAAGGTGGTCGCGACGAGCGCCAGCCACCAGCCCAGTATCAGGTTGAGCGCCGTGATGTGTTCGTCGCCGAGCAGAGTGAGCATCGCCGGGACGAGACAGAGCGCCAGCAGGAGTGCCGGGAGGAGCGTCAACAACAGAAAGCCGAGGATTATCGACAGTCCCAGCCACAGCATGGGGGTGTCGCTACTCGGGGCTTCCACCGCACACAGAATCAGCCCGCCAGTCAGAAGTAGATGATCGACCACCGTCGGTCGCAAGCGCCCCAGCCATTGCAGCGGCAGAGAGACCAGCAACGCGATCGCCAACAGCGTAGGCGGCAATATCAAGTCGTAGTGGCGCATCAGGTGTTCCCACAGCGCGAGCCCCACCAGCAGCAACAGCGTAAGTAGCTGAGCGATCAGCTTGTATCGACTCAATGCCAAGGTTGCATCTCCGAAGCATGCTTCGCCGGCTTGCCGGTATGACGAGCGAAACGATCGCCAATTTCCGTCAGTGGGGTCGAGGAGACCTCCCGATGAGGCATGACAGCACAGCCCAGATATCGTCGGCGCTGGTGGGCGGCTTCGGCGCTGGGCGCCACGAGAATCACGGCAACCCCATAGTCATTGAGCCGATAGGCACGTTCATGGAGTGCCAGTTGCTCCTGAAGGTATCGGCAGAGCTGTTTCATGTCGGCACTCGTCGAGCGGGCGCAGCCGAAAACTACCACCTCGCCATGCAAGGCTTCTCGCTCGGCTCGCTTGAGTTCGCGTTGAATGTCGGTATCCAGCTGAGCCGGCGGGAGCAGCCAATCGGGCTTCACTGGCGGCGGCGTCCGCTGCTGTCGCTCCAGGGACAGCAGCCAGACGATAGCCAGGGAAGTCGCGGCAACGACGGCGGTTGGGAGGGTCTGCGTCCAGCCGATGTAGGTCACGCACGACAGGTAGGCCGCCACATTCACCACGATTCCGGCTCGACCCGCCAGCCCCAGCAGGCACAAGGGCAGAACCCAGAGCCAGATATCCGTATGGGCGCGACCGCCCAGGAGCAGGCCGACGGCGAGCAGGAGAATCGCGATGGGAAACCACGTCGTGAGACGTGCAGGACGAGCCAGCAGGAAAGCGAAGACGACGGCGCTGGTCCAGGCAGTTGCTCTCATCGCGCCTTCGGCCAGCCAGCCCGTCAACAGAGCAAGCACCAAGATAAGCGCCAGAAGCGTTTTGAAGCCGAGGCTTTTGTACTTGCTTTGCATGGTGGCTTATATTGGACCGATTGCGAATGGCGTGCTCGATTCGTGTCTCACTATCGCATGTGCCGGGACTGAGCGTATAGCGTGATCGACGATAACGGGCAAAGCGCTATCGTATCATTGACGCCAAGTTTTCTAGCCTACCGGGCCGTTGCGGATTTCGACGACGAACGGCGCTCGTTGCGGGCTACCAACGAGATGGAATAGTACACCATGCAGCAGACTGCGGCCTCTCGGGTCGAGGATATCATTCAGTACATGCAGGATCTGGGGCAGCAGGCGCGTAGCGCCAGTGCCGCGCTGCGCCGGGTCGACAGCGGTTCCAAGAATCGCGCGCTGGAGGCCATCGTGGCAAGGCTTGAGGCGGCGCGGCCGGCGCTGGCGGCGGCCAACCAGGAAGATTTGCAGCGCGGGTGCCAAAACGGGCTGAGTGACGCCCTGCTGGATCGCCTGGCGCTGACCCCGGAGCGAGTCGATGCCATGATTGCTGGTGTTCGTCAGGTGGCGGCGCTTGCCGATCCCGTCGGCCAGATCGACGGCCTGAGCTATCGGCCCAGCGGCATTCAAGTCGGCCAGATGCGTGTGCCCCTGGGCGTGGTCGGCATTATTTACGAATCACGGCCTAACGTGACCGTCGAGGCGGCGAGTCTCTGTCTGAAATCCGGAAATGCCTGCATCCTTCGGGGTGGTTCGGAAGCGGCGTCCAGTAATGCGGCGATCGCGGAGTGCATCCGCCTGGGGCTCGAGGACGCCGGGCTGCCGGCGGCCGCCGTGCAGGTCGTCGCGACCACCGATCGTGCCGCGGTGGGGGAGTTGATCACCATGCCGCAGTTCGTGGACGTCATCATTCCTCGGGGCGGCAAGTCGTTGATCGCTCGCGTTGCCGATGAGGCCACGGTGCCCGTCATCAAGCATCTCGATGGCATCTGCCACGTCTATATCGATGCCGCAGCGGACATCGGCAAGGCGGTGGCGATCGCCGACAACGCCAAGACCCAGCGCTACTCTCCCTGCAACACCATGGAAACTCTGCTTGTGCATGCCGATATCGCGGCGCGGGTACTGCCCGAGCTGGCAGCGATCTATCGCGACAAGCACGTCGAGATGCGGGGCTGTCCGCGCACCCGGGAATGGATCGGCGATGCCGTCGCTGCCTCGGAGGCGGACTGGTCGACGGAGTATCTGGCACCGATTCTGGCGATTCGGGTCGTCGACGGTTTCGACCAGGCGGTCGAACATGTCAACACCTATGGGTCGCAGCATACCGATGCGATCGTGACGGAAAACCTGACTCTCGCCAGGCGGTTTCTGGCCGAGGTGGATTCCAGCTCGGTCATCGTCAATGCCTCGACGCGTTTTGCCGATGGCTTCGAATATGGACTGGGCGCCGAGATCGGCATTTCGACCAACAAGCTGCATGCCCGTGGTCCGGTTGGCCTCGAAGGCCTGACGACCCGAAAATACGTAGTCTTTGGCGACGGTCATGTTCGGAGCTGACGTGCGACAAACTGACGTGCGGCATTCGTCCACGGTGCGTATCGCCATGCTCGGCGGTACCTTCGATCCGGTTCATATGGGACATCTGCGGAGCGCCGTGGAGCTGGGAGAGGCGCTGGCGCTGGATGCGGTGCACATGATTCCGGTCCACGTTCCGCCTCATCGCACGGCGCCCGGCATCTCCGCCGAGCACCGGCTGGCCATGCTGAAGGCCGGTATCGGTGATACGCCCGGCCTGGTGGCGGATGACCGTGAGGTGCGGCGTTCGGGGCATTCCTACTCCATCGACACCCTGGCGTCGTTGCGCGAAGCGTGGGGAGAGCAGGCGCGCCTGGTCATGGCCGTCGGTCACGATGCCTTTCTGGGCCTGCCTCATTGGCACCAGTGCGAGCGCTTGCTGTCGCTGGCCCATATCGTGGTGATCGATCGTCCCGATCACGAGGCGCCGCTGGAGCCGTCGCTGGCTTCACTGATCGAAGGCCGGGAGGTCGCCACGGTCGAATCGCTGATGGCGGCGCCTGCCGGCCACCTGTTGCGGCTGCGCTTGCCCAGCCGCATGGCGATCGCGGCAACCGAAGTGCGCCGGCGCTTGCAGGAAGGGCTTAGCGTGCGATATCTGACCCCCGAATCCGTCGAGCGCTATATCGAAACCCATGAGCTCTATCGCGAGTCCGGGGCTGGTGTTGACGGGTTATCCGAGTAAAATGCGCGTCTTCCGGATTTCCGGGAGACGCGATTGCCCTTTTCCAGGGGCTATATGACGAGGAGCTATGCAGACAGATACGCTTAAATCATTGGTGGTGGATGCGCTCGAAGAATTGAAAGCGCGCGACGTCGTCGAGCTAGATGTGGCCGAGCTGACCAGTGTCACCGATGTCATGGTGGTCGCGAGCGGTACGTCGTCGCGTCACGTCTCCGCATTGGCGAACAACGTGATCGAGAAGGCGAAGGAAGCCGGTCTTCGACCGCTTGGCGTGGAAGGGCAGCAGAGCGGTGAATGGGTGCTGGTGGATCTGGGTGACGTCGTTGCCCACGTGATGATGCCAGAGACCCGCCAACTCTATGATCTCGAGCGTCTCTGGGCCGACCTGCCCACGGATTCGAAGCGTGCCGCGGATCGCCAAGAGCTTCGCGGGTGAAGATCCGATTGCTGGCCGTCGGCTCGCGCATGCCGGCGTGGGTCGAGGCCGGGGTCGATGAGTATCGCAAGCGGCTGCCGCGCGAGATGCCCTTCGAGATCGTCGAGATTCCGCCCGGCGCCCGCGGCAAGAACGCCGACGTGGCGCGTGCTATCCAGGCCGAAGGTGATCGGATGCTGGAGAAGCTGCGTGATCAGGAACGTATCGTGGCGCTCGAGGTCAAAGGAGCGGCCTGGACGACCGAGCAACTGGCCGAAAAGCTGGATTCCTGGCGGCTGGAGGGGCAGGACATCGCGCTGGTGGTCGGGGGCCCCGACGGTCTCGATCCCCGCGTCGTCGCCCGCGCTCGGCAATCCTGGTCGCTGTCGGCACTGACGCTGCCGCACCCCTTGGTGCGGGTAGTGCTGGCAGAGCAGCTCTATCGCGCCTGGACATTGCTCGCAGGACATCCGTATCACCGTTGAGTCAGAGAGTCAGTCGCTTGTTTCCATTTGACGCCACCGAAAGCGACGCCGCCGGACGCCGTGACGGCTTGGAGCCGATCCTTGTCCTGAATCGCTGTTCCTGTCATGCGTAAACGTCGGGAAAACGTCAAGAATCACGAACAGGAAGTTCGTGTCTTCCGCAATCGCTCGTTGGTCGCTGCCCTGATCATTCTGCTGATGGCGGGCGCGCTCGTTTCGCGTCTGGTCTACCTGCAGATCATCGAGCACGACGTCTTCATCACGCGCTCCGACAACAATCGCATGCGAGTGGAGCCGTTACCGCCGCGCCGTGGTCTGATTTACGACCGAAACGGCAAGCTGCTGGCGGAAAACCGCCCGACCTACAATCTCACCATCGTGCGCGAACGTGTCGATGATCTCGATACCACGTTACAGCGTCTGGTGGATATCCTGGGGCTGCCCGAGGGCGAGGTCGAGACCTTTCGGGAGCGTTCCCGTCAGCGCCAGCGACCCTATCAGCCTGCGCTGTTGATCAGCGATCTCACCGAGGATCAGATTGCCCGCCTGGCCGTGAACCGCTATCTGCTTAGCGGTGTCGAGGTCGAGGCCCAGTTGATGCGCTATTACCCTGATCCGATCGTGATGTCTCACGTGCTCGGTTACGTCGGGCGGATCAACGCCGATGAGCTGGCCGATCTGGATCCCGGCAATTATGCCGGTACTCATTTCATCGGCAAGACGGGGGTCGAGTACACCTACGAGGATCAGCTTCATGGCAAGGCCGGCCTGCGCAAGGTCGAGACCAACGCCCGTGGCCGGGTCCTGCGTGAACTGGACCGAAATCCGGCAGAGCCGGGCAAGGACATCACGCTGACCATCGACAGTCGCCTGCAGCACATGGCCTATGATCTGCTGGGCGGACGACGCGGTGCCATCGTGGCCATTCAGCCCAAGACGGGCGACATCCTGGCGATGGTTTCGGCACCGGGCTTCGACATCAACAAGTTCGTGACCGGGATCTCCTACAAGGATTATCGCGCCTTGCAGGAAAATCTGGACCTGCCGCTGTATAACCGTGCGGTACGCGGGCAGTATCCGCCGGGTTCGACCGTCAAGCCGTTCGAGGCGCTGGGCGCCTTGCAGGATGGGGTGGTCAAGCCCAACGACGTCATCTACGACCCTGGCTATTTCCAGTTGCCCAACGATACCCGGCGCTACCACAACTGGCTGCGGTGGGGGCATGGTCGTGTCGATCTCGAGCGAGCGCTGGAAGTCTCCAACAACACCTATTTCTATACCATGGCGTACCGGCTGGGCATCGACCGTCTCTCGGCGTTCATGCACCAGTTCGGCTTTGGCGAGGTCACGTCGCTGGATGTCCAGGGAGCGTCGCCGGGCCTGATGCCGTCACGTGAATGGAAGCGCGAGAAGTACAACCAGGTGTGGTATCCGGGAGAAACGCTTTCTGCCGGCATCGGTCAAGGATATTTCATGGCGACGCCACTCCAGTTGGCGGCTGCCACCGCGACACTGGCCAATCGGGGACAGTGGGTGCGGCCGCATCTGGCCAAGCGCATCGGCGAGGAGATCGTCGAGCCGCCGTTCGCGGATACCAAGCCGGATGTACAGATCGATCAGGCGCGCTGGTGGCAGGATGTCTTCAAAGGCATGGAAGCGGTGATGAACGGCTCCGAAGG
Source organism: Salinicola sp. 4072 (assembly GCF_036663415.1). Lineage (NCBI taxonomy): Bacteria > Pseudomonadati > Pseudomonadota > Gammaproteobacteria > Oceanospirillales > Halomonadaceae > Salinicola > Salinicola sp. 4072. The sequence goes on along the minus strand of NZ_JAXOVV010000006.1, from coordinate 92,535 downwards.
GACCGCCCGCAAGGCTGGCGCTGGCCTGCAGTACGAGATGGCAGCGAAGACCGGCACCGCTCAGGTCTTTTCGCTGGGGCAGAACCAGAAGTACGACGCCGACGAACTGGCCGAACGCCTCCGTGATCACGCGCTGTTCATCGGTTTTGCGCCCGTAGACGACCCTCAGATCGCGGTTGCCGTCATCGTCGAGAACGCAGGCGGCGGCGTATCCGGCCTCGGTCGCGAGCTTACCGATGCGTGGCTGTTGCCCGACGGGAAGCTCGAGGATCCGCCGGGTACCACCGTCAACGAAGAAATCGAGAGTATCGATGGCGATTGATTTCCAACGCGTGGCACCGAGAGCCCATCAAGCCCGAGTCGGGCGCAAGCGCTCGCTGTGGTTGCGCATGCATCTCGATCCGTGGCTGCTGTCGATCCTGCTGCTGCTGATCTCGTTCGGACTGGTGGTGCTCTACAGCGCGAGCGGCATGTCGGCCTCGACGACGATGGCGCAGGCGTCGCGCATGGGCGTGGCCTTGCTGGGCGCGGTGATCATCGCGCAGTTCTCGCCCGGCACGCTGTTCCGGTGGACACCGCTGGCCTACGGTGGCGGCCTCTTGATGCTGATCGCCGTCGAGATCATGGGGGATATCGGCATGGGCGCCCAGCGCTGGCTGGAGATCGGCCCGTTGCGATTCCAGCCTTCGGAGGTGATGAAGATCGCCATGCCGATGATGCTGGCGGCCTATTTTCATCGCCGCCCCCTGCCGCCCACCTGGCGCGATCTGATCGTCTGCGCGGTGATCATCGGGGTGCCGGTGCTGCTGATCGCCCGTCAGCCTGACCTGGGCACGTCATTGCTGGTGACCTGCGCGGCAGTGTTCGTGATTCTGCTGACGGGGCTGTCGTGGAAATTCATTCTGACGCTGGGGGCCATGGCGGGGGCGGCGGCGCCGCTGCTGTGGATCAACATGCACGATTACCAGCGTCAGCGAGTGTTGACCTTTCTCAATCCGGAAAGCGACCCTCTCGGTGCCGGGTGGAACATCATCCAGTCCAAGACCGCGATCGGCAGCGGCGGGCTGGAAGGCAAGGGCTGGGGGCTGGGTACGCAGTCCCAGCTAGAGTTCCTGCCGGAGCGCCATACCGACTTCATCGTCGCCGTGCTGGGAGAGGAGTTCGGCCTGATCGGCATGTGTACCATTCTGGTGCTGTATCTGTTGCTGGTCTCGCGCGGGCTGGTCATGGCCAATCATGCGCAGGACACCTACGGCCGCTTGCTGGCCGGTAGTATCGTATTGACCTTTTTCATCTACGTTTTCGTGAATATCGGCATGGTCACGGGCATTCTGCCGGTGGTCGGCGTGCCATTGCCGCTGGTCAGCTATGGCGGGACCTCCAGCGTGACCTTGATGGCCGGGTTCGGTATTCTCATGTCGATTCACACGCACCGGCGCCTGTTGACACACTGACGCCGGACAAGCCGCAAGCAGGGAGCTAGTCGCGCATGCCGCTGCGTTGGAGACGAGATCGTCGGTTCAGCATCAGTCTGTTGCTGGTGGGACTCTGGGGCTTGGCAAGCGCGGCGACGCAGGCCAAGGAGAATTTCGACCCGGCCACCCATCCCGAAGTGCAGGAGATGGTGGAATCCCTGTCGCGGAAGGGCTTGCTGAGCCACGAGCTGGAAGCCGCGATGCAGGCGGCGCAGTATCGTCCGCAGGTACTGGAGGCGATGAATCACGCGGCGGAAAGACGCCTGCGCTGGGACGAGTACCGCGACATCTTCATCCAGCCTGAACGTATTCGACAGGGCGTTGCCTTTCTCGAGAAGTATCATGAAACGTTGGCGCGGGCCGAGAAAGTCTACGGCGTGCCGCCGGAGATCGTGGTGGCGATCCTGGGTGTCGAGACCCAATATGGCCAGCACAAGGGCACGCATCGCGTGCTGGATTCTCTTTCCACGCTGGCGTTTCACCACCCTTCCCGGGGCACGTTCTTTCGCGGTGAGCTCGAAGCGTTTCTCGGCATTACGCTAGGTCAGGATGTCGATCCCGCCACGCTTCGTGGGTCCTACGCCGGAGCCATGGGCTATCCGCAGTTTATTCCTACCAGCTATCAGGCGTACGCGGTAGATTTCGATTTCGATGGACTGAAGGATCTGTGGAACAACCCGGTGGACGCCATCGGCAGTATCGCCAATTACTTCAGCGAGCATGGTTGGCAGCGGAATCAAGCGGTGCTGGTCGAGGCCGATGGCCCCGATGTGTTGCCGGCTTCCATCACCTTCAATCGTACCGAGCCGCCGGATACGTCGATTTCGGCGTTGCAGCAGGTCGGCATCGAGCCGACGGCGGGGCGCTTGCAGCCGAATGACGAAGTCGTGCCGTTGGCCCTGGATTTTGCCGACGGGCATATTCGCTATGTGCTGGGCCTCGACAATTTTCATGTCATCACCCGCTACAACCACAGCCATCTCTATGCCATGGCGGTCGCGACGCTGGCGCAACGCATTCAGACTGCCATGGCCGGGAAAGGGCAAGGTGGCGGGGCATGAGTCGGTGTGCCGTGAGATGGCGCCTCTCTCTGGCATCGCTGCTGCTGGCAGTGCTGGCGGGATGTGGCGGTGGCGGCGGCACCCAGGGCGGAGGCGGCCGTTACGCCATGGATCAGGATGCCTACCCGGATACGCCGGAAGACGTCGCCAACGTGCCGGATGCGGTACCACGCGTGGAACCCCGCTCCAGGAGCGGTAACCGCTCGACCTATACGGTCTGGGGCAAGACCTACCATGTGCTCGACGACCCTGCCGGTTACGAGGCCGAGGGGCTCGCTTCCTGGTACGGTGTCAAGTTCCAGGGGTACGACACGGCCAACGGCGAGACCTACGACATGTATCAGATGTCGGCGGCCCATCGCTCGCTGCCGCTGCCGACGTATGCCCGAGTCACCAATCTCGATAACGGTCGCAAGGTCATCGTGCGGGTGAACGATCGTGGCCCGTTTCACAGCGAGCGGCTGATCGACCTTTCCTACGCGGCGGCCGCGCGTCTGGGCATTCTGAAGGGCGGCACCGGACGGGTGAGGGTCGAGGCGATAGATCCCGTGGCCTGGGCGCGTACGCATGGTCAGTCGGGCGATGACCGCACGCAGGCCGGCCAGAGCGAGTTCGCATCCCGTTCGGTACCGGATCAGCCATCGAAGGCGCCGGGGTCGTCCCTTCGGCCTGCCGCTTCGCAAGCCGACGGTACGAGCTCGGCTGCGAGTTACCAGGCCAGCATCGACCCCGTTCTCGCGGCGGCGAATGCCGAGGAATCTCCATCTTCGACTACCTTGTCTTCTGAAAGCGCTGCGCCCACGTCCGCCGCTGCGGCATCATCGGCGGCAGGGCAGCGCTTCGTGCAGGTTGCCGCGCTCGGTTCTCGATCCGGGGCGGAAGCGTTGAGGAGCCGGCTGCAGGGCTTGCTGTCGCAGCCGGTTCGCATCGACAATGCGTCTCCTCTCTATCGTGTCCAGGTCGGCCCCATTCATGACCTGGCATCGCTCGAATCCATCAGGGCTACTCTGCAGGACGCCGGCTATGGCCAGACGTTCCTGGTAGCGCCCACTCAGTAACCTCGTCCAGTGAGAACCCGATTGTCATGAAAGCGTTGTTCACTTCGTCTGTATCACGCCTGGTCATCTCAGCGTCATTGTGTCTGGGGCTGCTGTCGTCTCCGGCCGGCGCCCAGCAACCCGCTCCCGATAGCCAGATGTCGACATCCAACCCGGAGCCGGAGCAGTTGATACCCTCGCCGCCTGATCTGGCCGCGTCTTCCTGGGTACTGATGGACGCCTCCACCGGGCAACTGCTGGTGAATCACAATGGCGATCAGCGGCTGCCGCCCGCCAGTCTGACCAAGATGATGACGGCGTACATCGTCGAGCAGGAAATCGACGGCGGCAGCATCTCCGACACCGACATGGTCAGCGTCAGTGAAAATGCGTGGCGCACGGGCGGTTCACGCATGTTCATCCAGGAGGGCACGCAGGTCAGTGTCGAGAACCTGCTTCGCGGCGTGGTGGTCCAGTCCGGCAACGATGCCAGCGTGGCGCTGTCGGAATACGTAGCCGGCAGCGAATCGGCGTTTGCGGACCTGATGAATCAGCAGGCTCAGCGCCTGGGGATGCAGAACAGCCATTTCATGAATCCGACAGGACTGCCTCACGACGACCATTATTCGTCCGCTCACGACCTGGCCATTCTCGCGCGCCACATCATCACGGATTTTCCTGACCACTATCAGGTTTATTCGGAGAAATATTTCACCTACAACGATATTCGCCAGCCGAACCGCAATCGCCTGTTGTGGCGCGATCCGGATGTCGACGGCTTGAAAACGGGCCATACCGAAGCTGCCGGCTACTGTCTGGTCGCCTCTGCCAAAAAACAGGATACTCGTCTAATCGCTGTGGTGATGGGCACCAATTCCGATGAAGCCCGGGCGGCAGAAACCCAGCGCCTGCTCAACTACGGCTTCCGCTTCTTCCAGACTCGCAAGCTCTATGACGCAGGCTCCGTACTCAACGAGGCGCGTATCTGGGGCGGCGCCAGTGATACCGTTCGTCTTGGCGTGCAGAACGAAGTCAGCATGACCGTACCGCGGGGTAGCGCCGATAATCTGACCGCACGTCTCAATCTGCCCGAGACGCTGCGTGCGCCGATTCAGGCCGGACAGCAGGTCGGCACGCTGGAAATCAAATCGGGTGACGAGGTGCTCGGTCAGCAGCCGCTGGTGGCGTTGGAAGGGGTCGAAGAGGGCAGCATCTTCAAGCGTGTATGGGACTCCATCGTTCTGTTCGTGACCGGGCTATTCGATTAAGACGGCTCCTTCATCTGTCGGTCGGGCGCCGTCGAGACACGGTGCCCGGCCAGACACAGTGCCGGAAGGTGGCGAAGGTTCGAAACGAAGTAGCGGATCCCGTCAGCGGTCTCCGCGCTTCGCCAGCATCGGTTGGTGCCTGGGCTGTTGTTGAGTAGAATGGTCGGAAATGACTTTCAGCGCCTAATACCATGACTCAGATAACCGTAGCGCCATGACTCAGACACCCAATGATGTTGACCTGCCTCGGCCCAAGGTCGAATTTCCTTGCGACTACCCGATCCGGGTGGTCGGTGACGCCGCCGAAGATTTTGTCGCGGCTATCAGTGAGGTGATCGAACGGCATGCTCCCGGTTTTGACCCGGCATCCGTCAAGCTTTCCGACAGCCGCAAAGGCCGTTTTCAGTCAGTTCGGGTGGTCATTCATGCCACCGGAGAGACGCAGCTGGATGCGCTGTTTCAGGATCTGAAGGCGACCGGACGCGTTCACATGGTGCTGTGACGTCAATGTCCACATTGCAACTCTACCGACTCGGGCGTCAGCCTTATCTACCGATATGGCAGGCGATGTCACGTTTTACCGACATGCGCGATGCCTCGGCGCCGGACCAGCTATGGCTGGTCGAGCATGATCCCGTCTTCACCCAGGGGCGGGCCGGCAAGCCGGAGCATCTGTTGATGCCGGGAGACATACCGGTCGTCGCGAGCGATCGCGGCGGTCAGGTGACCTACCATGGGCCGGGGCAGGTCGTGCTCTATCCTTTGCTCGATGTGCGTCGGCGAGGGCTTGGTGTACGGGAGCTGGTGACGCTGCTCGAGAATGCCGTCATCGACCTGCTGGCGCACCATGGCGTCGCAGCACGTGCGCGGCCGGACGCCCCTGGGGTCTATGTCGCTGACGACAAGATCGCATCGCTGGGTCTGAGAATTCGGCGAGGCTGCAGTTTCCATGGCGTCGCGCTCAACGTCGACATGGACCTGTCACCGTTCGCCCGAATCAACCCGTGCGGCTATGCGGGGCTGAAGATGACCCAATTGCGTGACCACGTGACCGAGCCGGTGTCATCGATCAGCGAAGCCGAAAGATTGGCAGACTGCTTTGCACGCCGATTGTCCGTGCCGCTCGACGCTCGACCCGGGTGGCCACAAGCTTTTGAACCGGCAGCGAATGCCTAGCTGCCGACGTTCCACGACCTATCAGGAAGGGATCTATGACCGAGACGACCGTCATGCCAACGCCCGAGACCAAGAAGCCGGCACGCGCCGAGCGCGGTGTCAAACTGCGCGGTGCCGAGAAGGTCTCTCGGATTCCCGTCAAGGTCATTCCGACCGAAACGTTGCCGAAGAAGCCGGACTGGCTGCGAGTCAGAATGCCGGTTTCTCCCCAGGTCACCCATATCAAGCAGACCCTGCGCAAGCACGGGCTGCACACCGTCTGTGAAGAAGCCTCCTGTCCTAACCTAGGCGAGTGCTTCAGTGGCGGGACGGCGACCTTCATGATCATGGGCGATATCTGTACCCGCCGTTGCCCCTTCTGCGATGTCGCGCATGGGCGACCCAATGCGCTCAACGAGAACGAGCCTCGCGAACTGGCGGAAGCCATTGCCGAGATGCGGCTCAATTACGTCGTGGTGACGTCCGTGGATCGCGATGACCTGCGTGATGGCGGAGCGCAGCATTTCGCCAACTGCATTCGCGAGATTCGTCGCGATAGCCCGGACATCGAGATCGAAGTGCTGGTTCCGGATTTCCGCGGACGCATGCAGGTGGCGCTGGACATTCTGGAAGGCGAAGCGCCGGACGTCTTCAACCACAACCTGGAAACGGTGCCGTCGCTCTATCGCAAGGTCCGCCCAGGCGCGGACTATCAGTGGTCGCTGGACTTGCTGAAAGGGTACAAGGCGCGCCGCCCGGAAGTGATGACCAAGTCAGGGTTGATGCTCGGGGTCGGGGAAACCGACGAGCAGGTCATCGAAGTCATGCGCGACCTGCGTGCTCACGATGTCGATATGCTGACCCTGGGCCAGTACATGCAGCCCTCTCGCAATCACCTGCCTATCGATCGTTGGGTGCATCCCGAGACATTCGATTGGTTTGCCGAGCAGGGCAAGGCCATGGGGTTCAAACATGTGGCATCGGGGCCGCTGGTGCGTTCGTCCTATCATGCCGACAAGCAGGCACACGGGGTAGAGGTGAAGTAAGCGTGCCTCGTCAGGAAGACGTTAACGGGCCTGCCGATAAGATCGGCAGGCCCGTTCTGTCTCTGCCTGGTCCCGTTCTGTCCCTGCCTGGTATTTTTTTCATGCCGGAATGCGATATGACGATCCGTTTGGGTCATTGGCAGCAGGTATGCATCCAAAGAGGTCTTTCAGGCGTATTCAATGACCGTTCGTCACGTACGTACCACGGATCATCCGAACAGGATTTCACGTGCGCCGCGCCAGGCGGTCGTCACGCTTCGGAGAATTATCTTCTAAGAACTATCTTTGAAGAATTATTTCGCGATTTTTCTGTCCGGAACCACGTTGGCTGTGCGGCGTTGATAATTTCTCGAACCTGAGGAGTAAGAGTCCGCTCTATGATTGCACCGGATATGCCCCATAACGAAGTCGAGCGTCTAACTGTCTTGCGGGATCTACAGCTGCTCGATTCGGAATCCGACAAGGGGTTCGACCGTTTGACGGAATTGGCGACGCAGATTTTCGACGTGCCTTTGTCGATGATCACGCTGATCGACGAAGAGCGTCAGTGGTTCAAGTCACACCAGGGCTTGAAGGTCTGCGAGACGCCAAGGCGGATTTCTTTCTGTGGCCACGTCGTGGCCGACGGCCAGCCGATGGTGGTCAACAATGCCTTGCGGGATGCACGTTTTTCGGACAACCCGATAGTGACAGGAGACCCATTCATTCGCTTCTATGCTGGCTATCCGCTGTTCGTGGAGCCGGAAGCCTGTGTGGGCACGCTATGTCTGATTGGCATGCTTGCCCGGGCTTTCGAGGAAACCGATATGCAGCGATTGAAGCTTCTTGCTGCTCAGGCCGAGGAGCTGATCCAGCTGCATGTCCTTCGCGTCCAGGCGAATCAGCGTGATCGGGCCTGAGCGCTGAAGTCCTCTTTAACCCTCATCAGCAGGAAGACACAGCAGCGTCGGCGTCTCTATCGGTGTCATCGGGGCCCGGAAGTGTGCGTTCAATTCCGGCAGCAGTTCCCGCACGAAGCGTAGAAAAAGCTCCGTGACTGGCGTCGGGTAGCGATCCTTGGGGTAGACCGTGCACCACGAGCGTTTCAGAGGGAAGCCGGGAATGCGCGGGCTGGCGAGCAGTCCGGAAGCCAGCTCCAGCTGCACAGCCAGGCGTGGAAGCACGGCCACACCCAGGTGCGCCATGACGCCCTGCTTGATGGCTTCATTGGTACCGAGCTCGATGGTGTGGTGCAGGGAGATGCGCTCCCTTGCTGCAAAATCCTCGAATGCCGTCCGTGCGCCGGAGCCCGGCTCCCTCATCAGCAGATAGTGCCGCGCGAAATCCTCGAGCGTCGCCCGCTCGGCCGTGACCAGCGGGTGGCCCGGCCAGACCACCGGTATCAATTCATTGTCCAGAATGGGCATGAACACCAGATTGGGGTCGTCCGGCACCATGCCCATGATGACCAGATCATCTCGTCTCTCCGCCAGCCGTTCGAGGGCCTGTGCCCGGTTGCAGACGCGTAGCCGAATCTGGACTTCCGGATAGCGGGCGCGGAAGCGCGCCAGAATGTGCGGCACGACGTACTGCGCGGTCGAGACGGCTGCGAGGTTGAGTTCGCCCCGGATCGTGCCCGCCAGCTCCGACAGCTCCATCTGCAGGCTCGAAACCTGACCGAAGATCGACTGCACGGACGCGGCCAGCGCATCGGCGGCGGGCAGTATATGGAGTGTCTTGCCGGCGTACTTGAACAGTGGCTGGCTCAGCGCCTGCTCGAGCTGTCGGATCTGAGCGCTGACGGCAGGTTGCGTCAGGCCCAGCTGTTCGGCAGCGCGTGAATAGGATTGCTGACGATGAACGGCCTGGAAGACCTGGAGCTGACGGAATGTCAGACGATTGAGCAGGTTGGGACGCGACATTCAGGATGCTCTCACGGTCAGGTATAACGTTTAGCTTATAGGTTGGCAAAAAAATATCAATTTTTCTATTGGTACCCGGATCGCTAGCGTAGGGAGACGATAACAAAGCGTCGCCACGCACAAACCGGGAGGGCAAACGGTGTTTAAAAAGCTGCTTATCGCCAACCGCGGCGAGATTGCCGTGCGTATTGTACGAGCCTGCGCCGAGATGGGCATCCGTTCGGTTGCGATCTATACCGAACCCGACCGTTTCTCCCTGCATGTCAAAGGAGCGGACGAGGCCTATTTCGTCGGTGACGAACCGCTGGCGGGCTATCTGGATCCGCGGCGGATCGTCAACCTGGCACGGGAAACCGGCTGTGATGCCATTCATCCCGGCTACGGCTTTTTATCCGAAAGTGCCGAGTTTGCCAGGATCTGCAGTCAGGCGGGTATCGCGTTCGTCGGCCCGAGTGCCGAAGTGATCGCCAGGATGGGCGACAAGACCGCCGCGCGAACGGCGATGCGTGAGGCGGGCGTGCCGGTGACCCCGGGTTCCGACGGCAATCTCGCCAATCTCGACGAAGCGCTGACGGTTGCCGAAGAGATTGGTTATCCGATCATGCTCAAGGCGACATCCGGCGGCGGCGGGAGAGGGATTCGCCGCTGCGACACGGCCGACCAGCTCCGGCAGGCCTGGGATCGCGTGATTTCCGAGGCGACCAAAGCTTTCGGTAGCGCGGAAGTGTTCATGGAGAAATGCATCGTCGATCCGCTGCACATCGAAGTTCAGGTGCTGGCGGACAGCCACGGTGGGGTCATCCATCTGTTCGAGCGCGACTGCTCGATCCAGCGCCGCAACCAGAAGCTGATCGAAATTGCGCCCAGTCCTCAGCTGACCCCGGAACAGCGCAGCTACGTGGGCAAGATGGCGGTGCGTGCCGCCCATGCGGTCGGCTACCAGAATGCCGGTACCGTGGAGTTCCTGGTCAAGGACAACGAAGTCTTCTTCATGGAGATGAACACCCGGGTCCAGGTCGAGCACACCATCACCGAGGCGATCACCGGCGTCGATATCGTCCGTGAACAGTTGCGCATTGCCGCAGGCGACCGGCTGGCCTATCGCCAGGAGGATATCCGCCACCAGGGCTATGCCATCCAGTTCCGAATCAACGCCGAGGATCCCAAGAACGACTTCCTGCCCAGCTTCGGTCGCATCACCCGTTACTACGCGCCCGGCGGCCCCGGCGTCCGCACGGACACTGCGATCTATACCGGCTATACCATTCCGCCGTACTTCGATTCGATGTGCCTCAAGCTGATCGTCTGGGGCATGACCTGGGAAGAGACCCTCAATCGTGGCATTCGGGCGCTGAACGACATGCGTCTGCAAGGGGTGAAGACCACCGCCCCCTACTACCAGGAAATTCTGCGCCATCCCGATTTCCGGGCCGGGCATTTCGACACCGGGTTCGTTCCCGCCCATCCCGAACTGCTCAACTACTCCGTCAAGCGCAACCCCGAAGAGGTGGCGTTGGCGATCGCGGCGGCCATCGCGGCTCACGCTGGACTTTGAACGCGCCGAATGGATCAGAATCAGGATCAGGAGAAAAAGATGAACAACGCCGACTCGTCATCCGTCAAGATCAGCGACGTCGTCCTGCGTGACGGGCATCAGTCATTGATCGCCACGCGCATGAAAACCGAAGACATGCTGCCGATCTGCGCCAAGCTCGACGCGATCGGGTTCCATTCGCTCGAAGTCTGGGGCGGCGCCACGTTCGATGCCTGCGTGCGTTTCCTCAAGGAGGATCCCTGGGAACGCCTGCAGTCGCTGCGCGAAGCGCTTCCCAATACGCCGCTGCAGATGCTGCTGCGGGGGCAGAACCTGCTTGGGTATCGCCACTATGCGGATGATGTGGTGGAGCGCTTCGTGGCGCGCTCGGCCGATAACGGCATCGACATCTTTCGGGTCTTCGATGCGCTGAACGACCTGCGCAATCTGGAGACCGCGATGAAGGCAGTCAAGGCCAGCGGCAAGCATGCGCAGGGCACTATCTGTTATACCGTCAGCCCCGTCCACACCCGGGACATGTATGTCGAGCAGGCCAAGCGGCTGGTCGACATGGGCGCCGATTCGATCGCCATCAAGGACATGGCCGGGCTGCTGACGCCTTACGCCACCGGCGAACTGGTGGCGGCGCTGGCCGAGGCGGTCGACGTGCCGATCCACCTCCATGCCCACGCGACGTCCGGGCTGGCTTCCCTGAGTCAGATGAAGGCCGTCGAGGCAGGCTGTCGCCATATCGATACCTGCATTTCCGCCTTCGCCGGTGGCACCAGTCACCCCTCTACCGAGGCAATGGTGGCGGCGTTCCAGCAGACGCCTTATGACACCGGTCTGGATCTGGTCGCGCTGAAGGAGATCGGCGACTACTTCCGGGAAGTGCGCAAGAAATATGTGGCATTCGAAAGCGAGTACACCCGCGAGGATGTGAGCGTACAGATCTGGCAGGTGCCGGGGGGCATGATGTCCAACCTGGCCAACCAGATGAAGGAGCAGAATGCGCTGGGTCGGATCCAGGACGTCTTCGACGAAATTCCGAAGGTCCGTGCCGATCTGGGGTACCCGCCGCTGGTGACGCCGACATCGCAGATCGTCGGGACTCAGGCCGCCATGAACGTGTTGACCGGCGAGCGCTACAAGTCGATCACCAACGAGGTGAAGCGCTACCTGCTGGGTGGCTACGGCCAGCCGCCAGCGGAGGTGAATGCCGAGGTGCGGCGCAAGGCGATCGGCAACGAACCGGTCGACGAAGGCCGGCCGGCCGACCAGCTCAAGCCGGAGATGGTGAAGCTGAAGCAGGATATCGGTGAGCTGGCCGACAGCGAGGAGGACGTGCTGACGTTTGCCATGTTCCCTGATCTGGGACGCGAATATCTGCAAGGGCGACGCGACGGTACACTGACGCCGGAAGCGATTCCGTCAACGGAGGCCGCTGGCGGTGCCGGACGGCCGGTTTCCGAAGGGGTGCCTACCGAGTTCGTCATCGACGTTCATGGTGAATCCTACGAAGTGCAGATCACCGGGGTCGGCAGCAGCAGTGGCAGCAAGCGCCGCGTCTACCTGACGCTCGATGGCATGCCCGAAGAGGTCGTGTTCGAGGCCAAGGACGAGTTCGTGCAGGAAGGCAAGAGCGGAGGGCGCGCCAAGGCCAGCTCGCCGGGGCACGTTACCACGTCGATGCCGGGCAACATCGTCGATGTGCTGGTCGCCGAAGGTGACAGCGTCGAGGAAGGGCAGGCCGTACTGATCACCGAAGCCATGAAGATGGAGACGGAAGTGCAGGCGCGGGCCAGCGGCACGGTCAAGGCGGTTCATGTGGCCAAGGGCGACCGCGTGACACCGGGCGAGGTTCTGATCGAAATCGAGTGAGCGCATGATGCACTCCCTCGATGAAGGCAATAAAAAAAGCGGAGCCGTGGCTCCGCTTTTTTTCATCCCGTGCGAACGGAGGCTCTCGATCACTCCTCGACCTGAATGATCTTCATGGTATTGGTGCCGCCATGAGCGTTCATGTGATCGCCGCGGGTCAGGATGACGAGATCGCCCTTGCTGGCGAGCCCGAGGCTGACCAGCTCCTTGATCGCACCGCTGTTGATCTCGGTCAGCGGGAAGCGGGAGCTATCGAAGACCAGCGAGACGACGCCACGATAGAGCGCCATGCGACGCTGGACCAGCGGTGTCTCGGCCAGCGCGACGATCGGCAGGCCGGAGCGGATGCGCGAGGCGATCAGCGGCGTGTAGCCCGACGCGGTCAAACAGGCGATGGCGACCACGCCGGAAAGGTGGTTGGCCGCATACATGGCAGACAGCGCCAACGTTTCGTCAATCCGGCTGAAACCTTCATGGATGCGGTGCTGGGACTGCTGGGCCGCCCGCTCGCGCTCGGCGCCCAGGCACAGCCGGTTCATGGCGCGAATGGTCTCGACCGGGAAGTCGCCGGCGGCGGTTTCTGCCGAGAGCATCACCGCATCGGTACCATCCAGAACCGCGTTGGCGACGTCGAAGACTTCCGCGCGGGTCGGCAGCGGCGACTCGATCATCGATTCCATCATCTGAGTGGCGGTGATGACGACCTTGTTGAGTGTACGGGCGCGGGCGATGATCCGTTTCTGCACGCCGATCAGCTGGGCATCGCCGATCTCGACGCCGAGATCGCCGCGGGCGACCATCACCGCTTCCGAGGCACGGATGATATCGTCCAGCGTTTCCGGGTCGGCAACGGCTTCGGCGCGCTCGATCTTGGCGACCAGGCCGATCTCCTGACCCGCTTCGCCCAGCAGCTCGCGCGCATACTGCATGTCGGCGCCACTGCGCGGGAACGATACGGCCAGATAGTCGACGCCGATATCGATCGCGGTCTTGAGGTCTTCCTTGTCCTTCTCGGTCAGCGCCGCAGCGGAAAGGCCGCCGCCCTGCTTGTTGATGCCCTTGTTGTTGGTCAGCTTGCCGCCGACCTTGACCGTGGTGAAAATCTGCGCACCTTCGATACGGTCGACTTCGAGCACCAGGCGACCGTCATCCAGCAACAGGGTGTCGCCAGTCTCGAGGTCGTCGGCCAATTCCTTGTAGTCGCAACCGACGCGTTCGCTGTCGCCGGCATCGCGATCCAGCGACACGTCCAGCACGAAAGGCTGGCCTTTTTCGAGTTTGACGCCGCCTTCGGCAGCAAAGCGGGCGATGCGGATCTTGGGACCCTGGAGATCGCCCAGTGCTGCCACCGCACGGCCGTGACGATCCGCCGCTTCGCGAACGGCCTTGAGTCGGCGGCGGTGATCTTCCGGATTCCCGTGGGAGAAGTTCAAGCGAACGACGTCGACCCCGGCTTCGATAATGGCATCCAATACTCCCTCGCGGTCCGTAGCAGGACCCAGGGTGGCGACGATCTTGGTGCGGCGAATCGGACCGTGAAACGCGTGCTGCATGGAAATTCTCCTGGCAACTGAATGAGTCGTCCCGCCGCGCTGAAAAGCCATGGATCGAGTCGCAACGGTGACATGTGGTTATTTTACAACAAGGAGCCCGTCTTGTCCGAAGCGCTGTTACTGCCCCATCCCGGATAAATGTGCCACAGACAACGCTTCGCAGGTATGGCCGACGTTTCAACGGGGGGCCGCTTCTCGGCATCGGATGGCGAATAGACCGCCACAGGCCCCGGAGACTGTTGGCGTTGGCAGTATAAAAGCCTTTCGCGACGACGACGTTACGGATTCGAGTGTAGCGTGCAAGCGCCAGACGCGACATGGATGAAAGGCCCGAAAAGCCCAAGACGACACGACGGCGTAACTTGGAATTCTTCTCGTTAGCCCCATGATGAAGGGCCATTGACATGGCACCGCCAACGTTGGGCAAAGTCAAGCTACGGCTGGCGCCATGAGAAAGGCTAGGGTAGGGTAGGCGGATTTTCCGGTCGGCCCCACTCCCTGCCGTCGAGCACGCCACCGGCTGGGACCACCGCTATATAAAGAAGCAGGAGCGCTATGGGCAAGTCACTGGTTATCGTTGAGTCGCCGGCCAAGGCCAAGACCATTAACAAGTATCTCGGCAACGATTTCGTGGTGAAATCGAGCGTCGGGCATATTCGTGATCTGCCGACCAGTGGTTCTTCCAAGCAGGCCAGCGATCCTAAGGAGCGCGCGAAGCAGGCGGCAATCACCCGCAAGATGTCGCCGGAAGAGAAGGCGGAGTACAAGAAGCAGAAGCAGTGGGATCAACTGGTTCGGCGCATGGGTATCGACCCCGAACATGGCTGGCGGGCCAATTACGAGATCCTGCCGGGCAAGGAGAAGGTGGTCGATGAGCTCAAGAGACTGGCCGACAAGAGCGATACGATCTATCTCGCGACCGATTTGGACCGTGAGGGAGAGGCGATCGCCTGGCACCTGAAGGAGACCATTGGCGGCGACGACTCGCGCTACAAACGCGTGGTGTTCAACGAGATCACCAAGAATGCCATCCAGGAAGCCTTCAAGCAGCCCGGCACACTCAACATTGCCCGTGTCGAGGCGCAGCAGAGTCGCCGGTTCCTGGATCGCGTCGTGGGCTTCATGGTCTCGCCACTGCTCTGGAGCAAGGTGGCTCGTGGCCTCTCCGCTGGCCGTGTGCAATCGGTAGCCGTACGTCTGATCGTCGATCGTGAGCGCGCTATTCGGGCATTCAACCCGGAAGAGTTCTGGGACGTTCACGCCGACCTCGTCACCGCCGATGGTGAACCGATCCGCTTCGAGGTGGTCCGCGAGAACGGCGAGACTTTCCGTCCTACCTCCGAGAAAGAGACCCACGACCGCATCGCGCCGCTGCGTCAGGACATGCTCGACATCACCAGCCGCGAAACCAAGCCGACCAGCTCCAAGCCCAATGCGCCGTTCATTACTTCGACGCTGCAGCAGGCTGCCAGCGGACGACTGGGTTACTCCGTCAAGAAGACGATGACGCTGGCCCAGCGGCTCTACGAGGGCGGCTACATCACCTACATGCGTACCGACTCCACCAACCTCTCCCAGGATGCAGTCGCAGGCGTGCGCGATTACATCCAGTCGGAGTTTGGTGACCGCTACCTGCCGGAAGCGCCGAATCGCTACTCGAGCAAGCAGAACGCCCAGGAAGCGCACGAGGCCATTCGTCCTTCCAACGTCAAGCAGCGGGCCGATGACCTGCCCGTCGAGCGCGACGCCCAGCGGCTGTACGAGCTGATCTGGCGTCAGTTCGTCGCCTGCCAGATGGTGCCGGCGGAATATCTCGCCACCACGCTGACCATCGAAACGGCCGGATTCGAGCTCAAGGCTCGTGGCCGGGTGCTCAAGTTCGACGGCTACACCCGCGTGATGAAGCCGGTGGCCAAGAAGGACGAGCAGGCGCAATTGCCGGATATCGGCGAGGGCGCGACACTCGAGGTCGAGCAGATCGATCCGCAGCAGCACTTCACCAAGCCGCCGGCGCGCTACACCGAAGCAAGCCTGGTCAAGGAGCTCGAGAAGCGCGGCATCGGCCGCCCGTCGACCTATGCGGCGATCATCTCCACCATTCAGGACCGAGGCTACGCCAAGCTCGACAACCGGCGTTTCTATGCCGAGAAGCTCGGCGAGATCGTGACCGATCGCCTGGTGGAATCGTTCAACGACCTGCTGGACTACGGCTTCACCGCCCGCATGGAAGACCGACTCGATGAGGTCGCCGAGGGGCACGAGCAGTGGCAGAAGCTGCTCGATGCTTTCTATGCCGACTTCAAGCAGAAGCTGGAGCGTGCCGAGGGCGAGGATGGCATGCGGCCCAACGAGCCCATCGAGACCGACATCGCGTGCCCGACCTGTGGCCGCCCGATGCAGATTCGCATCGCGTCGACCGGCGTGTTCCTGGGCTGTTCCGGCTACAACCTGCCGCCGAAGGAGCGCTGCAAGACGACCATCGATCTGATCCCGGGAGAGGAAGCCGTCCCCGCGGATGCCGACGAGGCCGCCGAGACGGAAGCGCTGCGCGCCAAGCGTCGTAACCCGAACACCGGCACGGCGATGGACAGTTACCTGATCGACGAGGGCCGCAAGCTCTATATCAGCAACGATGACGACGGCTACTACGAGATCGAGCAGGGGCGTTTCCGGATCAAGGGCTACGATGGTCCCGTGATCGAATGCGACAAGTGCGGCTCCGAAATGCAGCTCAAGAGCGGTCGCTTCGGCAAGTATTTCGCCTGCACCAACGAGGGTTGCGGCAACACTCGCAAGTTGTTGAAGAGTGGCGAAGTCGCGCCGCCCAAGATGGATCCGATTCCGATGCCGGAGCTGGCCTGCCAGAAGGTCGACGATCACTACGTGCTGCGCGACGGCGCCAGCGGCCTGTTCCTGGCGGCCAGTCAGTTTCCCAAGAACCGGGAAACCCGCCCGCCGCTGGTCAAGGAGCTGAAGGCGCACGCCGACGCTCTGCCCGAGAAGTACCATTTCCTGCTCGAAGCGCCGAGCGAGGATCCTGACGGTCGACCGGCGCAGATCCGCTTCTCGCGCAAGACCAAGAGCCAGTTCGTCATGACCGACGAAGAGGGCAAGGCAACCGGCTGGCGTGCCGTCTACGAAGATGGCCGCTGGCAGGTGGAGGACAAGCGCAAATGACCTCGGTGGCCCGTACCAATCAGCTGCTTTATCAGGCTGAACTGTTGCTGACGATCGAGCCGGGCGACGACGAGCACGCGACAGCGCGCCGCATGGCGCTGGAGGAGGCCGCGCTGGGCCAACTGGGGCTGGCACTGGATTCCGTGCTAAGAGAAGTCACCGAGCATACCGATCTGCCCCACGACGGTTGGCAGGCGTGGCTGCGGGCGACGGGGGGCAATGTGGCCGAGCTAGAACGGCTACGGGCCTTGTCCCGTGATCCCGAAAGCTGGCTGGGTATTTTGCTTGCGCGGTTGCAGGCGCTGCACGGCGCCGACGGCGTGGCCCGCCGCGATGCACGGGCCGGGCTGATTGCCAGCGCTGGCGCCCCATCGCTGGGCGATACGCTGCGCTGGTGCCATCGTGAATTCAAGGCGCTGCTGCCGGCGCTGCGCGAAGGCAGTAGCGAGTGGTGACTGGCTCGGGGTAAACGTGTTAGCCTGAATCCAGACATCAACGACCGGGGCCCAGGCTCTGGTCGTTTTTTATTGGTCCCGTTCTTTTATTCGAGTCGTCACTCCATGAAAGAGAGTGACAAGAGAGGTGAGCCGTGTCCGATATCGCGATTCTGGAAATCGTCGAACTTGCCAACGGAGAAGTGGTGCTGCGACCGGCAGAGGCAACGGGTGAACCGCTCGTCTCGATCCGCTTCTCCGAAGAGGCCGTCGAGCTGCTGCGACGCAGCCGCTTCGACGTGGCCCGCGAAATGCTCGATCATGCAATCACGCGGACCCACCTGTGGGAAGGCGATGAAGAAGATGCCGCCGAAGAAGCGCCGGCGACGGTCCACTAGCCGGCTCTGCGTCCTCTGGCCCGTGAGGGGGCGGCACAATCCTGCCGCGATCCGTGGCGCTGACTGACGCGGACCGCTGTGTCCCTTACTGCATCAGACCCGCTACCAGCGCCATGACCACGGCGATGGCGGCCGATGCCAGTGCGGTCACCAGTAGCGCGCGACGCCGGGTGGCGCTGAAAGTGAAGAAGGTGATGAAAGCGATGGTCATCGCGAGCATTGAGATGGTCCAGGCGTAATTAGCCATAGAGCGTGCAGCTCCTGCATCGAAAGTATGGGATTCGTTGACGGCGCATTATACAGATCGCGAGAGCCACTGCGGCGTTTGCGAATCCGCGGTGATGCATGGGGGTACGGCGAGAGCGTTCGGACGACGAGGGGTAGAGGCGCGATGAAAACGGGATGGCCCACTACCGAGAGCGGTGCGCTTCGCTTTTCGACGGTCATGGCCGCGCTCATTGGAGGGCTTGCGCTCACGGTTGCGGTGCTTTCCGGTTCCCAGGCGATCCTCCTCGACGGGCTTTTCAACGCCATCTATGCCGTGGTCGGCGTCTTCACACTGCGCGTAGGGCGGCTGGTCGTGGCCCCCGATGACGATACCTATCCGTTCGGGTACGGCTACTTCGAGTCGATGGTCAACGCCTGCAAGGGCTTGCTGATGCTGGGCGTGTCGGCGCTGGCGCTATTCAATTCGATCACGGCACTGCTGACGGGCGGCAACACGATCGCGGCGGGCATCTCGATCGGCTACGCCTGTCTGGCAACGGCAGCCTGCACGCTGGCGGTCCTCGTGCTGCGGCGTGTCAGTCGTCATGTCAGCAGTCCGTTGCTCGAAGCCGATATCGACAACTGGCGCGTCAACGCGCTGATCTCCGCCGCGGTGCTACTGGCTTTCTGTCTGATCCCCCTAGTGCAAGCGCTAGGCTGGCATGCCGTCGTTCCCTACGTGGACTCGTGGCTGGTGATCGCGGTCGTGCTGCTTTGTCTGGGGGTTCCCGTCCGCGTTGCCAAGAATGCGATTCTGGAGCTGCTCAACCGCTCGCCGCGGCCCGATGTGGTCGACCCGGTACGCGCGGCGATCACGGCAGCGCTGGCGGCGTTGCCCACCGATGCCATCTATATCCGTATGGTCCGGCCGGGCCGGATGCTCTATGTCACCGTTCATGTCGTACTCGTCAAGGGTCACCCGCTCTCCATCGAGGAGGCGGACCGGTGGCGAGCGACCCTCGATGCCAGCGTTCGCCGGATCTCGACGCCGGTGCTGGTCGAAACCCTGTTCACCGGCGACCGTCGCTGGGCGGCACCCAGCGCCGGCCTTGGCGAAGCCGAGAGCTGACGTTGGCGATCAGCGCAGCTTGGTCAGCCGCAATTCGGCCAGTTGAGCGGGCGGCAGGAAGGAGTCCGAGCGCGCCTCTTCCCAGTAGTTCCGGAAGACGGTGTGTTCGCTGTTGCCTTCGAGCAGTTCGTCCGGCTTCAGGAAGGTGAACAGCTTGTCGTAAGACTGGATCTCGTCGGCGGATACGCGCCGAATGATATGTTCCGGGCCGAGTTCCGAGGGGTGTTGCAGACCCGCGGCGGCGAGCATCTCGGCCAGGCCCTTGAGCGTATTGCGGTGAAAGTTGTAGACCCGCTCGGACTTGTCGGCGACATCCAGGTGGCGGCTGCGCTTGGGATCCTGGGTCGCCACGCCGCTGGGGCACTTGTCGGAGTGGCAGTTGAGTGCCTGGATGCAGCCCAGCGAGAACATGAAGCCGCGTGCAGCATTGCACCAATCGGCACCCAGCGCCAGGGTCCGGGCAATGTTGAATCCGGAAGTGATCTTGCCGGCGGCGCCGATCTTGATCTCTTCGCGCAACCCAGCGCCGACCAGGGTGTTGTGCACCAGCATCAGCGCTTCGGTCAGCGGCACGCCCAGACGGTTGATGAACTCCAGCGGTGCGGCTCCCGTTCCGCCTTCTCCACCGTCGACGACGATGAAGTCGGGGCGCTGGCCGGTCTCGCGCATGGCCTTGACCATGGCGAACCACTCCCAGGGATGGCCGATGGCCAGCTTGAAGCCGATGGGCTTGCCGCCGGACAGCTCGCGCAGGCGGCCGATGAAGGTCATCAGCTCCAGCGGCGTGGAGAAAGCGCTGTGGCCGGCAGGGGAGACCACGTCCTCGCCCATGGGCACCTCGCGCGCCTCGGCGATCTCGGCGGTGACCTTGGCGGCGGGAAGGATGCCGCCGTGGCCCGGCTTGGCGCCCTGCGACAGCTTGATCTCTATCATCTTGACCTGTTCGTCGCGCGCGTTGGCGGCGAAACGCTCTTCATTGAAGCTGCCGTCGTCGTGGCGACAACCGAAGTAGCCGGAGCCGATCTCCCAGACCAGATCTCCACCGTGAATCCGGTGATAGCGAGAAATCGAGCCTTCGCCGGTGTCGTGATAGAACTTGCCTTTGCGAGCGCCGGCGTTGAGCGATTCGATGGCGTTGCCGGACAACGAGCCGAAGCTCATGGCCGAAATATTGAACACACTGGCGGAATAGGGCTGGCTGCAGAGGCTGCCGCCGATCCGGACCCGGAAGTCGCTGTCGTCGATATGGGTCGGTCGCAGTGAATGGTTGATCCACTCGTGGCCGGGCGCATACATGTCGATCAAGGAACCGAAGGGCTTCTTGTCGCTCTCGTTCTTGGCCCGCTGGTAGACGACGGCGCGCTGTTCCCGGGAGAACGGACGCTCGTCGAGGTCGGACTGGATGAAGTATTGACGAATCTCCGGCCCGATCGACTCGAGGATATAGCGACAGTGCGCCAGAATGGGATAGTTGCGGCTGACGGTGCGGTGCTTTTGACGGATATCGTGAATCCCGAGCCAGGACAGGCCGCCGAAGATGACCACGCCCCACCACCAGTATGAGGATGAGGCAAGCCCGACGAGGGAAACGGCCAGCAGGCAAAGGCTGGCGATGAAGACGGCATTACGTGACGGTAGACGAGAAAGGCCAGTAGCGTAGCTCATGCAAACATCGGCTCCAGAAAGGTGAAATCGCGGCGGGCTGGGGCTGCCGCGACCGCCAAGGATAGCGCAACGCCTTGCGTTGCGGCCAATGTCACGCGGGACTACGTTGAGGCATCGTCACTACGTTGAGGCAGTTGCGTCCATGTCTCGCGCCGGGAGAGCGGGAATGGATGTCGAGTCGCCGCGTGCCGGCATGCCGGTTTTTCGCTCATTCAATGCAAGGAATGCTTGAACTTGCGACACCATCGATCGCTTTTGCGTCTGCGGCTGGTCCTGCTCGTGCTGCATGGCTATGTCGGCTGGCGCCTGCTGTCCGGGCTCTCGCTGGGCGTCTGGAGCAATATCGTCGGCGCCGGTTACCTGCTCACCAGTGCGCTGCTGATGCCCTGGGTGGTCCGGGTGACCTGGCTCAACGGTCGCTGGTTCGCCTGGCCGGTCGCAGTGATGACGGGGGTATTCTCCTTCCTGCTGCTGCTCACGCTGGCCCGGGACATTCTGCTCGCGACCTGGCACGTGGCGACTGCGCCGACGGCCTTGCTGGTCGCCGGTAGCGCCTGGGGCGTGCTGATCGCAACGTCAGTGTTGTCGGTCTATTCGGTGTGGCAGGCGAGAAGGGTGCCCCGCGTCGTCGACGTGTCGGTGCCGCTGGCCGGGTTGCCTGCCGCGCTGGAGGGGCTGGCGATCGTTCAGTTGAGCGACTTGCATATCGGCCCGACGATCAAGCGCCAGCACTTGCAGCGCATCGTCGAACGGGTCAATTCGCTGACCCCGGATCTGGTCGCGATAACCGGTGATCTGACCGATGGCCGCGTCGCGGAACTGGAAGAAGACCTGGCGCCGTTGGCGAACTTGAGAGCTCGCCATGGCGCATTCTGCGTGACCGGCAATCACGAGTACTACAGCGAGGCCGAGGCGTGGGTCGCCGCCTTTGAACGTTTGGGCATGCGCGTGCTGATCAACGAGTGCGACCCTGTCGAGCATGACGGGGCGGTACTGGCCGTTGCCGGCATTACCGATCTGTCGGCGGGGTACTACGTCCCGGCGCATCGCAGCGACCCGGTGCTGGCTGCCCGTGACATACCGCCGGGAGCGACGCGCCTGCTGCTCGCGCATCAGCCCAATTCCGCGCCCGTGGCGGCAGAGGCCGGGTTCGACCTGCAGCTTTCCGGCCATACTCACGGCGGGCAGATATGGCCCTGGAGCCTGCTGGCGCGTCGTGCCAACCGCTTTCTGGCCGGGCTGGGCAAGGAGGGGCGGATGTGGGTCTATACCAGCCGGGGTACCGGCTACTGGGGGCCGCCGATGCGTTTTGGCGCGCCCGCCGAGATCACGCGGATTTGGCTGCGCCGGGCAGACTGAAGAGCCACGAGCCACGAGCCACGAGCCACGGCGGCGTCGGGCCGCTGTAAAAAAGAACGCCAGCGATGATGTCGCTGACGTTTTCGTGGAATAGCCGCGGTCTAATTTTTCGCAGCTCAGGCCGCCTTGGCCTTGCGGTTGAGGGTTTCCAGCAGCGCGTCGATGCGCTGGAAACGATCTTCCTCCTTTTCCATATCACCGTGGAAGCGCAGTGTGTCGGCACCGTCGAGCTTGTACTCTGCCGGATGACGCTGGATCAGCTCGACCAGCGTCATCGGATCGACCTGCGGGTCCGGGCCGAAAATCACCCGGCCGCGTTCGGCTCCGGCTTCCAACTTGGCGATGCCGAGGCGCTCGGCGCGCTGGCGCAGTCTCGTCTGACGGAACAGTGTCTTGAGCGGCGCCGGTAGCAGGCCGAAGCGGTCGATCATCTCCACCTGCAGTTCCTTCAGCGCTCCCTCGTCGGCTGCGCTGCTGATGCGCTTGTACATGATCAGGCGCTGCTGAACGTCGGGCAGGTAGTCGTTGGGAATCAGCGCCGGCAGGTTGAGGCTGATTTCCGTGCCCTCATCGAGCGGGGCTTCGATATTGGGCGTCTTGCCGGCCCGGATCGCCTTGACCGCACGATCGAGCATCTGCATGTAGAGGCTGTAGCCGATGGTTTCCATCTGGCCGCTCTGCTCGTCGCCGAGCAGTTCGCCCGCGCCGCGGATTTCCATGTCGTGGCTGGCGAGCGTGAAGCCGGCGCCGAGATCGTCGCTTTGGCTGATTGCCTCGAGCCGCTTGATCGCATCCTTGGTCATCGCCTTGGGCGGCGGCGTCAGCAGGTAGGCATAGGCCTGATGGTGGCTGCGTCCGACCCGGCCGCGCAGCTGATGCAGCTGGGCCAGGCCGAACTTGTCGGCGCGCTCGATGATGATGGTGTTGGCGCTGGGCACGTCGATGCCGGTCTCGATGATGGTCGAGCAGACCAGCACGTTGAAGCGCTTATGGTAGAAGTCCGACATGACCCGTTCGAGGGCGCGCTCCGGCAACTGGCCGTGAGCCACGCCGACGCGGGCTTCCGGCACCAGCTCGCGGATCTTTTCGGCACTGGCTTCGATCGTCTTGACCTCGTTGTGAAGGAAGTAGACCTGGCCGCCGCGAAGCACCTCGCGCAGGATCGCCTCCTTGACCACCGGCTCGTTGCGCTGCTGCACGAACGTCTTGACCGAGAGGCGTCGTGCCGGGGGCGTGGCGATGATCGACAGATCGCGAATGCCGTTCATGGCCATGTTGAGCGTGCGCGGAATGGGTGTCGCGGTCAGCGTGAGAATATCCACCTCGGCGCGCATTTGCTTGAGGCGCTCTTTCTGAGCGACGCCGAACCGATGCTCCTCGTCGATGATCATCAGGCCCAGGTTGGAGAATTTGACCGACTTGGAGAGCAGCTTGTGGGTGCCGATGACGATGTCGGCACGGCCTTCTTCGATGCGCTTCAGGGCATCGCCTTCCCCCTTGCCGCCGGTGAAGCGCGACAGCATCTCGATCTGCACGGCAGTATCGGCGAAGCGGTCGCGGAAGTTGTCATAGTGCTGCTGGGCCAGCAGCGTGGTAGGCACGAGTACCACTACCTGACGGCCGGAACTGACGGCCAGGAACGCGGCGCGCATGGCGACTTCGGTCTTGCCGAAGCCGACGTCGCCACAGACGACGCGATCCATCGGCCGCGGTGCGGTCATGTCGGCGATCACCGCCTCGATGGCAGCGTGCTGGTCAGGGGTCTCCTCGAACGGGAAGCTCGCCGCGAAGCGCAGATATTCCTCGCCGGGCATGTCGCTGGCGAATCCTTCCCTGGCCTCGCGCCGGGCGTAGATGTCGAGCAGCTCGGCAGCGGTGTCGCGGACTTTCTCGGCCGCCTTGCGCTTGGCCTTGTCCCAGGTGTCCGAGCCCAGCTTGTGCAAGGGAGCGAGTTCGTCGGTGGCGCCGGCATAGCGCGAGATGAGCTGAAGGTTGTCGACCGGCACGTAGAGCTTGGCGCCACCGGCATACTCCAGCGCCAGGAACTCCGCCGCCTGGCCGCCGGCAGTGATCATCTCCAGGCCCAGATAGCGGCCCACGCCATGATGCTGGTGCACAACGGGCGCACCGGGGCGCAGCTCGGAGAGGTGGCGCACGGCCAGCTCGTTGTCGTCGGTCGCCTTGGCGCGGCGGCGCGTCTGGCGCACGACTTCGCCATAGAGCTCGGTTTCGGTGATGACCGCGATAGCGGGATCGCCCAGCCAGAGCCCTTCGTCCAGCGCCCCCTCGGCGATCGCGAACGGCTGACGGCCATCCAGAAAGTCCTGCCAGCCGTCGATGTGGGGGATATCCCGATGCAGTGGCGCCAGCGCTTCGTCCAGCGCTTCGCGGCGCCCGCGGGACTCAGCGACGAACAGAATGCGCAGATCACGGTGAGCCTCGAGAAACGCTTCCAGCGTCGCCAGAGGGTGCTGGGCGCGGGCGTTGATCGCGACCGCCGGCGGTGATTGGGTCGCGCTGGGGATGACGTGGCGTGAGGCGGGATCGGTCACGAATTCGAGACGGGGGTGCTGCTTGATCGCGGCAAAGACCTCGGCGGCGGGGACGAACGCCTTGGCCGGCGGCAGCAGCGGGCGAGTCGGGTCGACGCCGAGGTTCTCGTAACGCCCTTCGATCGAGAGCCAGTGATGTTCGGCGGCTTCGAAGACGTCGGGAAGCAGCGCAATGCGTGTCTGCTCCGCCAGGTGTTCGAACAGCGTGGCGGTCTCCTCGAAGAACAGCGGCAGGTACTGTTCGAGGCCGGGGGAGGGGATGCCCTTGATCGCGTCCACATAGAGCGGGCACTGCCGCGGATCGACGTCGAAGAGGGTCTCGAACCCTTCCCGGAAGCAGGCGATCGCCGAGCGCGACAGCGAATACTCGTGCGCTGGCAGCAGGTCGATGCGCTCGATCTTGTCCTGCGTGCGCTGGGTGTCCGGGTCGAAGCGCCGCAGCGTGTCAATCTCGTCGTCGAACAGGTCGATGCGCAGTGGGGCGTCCGTCCCCATGGGGAACAGGTCGATCAGCGAGCCGCGCATGGCGTACTCGCCCGGCTCGTAGACGGTTTCCACCGCACGATAGCCGGCCCGCGACAGGCGTTCCCTGAAATTCTCCCGATCGAGCCGATCACCGGTCGCCAGTGTCAGCACGCGCCCGGCCACGTAGTCGCGTGGCGGCAGCCGCTGCATCAGGGTGTTGATCGATACCAGCACGATCCCCTGGGTGCCTTCCTGCAGTTCCCGCAGCGTTCTGAGCCGTGCCGAGACGATATCCTGGTGCGGCGAGAAGCTGTCATAGGGCAGCGTTTCCCAGTCGGGAAACGGCATTACCGGCACGTCGGCATAGAAGCGCAGCGTGCTCTCGAGGCGCTGCGCGCTTGCCGTATCCGGCGTCACCACCAGCAGTGGTGCGTCATCGGCCAGGCGCGCCAGCGTCAGCGCGGTAGCGCTTCCCTGAGGCAGTTGGCAATAGGTGGTTTCGCGCGTGCCGGTCGGCAGAGGCGGGGCGAGCGGTGTGAAATGCGACATGAGCCTTTCGGAGAACGAATTTACGTGCAGGGATGATAGCAGGCTGTCGCAATGGCGGGGGTGTCGCGCCCCATTTCTTGCTCCGATTTCCGTTGCCGAACGTCAGGCATCGGCGGCGGCGCGTGTAGTGAAACTACAACATTTGCGACTACGCAGCGATTGCGGGGCGTTTCGTAGGATGCAGATAATACTCGGGTTTTTGGTCAGGCGGATGCTCCGAAGCGATGTTGGTGACCGCTCTATGGACAGCGGCAGCGATCCGTTTGACCGACGCGTTCGATGCGCCAATTCGACCCCAAATTCGATCAGAGAGAGGCCCGCTTGTGAGTCAGGAACAGCTCGATACCGTCTTCCAGGAGTGGCAGGACAACGAGGCTCGCGCGGAGGAGATGATTCCGCTTCTGGGCAAGCTCTATCGTCAGTACAACGTGATCCCTTCGCTATTCGGGCGGTCGTTGATCAATCGTTCCGTGACGCGGATTCTCAAGAACCATCGTTATGTTCGCAAGGTCGAGGGGACCGAGCTTTCGGTCGCCGACACGCTGCCGATGGTGCGAGCCATGACCGAACTGAATCTGGGACCGGCGCATATCGATATCGGTCGACTGGGCGTGGCGTTCAAGCACTCCGGCGAAAGCGATGTCGTGGCGTTCCTCGAACGGGAGCTGGCCGACATCGTCGGTGGTCACGACGGTAGCGGCATGGGCGGAGAGCCTCAGGACGTCGTGCTTTACGGCTTTGGCCGCATCGGCCGCATTCTGGCGCGCATCCTGATCGAGAAGGCCGGTGGCGGTAACCTGCTTCGGCTGCGTGCCATCGTCGTTCGCGGCAGCGGTGACGACCTCGAGAAGCGAGCCAGCCTGCTGCGTCGCGATTCCGTCCACGGGCCGTTCTCCGGTTCGATCGACATCGATCACGACAACCATGCGCTGATCGCCAACGGTCACTACATCCGCATGATCTATGCCGATTCGCCGGCCGAGATCGACTACACCGCCTACGGCATCGACAACGCCATCGTCGTCGACAATACCGGCAAGTGGCGCGACCGGGAGGGGCTGGCGCAGCACCTGCAATCCAAGGGGGTTGCCAAGGTTCTGTTGACGGCGCCGGGCAAGGGCGACCTCAAGAACATCGTTCACGGCATCAATCACCAGACTATCGGGGAAGAAGACCGCATCGTGTCTGCGGCTTCATGCACCACCAATGCCATCGTGCCGGTGCTCAAGGCCATCGACGACGAATACGGGATCGTCCATGGCCATGTCGAGACCGTCCATTCCTACACCAACGATCAGAACCTGATCGACAATTATCACAAGGGCGATCGCCGCGGACGCAGTGCACCGCTCAACATGGTGTTGACGGAAACCGGCGCGGCCAAGGCGGTGGCCAAGGCGCTGCCGGCGCTTTCCGGCAAGTTGACCGGCAATGCGATCCGCGTGCCGACGCCCAACGTCTCGATGGCGATCCTCAACCTGTCGCTGGAGAAAGAGACAGACCGCACGGCGCTCAACGAGTACCTGCGCCAGATGGCGCTGCACTCGCCGATGCACAAGCAGATCGATTATGTCGATTCGCCGGAAGTGGTGTCATCGGACTTCGTCGGCAACCGCCACGCAGGGATCCTGGATGCCAAGGCGACCATTGCCGACGGCAAGCAGGCGGTGCTCTACGTCTGGTATGACAACGAGTTCGGCTATAGCTGCCAGGTAGTGAGAATCCTGCAGTACATGTCCCGCGTCTGTCACCGGTACCTGCCGGCCACGCCCTGATTCGTCCATTGGACTTTAGTCTAAAAAGTCTCGGCAGGGCCGAGACTTTTTCGTTGTCCGGCGGCCGGGTTGCGTGCCGGCGAGTAGTCTTCGGGGGCCGGCATCATTATAATGGTGCGCGTTTTTCGGCGTGGTCCATCGAAGTCATGGGCCATGGAAGTCACCCTTTCTGATAAGAAAAGCATTCGGATTCCGTGACGTCACCTTCCTGTTCTTCCTGAGCCTTGCTGCGGGAGTCGGACATGCTTGGCGTCCGTCGAACCTTTTTCCTTATCGACATCAGATTCGACAACTGGGCGAGACTATGATCGAAGTCAAACGAGGCCTGGACCTTCCCGTTGCCGGGGCGCCGGAGCAGCGTATCGACGAAGGGCGCGCCGTGCGTCATGTCGCGCTGCTCGGGTCCGACTATGTCGGCATGAAGCCGACCATGGAGGTCCGTGAAGGCGATCGCGTGAAGCGGGGCCAGGTGTTGTTCACCGACAAGAAAGTGGCCGGGGTTCGCTATACAGCCCCCGGCGCCGGCGAGGTGGTCGCGATCAACCGGGGCGAGAAGCGTCGCCTGTTGTCGGTGGTCATCAAGCTCGACGAGGAAGAGCAGAGCGAAACCTTCACGGCCTACGGTGCGGACGGACTGGCGTCGCTCTCACGGTCGCAGGTGGTCGATCAACTGGTCGAGTCCGGCTTTTGGACGGCGCTGAGAACGAGGCCTTTTTCCCGAGTGCCGGCGCTCGACGCGGTGCCGGCCGATATCTTCGTGACGGCCATCGATACGCATCCGCTGTCGGCCGACCCCAAGGTGATCATCGACGCCGATAGCGACGCCTTCCGCCAGGGGCTGCAGGTCATCCGCCACCTGACGCCCGGCAGGGTCTTCGTGAATCGTCGCGGCAATGCCCAATTGCCGGGAGACGATCTGGAGGGCGTTCAGGCCGAGGGCTTCGAGGGGCTGCACCCGGCAGGGCTGGTGGGTACGCATATTCACTATCTCTCGCCGGTCGGTCTGCAGCGCCAGGTATGGCATCTTGACTGTCAGGACGTGATCGCCATCGGCAAGCTGTTTGTCGAAGGTCGCTTCGATCCGACCCGCGTGGTCGCCGTCGGCGGGCCGCGAGCGAAGAATCCGCGTCTGGTCCGTACCCGTCTGGGAGCCAGCAGCGAGGAGCTGTTGGAAGGCGAGATCGAAAAGCCGGAGGATACGCGCGTCATCTCCGGATCCATTTTCGGCGGTACGCAGTGCGAGGGAAGTCGCCAGTTCCTGGGGCGTTTTCACCGTCAGTTCTCGCTGCTGGAAGAGGGCAACAAGCGCGCCTTCATGGGCTGGCTTTCGCCGGGGCGCAACCGTCATTCGGTCATGGGTATCTATGTTTCCCAGTTCCTGGGACTGCCCAACTACGCACCCAATACGTCGACCAACGGGTCCGAGCGTGCCATGGTGCCGATCGGCGCGTACGAGAAGGTCATGCCGCTGGATATCATGCCGACCCAGCTGCTGCGCTCGTTGATCGTTGGCGACATCGAATCGGCCATGCAGCTCGGCTGCCTGGAGCTGGATGAAGAAGACCTCTCGCTGTGCACCTATGTGTGCCCCGGCAAGTACGAGTACGGTCCCATCCTGCGCGACAACCTGACCATGATCGAGAAAGAGGCCTGATGATGGGGATTCGCAATACGCTCGACAAGCTGGAGCCTCATTTCGAGAAGGGCGGCAAGTACGAGAAGTTCTACGCGCTCTACGAGGCGGTCGATACGATCTTCTATTCGCCCCCCAGCGTCACCAAAAGCATGACTCACGTGCGCGACGGGATCGACCTGAAGCGCATCATGATCACGGTCTGGGCCTGTACGTTCCCGGCCATGTTCTTCGGCATGTACAACGCAGGCCTTCAGGCCAACCTGGCGATTGCCGATGGCTTCGGTGCGATCGCTGGCTGGCGTGAAGCGGTGACCATGGCGCTGGCGGGGAGTCACGACCCGGGCAGCATCTGGGCCAATTTCGTGCTGGGTGCGACCTACTTCCTGCCGATCTATCTGGTGACGTTCGTCGTGGGCGGCTTCTGGGAAGTCCTGTTCGCGGTCAAGCGTGGCCACGAAGTCAACGAGGGCTTCTTCGTCACCTCGGTGCTGTTCGCGCTGACGCTGCCGGCGACCATCCCGCTGTGGCAAGTGGCGCTGGGCATCACCTTCGGCGTAGTGATCGGCAAGGAGATCTTCGGCGGAACCGGCAAGAACTTCCTCAACCCGGCACTGACCGGCCGTGCTTTCCTTTATTTCGCGTACCCGGCTCAGATTTCCGGTGACAGCGTCTGGGTGCCGGCCGATGGTTTCACCGGTGCCACGGCCTTGTCCAACGCTTCGCTCAATGGCATGGAAGGTCTGCATCAGCAGTACAGCTGGTGGGATGCCTTCTTCGGCTTCATCCAGGGTTCCGTGGGGGAAACCTCGACGCTGGCGATCCTGATCGGCGCGGCCGTGCTGCTGCTGACTCGCATCGCGTCCTGGCGCATCATGGCGGGTGTCATGCTCGGCATGATCCTGACCGCGTCGCTGTTCAATGTCATCGGCTCCGACAGCAACCCGATGTTCGCGATGCCGTGGTATTGGCACTTGGTGCTGGGTGGCTTCGCCTTCGGCATGGTGTTCATGGCGACCGATCCCGTGTCGGCGTCGATGACCGATCGCGGCAAGCTGATCTTCGGGGCGCTGATCGGTGTGATGACCGTTTTGATCCGCGTGGTCAATCCGGCCTTCCCGGAGGGCATCATGCTGGCAATCCTGTTTGCCAACCTGTTCGCGCCGCTGATTGATCACATCTTCGTGCAGGCCAATATCAAACGTCGCCAGAAGCGACTGGCGAGCCTGACGCCCACCGAGAAGGAGGCTGTCTGATGGCGAGCAACAACTCGATCAAGAAGACGCTGATCGTCGCATTTTCCCTCTGCGTCATCTGCTCGGTGGTCGTCTCATCCGCAGCCGTGGTATTGAAGCCGAAGCAGTTGCAGAACCAGGCGCTCGACCGTAAGAGCAACATCCTGCAGGTCACGCAGCTCTACAAACCGGGCGATGACATCGAGGAGAAGTACGCTGAGCTGATCACGCCGCGTGTGGTCAATCTCGAAACGGGTGAATATTCCGAGAGCCTGGATCCGGATACCTACGATCAGTTCGACGCCGCTAGAGACCCGGCAACGTCGCGCACGCTGTCGGGCGATGACGATATCGCGGGTATCGGCCGGCAGGAGAAGTTCTCGACGGTCTATCTCGTCGGGAATCCCGACGATCCGGACCAGATTGTCATGCCGATCCGCGGCCAGGGGCTGTGGGGGCTGATGGAGGGTTTCTTGTCCGTGCGTGGCGATGGCAATACCATCGTAGGGCTGTCCTACTACGATCAGTCCGAAACCCCGGGTCTCGGTGGCGAGGTAGACAACCCGCGCTGGAAGGCCAAGTGGGACGGCAAGAAGATCTACGAGGATGGAGATTTTCAGGATCCTCAGATTCAACTCGTGAAAGGCGGTGCCAGCGGCGAGTACGAAGTCGATGCGCTGTCGGGAGCCTCGCTCACCAGCCGAGGCGTCACCAACATGTTGCGGTTCTGGCTGAGTGAAGAGGGTTACGCCCCGTATCTCGCCCGGTTCCACGACGATTCCCAAGGAGGAGCGTGAAGATGGCTACGGACTCCGTAAAAGACGTCGTTCTGTCACCGGTCTTCAAGAACAACCCGATCGCCCTGCAGGTGTTGGGGATCTGTTCCGCGCTGGCGGTGACCAACTCCATGAGCGTATCGCTGGTCATGGGTCTCGCGGTCATTGCCGTGACGGCCTTCTCCAGCATGTTCGTCTCGCTGATCCGCAATCACATTCCGTCGTCGATCCGCATCATCGTGCAGATGACGATCATCGCGTCGCTGGTCATCGTGGTCGACCAGGTCCTGCGGGCCTACGCCTACGAGATGTCCAAGCAGCTGTCGGTATTCGTCGGTCTGATCATCACCAACTGTATCGTCATGGGGCGTGCCGAGGCCTACGCCATGCAGAACGGCCCGGTGATGAGTTTCCTCGATGGTGTCGGCAACGGGCTCGGATATGCCGTCATCCTGCTGATCGTCGGCTTCGTTCGTGAGCTGCTGGGGTCGGGCAGCGTCTTCGGTCTGACTATCCTGCCGACCGTACAGAATGGTGGCTGGTACGTGCCCAACGGGCTGATGCTGTTGCCGCCGTCAGCCTTCTTCGTCATCGGTCTGCTGATCTGGATATTGCGCTCGCTCAATCCCGAGCAGGTCGAGAAGACGGAATACCGCATCGTTGCCAACAGCAAGGCCAAGATCAAGGAGACTGCCAATGTTTGAGCACTATCTCAGCCTGTTCGTGAAGGCGGTCTTCGTCGAGAACATGGCCTTGGCGTTCTTCCTGGGCATGTGTACGTTCCTGGCCGTCTCCAAGAAGATCTCTTCGGCGATCGGGCTAGGCATTGCGGTCGTCGTGGTTCTCACCATCACGGTGCCGGTCAATAACCTGATCCTCAACTATCTGCTCAAGGCCGGCGCGTTGAGCTGGACCGGCCTCGAGGGCGCCGAGAACATCGATCTCAGCTTCCTGGGGCTGTTGAGCTATATCGGTGTCATCGCGGCGATCGTTCAGATCCTCGAGATGTTCCTCGACAAGTTCGTGCCGGCGCTCTACAACGCGCTGGGCGTGTTCCTGCCGTTGATCACCGTCAACTGCGCCATCATGGGTGCCTCGCTGTTCATGGTGCAGCGTGACTACACCTTCGGCGAGTCGGTGATCTACGGTGCTGGCGCAGGCGCTGGCTGGGCCTTGGCGATCATGGCGCTTGCGGGTATCCGTGAAAAGCTCAAGTACAGTGATGTGCCCGGCAGCCTGCAGGGGCTGGGGATCACGTTCATCACGGCCGGTCTGATGTCGTTGGGCTTCATGTCCTTCTCCGGCATCCAGCTCTGACGCCAGCAAGACCCATGGCGTTCAGGCAACGACATCAACGCAACAAGGAAATAGGAACCCGACATGGTTGATACATCCATCATCGTGCTCGGCGTCGTCATGTTCACCGTGATCGTGCTGGGGCTGGTGGCGGTCATCCTGGCCGCACGCAGCCGGCTGGTCAGCAGCGGTGACGTGGCGATCGAGATCAATGGCGACCCTGACAACACCGTGACGACGCAGGCCGGGGGCAAGCTGCTCCAGACCCTGGCTGCCAATGGCATCTTTCTGTCGTCAGCGTGTGGCGGCGGCGGCTCCTGCGCGCAGTGCAAATGCCAGGTGAGCGAAGGCGGCGGCTCCATCCTGCCGACCGAGGAGTCTCACTTCACCCTGCGTGAGAAGAAGGAAGGCTGGCGCCTCTCCTGCCAGGTGCCGGTCAAGCAGGACATGAAGATTCGCGTGCCGGATGAGGTCTTCGGCGTCAAGAAGTGGGAATGCGAGGTCATCGAGAATCCCAACGTCGCGACCTTCATCAAGGAGCTGAACCTCAAGCTTCCGGAAGGCGAGGAAGTGGCATTCCGTGCCGGTGGCTACGTGCAGCTGGTGGCGCCGCCCTACGACGTGAAGTTCTCCGATTTCGATATCGAGGAGCAGTATCGCGGCGACTGGGAGAACTTCGGGCTGTTCAACCTCACGCACAAGAACGACGAAGAGGTGATTCGCGCCTACTCGATGGCGAACTATCCCGAAGAGAAAGGGATTCTCAAGTTCAACATCCGTATCGCGACGCCGCCCCCGAAATCCAGCCATCCGCCGGGGCTGATGTCGACCTACGTCTTCAGCCTGAAGCCGGGCGACAAGGTGACCGTCATGG
This sequence comes from Salinicola sp. 4072, assembly GCF_036663415.1. NCBI lineage: Bacteria > Pseudomonadati > Pseudomonadota > Gammaproteobacteria > Oceanospirillales > Halomonadaceae > Salinicola > Salinicola sp. 4072. The sequence continues at coordinate 59,100 of NZ_JAXOVV010000006.1, read as the reverse complement.
GGCCGTTCGGTGAATTCTTCGCCAAGGATACCGAGGCCGAGATGGTGTTCATCGGCGGCGGTGCGGGCATGGCGCCCATGCGTAGCCATATCTTCGATCAGCTCAAGCGCCTGAAGTCCACGCGCAAGATGTCGTTCTGGTATGGCGCTCGCTCCTGGCGGGAGACGTTCTACAACGAGGAGTACGACCAGCTGGCCGAGGAGTTCGATAACTTCGAATGGCACCTGGCGCTCTCCGACCCGCAGCCGGAGGACAATTGGGAAGGGCCGACCGGGTTCATCCACAATGTGCTCTACGAGAACTATCTCAAGAATCATCCGGCGCCGGAAGATTGCGAGTACTACATGTGCGGGCCGCCGATGATGAACGCCTCCGTGATCAAGATGCTGACTGATCTGGGGGTAGAGCCCGAAAACATCATGCTGGATGATTTCGGCGGATGATCGAACGGCCCCAGCGCCGAGTGACAGGGCCGATCCTTCTGGGATTGGCCCTGCTGCTATTCGCACTGCTGGCCGGGTGCGAGCGCGAACCTCAATCCTACCGGCTGGAAGGACCGATTTTCGGCACCGGATTTCACGTCACATTCTACGGTGACTACGACGACGAACAGCTCGACAGGATCGAGCATTCGGTCAAGGATGCACTGCATCGCGTCGACCGCCTGATGTCGACCTACAAGCCCGACTCCGAGCTGTCGCGCTTCAACCAGGCAGTAGTGGGCGAGCCGTTCGAGCTCTCCCCGGAGACGGCTGAGGTGATTCGGGAAGCGATTCGCGTGGGTAACATGTCCAACGGCGCTTTCGATGTCACGGTCGGATCGGCCGTCAATCTCTGGGGCTTTGGTCCGGACAAGCACCCGGATCGCGTGCCCGATGACGAGGAGATCGCCGCCGCGCTGGAGGCGGTCGACTACAAGGCACTCCAACTCGATGGTGATACGCTGACCAAGACCAAACCGGTCTACGTGGATCTCTCCGGTATTGCCAAGGGGTATGGTGTCGATGCCGTCGCCCGGGCGCTGGACGACCTGGGGGTGAGCCGATACCTGGTCGAGGTGGGCGGCGAAATTCGCACGCGAGGCAGCAAGCCCGGCGAGCAGCCGTGGCGGATCGCGGTGGAAAAGCCGGTCTCGAACGAACGTAGCGTGCAGCGTATCATTGAGCTGGATGACTCGGCAGTGGCGACATCGGGCGACTACCGCAACTATTTCGAAAGCGATGGCAAGCGTTATTCGCATACCATCGACCCGCGGACCGGACGCCCGATCACGCATCATCTGGTTTCCGTGACGGTGATCACGGCTGACTGCATGACCGCTGATGCCCTGGCGACGGCCATCGATGTCATGGGGCCGGACGCCGGCTTTGCCATGGCCGAGCGTGAAAACCTGGCGGTCTATCTCGTTGTCAAAACGCCGGAAGGCTTCGAAACGCGGGTGTCCACGGCGTTTCAAAACTATCTCAAAGATTCGGAAGAGGAGGATCAGTCATGACGATCTGGATTCTGGCCTTCGCCATCATGCTGCTGTTGGTAGGCGGCATGGCGATTGGTGTCATCCTGGGACGCAAGCCGATTGCCGGTTCCTGCGGTGGTCTCAATACCCTCGGCCTCAAAAGCGGCTGCGAGATCTGCGGTGGCAACGACAAGGTCTGTGAAGAAGAGAGTCGCAAGAATGTCGCTGGTGCGCGCCGGCGCAGCGATGAAAATCGCGGTGCGGATCTTGGCTACAACGCCGTCAAACGTTGAGTAGCGGCAGTATCGGGTTCGTTTGTCGGTCGCCACGATCCAATCAGGTCGTACCAGCCATCATGTAAGGAGTAGGCGAAGCAAATGGCAGTTCACAACTATGACGTCGTGGTCATCGGCTCGGGACCCGCGGGTGAGAGCGCCGCGATCAATGCGGCGAAACATGGCAAGCGCGTCGCCATTGTCGAACGGCAGTCGTCCGTCGGTGGCAACTGCACGCATTGGGGAACGATTCCTTCCAAGGCGCTGCGACATCAGGTCAAGCAGATCATGCAGTTCAATACCAACCGCATGTTCCGTGATATTGGCGAGCCGCGCTGGTTCTCGTTTCCCAAGGTGCTGGAGCGTTCTCGCGTGACGATCGACCAGCAGGTCGAACTGCGTACCAAGTTCTACTCTCGCAATCGCATCGATCTGTTTTTCGGCGTGGCACGCTTTCGCGACGAACATACGGTCGTCGTGCGGGACAATCACGAAGGCGCGGAAGAGCTCACTGCTCCTCAATTCGTGATCGCCACCGGGTCACGGCCTTATCGTCCGGCCGACGTCAATTTCCGCCATCCGCGGATTTACTGCTCGGACACCATTCTCGGGCTGTCGCATACCCCGCGGACACTGATCATCTATGGTGCCGGCGTGATCGGCTCGGAGTACGCTTCCATCTTCTCCGGCCTGGGCGTCAAGGTCGATCTGATCGACACCCGCGAGCGCCTGCTCTCCTTCCTCGATGACGAGATCAGCGATGCGCTCTCCTATGAGCTGCGCAACAACGGTGTGCTGATTCGACACAACGAAGCGTATCGTAGCGTCGAGGGCGACGAGGCTGGCGTGGTGGTCAACCTGGAGTCCGGCAAGCGGCTTCGCGCCGATGCCTTCCTCTGGGCCAACGGACGTACCGGTAATACCGATGAACTCGGCCTCGAGAACATCGGTCTCGAGCCCAACGGCCGTGGTCAGCTGCAGGTCGACGGCCACTACCGTACCCAGATTCCGCACATCTACGCGGTGGGTGACGTGATCGGCTGGCCGAGCCTGGCGAGTGCGGCCTACGACCAGGGACGCAGCGCCAGTGACGAATTTCTCGGCGAGGAATTCCGCTTCGTCGATGACATTCCCACCGGTATCTACACGATTCCCGAGATCAGCTCCGTGGGCAAGACCGAGCGGGAGCTGACCGAAGCCAAGGTGCCTTACGAGGTCGCCCAGGCCTTCTTCAAGGATACCGCGCGCGCGCAGATTACCGGCGACACGGCGGGAATGCTCAAGATCCTGTTCCATCGCGAGACACTGGAGATCCTGGGGATCCACTGCTTCGGCGACCAGGCCTCCGAGATCGTGCATATCGGTCAGGCGATCATGCAGCAGAAGGGCGAGGCCAATACGCTGCGCTACTTCATCAATACGACGTTCAATTATCCCACCATGGCCGAAGCGTATCGAATCGCTGCCCAGAACGGCTTGAACCGACTTTTCTGAGTGGCCTGGTCGTCGTTCGCCCCTGAATTGCAGCCTTGTCATCGAGGCTTCGCGACTCAGGGGCGACGGCGTTTCTGGCGTCTCGTTTTCTGCAGGGTGGGAGATGCTGCCAATCCGCGTTGCGCCATAGGGTGCTGAGCGGGGTCAGACTTCCGAATCGTCGCTGCCGTCGACGGCGTCTTGCTCGCGCTGTTTGTCGAGCGCGATCTCCAGCGCCGGGTTGCGATAGCGGTAGATGCGCAAGCTCTTCAGGAAGACATCGTCCTCCAGTCGCTGATCGGAACGGCGTGCACGGGTTCGTGTTGCCGGCGGCCGTATCGGCGGGTCGTTGAGATGTGGCAGTTTCAGTGCCGGGTCCGGAATGAACAGCGGCAAGGGCAGGTTCATGGCGCGCCGCATTCGCCCGTCCGCCAGCGCTTCGCGGAAGAAGAGATTGGCACGCATCACCGGTGCCTGCTGCTGGATCTGCGCCAGTGGCTCGCCGTCCGGAATGTCGGCGAGCTTGCGCAACTGGATCTGGATATGAGACGCCGACAGGTCCATCTGCTTCAACCTGGCTTCTGCGTCGGCCACGCTCATTCGCTTGATCGAGCGGCCGCTGGTGTACCAAGCCAGCCTGATCCGCGATAACGGCGCGTCGGCGATAGGCACCTGGCGCCAGCACTGCTTGAGATGAAGCCTAGCGAGCCCCTGGCCACGCAGATGATCATGCAGTACCGGATGCCGGAAAGGCAGCACGGCCTTGACCTCGGGGATGAGTCGGGGGGCGGACTGGCGAATGCGTTTCAGCGTTGCGGCGAACTGCGCCTTGCCGAGATTGACCGTTTGGACGGCTTCCATGATTGCCGGCCCCGCGACGACCAGGCCGATGTAATTGCGTGTTTCGCGGCCGTCCTGTCCGTCCTGGTACCAGAAGTCGGTCAGTGCGCGGCGTAGCCATTGTGCATCGACTGTCGTCTCGCCCAATGCCCAAGCGGGTGTCGGATTGTTGGCGTAGGCTGTTGCCAGCTGTTCGACGGCCTCGATCAGACGATCGAAATCGGATTCCAGCTCGGCCAGCAAGCGATACTGCAGTTCCATGATCTTCCCTTGAAGATAGATACTGTTTTATACCGTTATCTTTTCCAGCGCGTCTACTGATGGGCGAAATTTCCTCTGACAGGGAAGGAGTGGCCATACAGAGAGAACAGTTGTCCAGAGAGAGCGGTCATTTAGAAAGGGCGGTCGTCTAGACAATCGACCGTCTTGCGCCGCTGCCATCGCCGGAACGATGGCAGCGGCGACGATCACGGTCAGCGGTCGCGATAGCGGCGGGTCAGGTCGCCGTAGGCGTCGATCCGTCGGTCACGCAGGTAAGGCCAGATGCGGCGGACATCTTCGCTGCGAAGCAGGTCGACCTCCACCAACAGGTTCTGGCTTTCCTCGCCACCATGGGTCAGCAGCTCGCCCTGGGGCCCGCAGACGAAACTGCCACCCCAGAAGTCGATGCCTTCACCGACGCCGGAGAGATCGGGCTCGTGGCCGACCCGGTTGGCGACGATGACCGGCAAGCCGTTGGCGACACCGTGAGAGCGCTGGATCAGGGTCCAGGCGTCCTTCTGGCGCTGCTTCTCCGCCGTGTCGTCGGAAGGCGTCCAGCCGATGGCGGTGGGGTAAAGCAGAAGATCCGCGCCCGCCAACGCCATCAGTCGAGCCGCTTCCGGATACCACTGATCCCAGCAGACCAGCACGCCGAGGCGGCCGACGGAAGTATCGATCGGCTCGAAGCCCTGCTTGGCGTCTTCGTCGCCAGGCGTGAAGTAGAACTTCTCGTAGAAGCCGGGGTCGTCGGGAATGTGCATCTTGCGATAATGACCGACGCGGCCCCGGGCGCGGTCCAGCACGATCGCGGTGTTGTGGTAGAGCCCCGCAGCGCGGCGTTCGAAGATCGAGCCGACGATGACGATATCCAGCTCGCGGGCCAGGGTCGCGAGCCGTTGGCCGGTCGGACCATCTAAGGGCTCGGCCAGATCGAACAGCTCGGTATCTTCGCACTGGCAGAAGTAGTGTGTCGCGTGCAGTTCCTGCAGCAGTACCAGTTCGGCACCTTGGGCGGCGAGCTCGCGGATACCGGCTTCACTCGCTTCGAGACTGCGCTGCTTGTCTGGCCAGGCTTGCTGCTGGACCAGGCCGACCTTTAGCGTTCTGGACATGATCTCTCCTTAACCTGTATTTCGAACCGGCTCTTTACTGACTCGGCTTCTCGCCTCAGGTTTCCACTCAGCCCAAGGATAGCGAGGGGTTGAGCGATCCGCGTGGCAACTGCATGGTCAGGCAGTGAAGGCTGCCATGCTGACGAATGACGGCGCGACAGTCGATCGGTATCACGTCGCGGCCGGGGAAGGCGCCGTCGATGACCTTGAGTGCCTGGAAATCCGCGGCATCGCCATAGGTCGGAACCAGGACGGCGCCGTTGATGATCAGGAAGTTGGCGTACGTCGCCGGCAAGCGGTGGCCGTCGTCCGGATCGAAGCAGGGCTTGGGCCAGGGAAGTGCCAGCAGGCGATAGGGCGAGCCGTCCTCGCGGCGTAGCGCCTTGAGTTCGTTCTCCATCGCCGCCAAGGCCTCGTAATGCGGGTCCTGGGGATCGTCACAACGCACGTAGGCGATCGTCGCCGGGTCGCAGAAGCGCGCCAGAGTGTCGATATGGCTGTCGGTATCGTCGCCTTCGAGATGACCGTTCTCGAGCCATAGCACGCGGGAGACGCCGAGCTGCTCGCCCAGGCAGGTCTCGATGGCGTCGCGGTCGAGGTCCGGGTTGCGATTGGGATTGAGCAGGCAGGCGCTGGTGGTGAGCAGCGTGCCTTCGCCGTCGGTGTCGATGGCGCCGCCTTCGAGTATCAGCATCTGTGGCTCGACCGGTGCTGCGAATACCTGTTGGGATGCCAGCGCCCGAGTCAGGGCGTCGTCCCGTTCGGCGGCGAACTTGCCACCCCATCCGGTGAAGACGTAGTCGAGCAATGTCAGGCGACCATCGCGCTCGATGGCGATCGGGCCGTGATCCCGGGCCCAGGTATCGTCGCTCGGTGCCACGACGAGATGCCAGCGCCGGGTGTCGATGCCCAGCGCGGTGAAACGCGCCGCCAGGCGTTCGCGCTGAGGCTCGTCATGCACGACGACCAGCACCGGCTGATAGCGAGTGATGGCTACGACCATCGCTTCCAGCGTTGCCTCGATATGCTCGAGCAACGGTGCCCAATCGCTGGTCGGGGTCGGCCAGGTCAGTTGAATGGCATCCTGAGGGTGCCATTCGGGGAACAGACGCAGGGTCATGGTGTCTCCATTGCGCATAAGGGCCGATGTGCGTCAGAGCCGATGTCGGGGACGCGGCATTGTAGAGCCTGATCGCGGCGATGCAAGCAGGAGTCGCGCGTCGTCTCGACGCAGCGACGACGGCGCTCGCTACCGCTTTCCGGTGAGCGCCAGTGTAGCGTGGGCGACGCCGCTGGCAAGCCGAAGGTCGCCCGACAATCTGGCGTTTTCGGGAACCGACAAAACCCGTAACATGAGCCGCTGCTGACAAGGAATCCAACCTGATGCTCGACCGTTTACCCTTTCTGGTGGGCCTGAGATACGTCCGGGCCAAACGACGTAATCACTTCATCTCCTTCATATCGCTCACGTCGATGCTTGGCCTGGCCCTGGGGGTCGCTGTCCTCATCCTGGTGCTGTCGGTCATGAACGGCTTCGATCACGAGTTGCGCACTCGCGTGCTCGGCATGGTGCCGCATACCCGCATCGAACAGCAGGGCGGCATGCAGGACTGGAAAGCGCTGGCCGAGAAGGTCGACCAGCACAGGGATGTCGTCGCCTCGGCCCCCTACGTGCAGCAGCAGGGCATGTTCTCGGCCAGCGGGCGAACCCAGGGCGCCATGGTCACCGGGGTTCAGCCGGAATACGAGCGTGACGTCTCGATCATCGATCAGCATATGCAGGCCGGCACCCTCGGCGATCTCTCGGCCGGCAGCTGGCATGTCGTGCTCGGCTCGCTGCTGGCACGCAATCTCGGCGTCGGCGTGGGTGACCGGGTGACGCTGCTGGTGCCGGAGGCATCGATCACGCCCGGGGGCGTGTTCCCGCGCCTGAAGCGCTTCACCGTCAGCGGAATCTTCAAGGTCGGCGCCGACCTGGATGCCAACCTCGCCTATGCCAATATCGAAGACATGCAGACGCTTGCCCGTCTGGGCGACAAGGTCGACGGGCTGCGGCTGGAGCTCAACGATCTTTTCCAGGCGGGGCCGGTGACCCGAGACATCGTCTCGAATCTGGGCGCCGGCTATCGGGGCATGGACTGGACCTATACCCACGGCAACCTGTTCCAGGCGATCCAGATGGAGAAGCACATGATCGGCCTGTTGCTGATGGTGATCGTCGCGGTGGCCGCGTTCAACATCGTCTCGACGCTGGTCATGGTGGTCACCGACAAGCATGCGGACATCGCCATCCTGCGCACCATCGGCGCCAAGCCGAAGTCGATCATGGGGATCTTCGTCGTGCAGGGGCTGGCGATCGGCATCATCGGTATCGTGATCGGCGTGATTGCCGGCGTGATCCTGGCGCTGACGGTGTCCGACATCATTGCCTGGGTCCAGGCCGTTACCGGTATCCAGTTCCTCGATCCCAACGTCTATTTCATCAGCTACCTGCCTTCGCGGCTCGAGATGAGCGACCTGGGCGTGATCGTCTCCAGCGCTTTCGGACTGACCTTCCTGTCGACGCTCTATCCGGCCTGGCGAGCGGCGCGTATCCAGCCGGCAGAGGTACTGCGTTATGAGTGAAGCCAATTTCCGGTCATCGTCTGCCAGCGGAGACAACATCATGCTCGACTGCCGCCAACTCACGCGGACCTACAGCGAAGGCCCGCAGGATCTCACCGTGCTGGATCATCTGGACCTGCAGGTGAGAGCGGGGGAGAGAGTGGCCGTCGTCGGGAGTTCCGGCTCCGGCAAGACCACGCTGCTCAACCTGCTGGGCGGGCTCGACCGGCCCACGGCCGGCGAGGTCGTCATCGGTGGCCAATCGCTGGCGGGGCTGGGCGAGGCGGCCCTGGGCAGCTTTCGTAACCGCTATATCGGTTTCGTCTACCAGTTCCACCATCTACTGGCGGAGTTCACCGCGGCGGAGAACGTCGCGCTGCCGCTGATCATTCGCGGTCAGACCCGGAAAGTCGCCGTCGACAAGGCCCTGCAGTTGCTGGATCGCGTCGGCATGGCGCCACGTGGAGCCCACAAGCCGGGCGAGCTGTCGGGCGGCGAGCGCCAGCGCGTGGCCATCGCCAGGGCGCTGGTCACCAATCCCAGTCTGGTATTGATGGACGAGCCGACCGGCAACCTGGATCAGACCACGGCGGCCAACATCCTCGCCATGATGGACGAGCTCGCGGCGACCACCGACTGTGCGTTCGTAGTGGTCACCCACGACATGTCGCTGGCGGCGCATCAGGATCGCACGATGCGTCTGGACAGAGGCCAGTTGACCGCCGTCTGACATCGCCGGCTAAAGCTGAAGCCGCCCTGGACGATCAATAGTCCAGGGCGGCTTTTTTTGCGCCTTCGTGAAGTGAATCGAAGAAGGAAAGGTCGCGGGCTGGAGGAGTCGGAGCGAGCGGGGAGTGGGGCTCAGTGTCTTTGCCGGCGTTGGCGGTGCCTGGCGCGCCGTCGCCAGCTGCGGTAGATCTGGAAGCGCCAGATGAGCCGTACTAGAACGTTGCTGACGATGGCCAGCACCAGGCCGACGATCACCGAGCCGACCGCCAGCGGCAGGACGATGTGCGCCATCTGTTCGGCGATCCACATCGTGGTGATGTGATCCGGCACCTTGCGGGCCGGGTAGTCCAGCACCCATGCCCCCACGCGGTAGTTGAAGTAGAAGACTACCGGCATCGTCAGCGGATTGGTCAGCCAGACCAGACTGACGGACAACGGCAGGTTGCCGCGGAAGCAGTAGGCGCCAAAGGCGGCCAGCAGCATCTGGAACGGGATCGGCAGCATGGCGGCGAACAGGCCGACCATGCAGGCGTTGGCAACGCTATGACGAGATAGCACCCACATCGCCGGATCGCCCAGCATATGGTGCATGAAACGCAAAGAGCGAGTGCGCTGTAGCCTCTCCTGGCTGGGAATGTAGCGTTGTAACCATCGACGAGACATGAGGCCGCTCGCTGAACGAAGAAGGCCCATTATCCATACAACCTCAAGGCCCCGCCATGTTAAGTCCGTTTATCGGGAATGCCGACGTTGACGGCGACTGACGCCGCAAGGCGGGTCTCCGCCTTGGCGAGACGCCCAGGCTGGGCGATGCCGCTGGCCCTGGCGGCGATAGCCGGCTCGCTCGTCGGGTATCGAAGCGGGGGTGAATCGCTGTTGGGAATCCTGTCCGTCACGGCCGCCGCCTCGCTGCTGGCGGTTGCGCTGTGGCGGCGCTCGCTGTGGGGCGTACTGGCGGTTCTGGCCTTCCTGAGCTGCGCGCATCAGGTTGGGCAGCAGCGTGCGGGGGAATTTCCGGCATCGCTCGCCGGGCACGACTTCAGGCTGACGGGCCGAATCCATGGGCTGGATGTCGATCCGCGTCGGACACGCTTTCGCTTCGAGGTGGAGGCCTGTGAGCCCAGGGCTCCCGGCGACTTCTGTCCCGACAGTACCCGGCTCCGGCTGTCCTGGTATGACGCGCCCGCGCTTCAGGAGGGGGAGCGCTGGCAGCTGACGGCTCGTCTGCGCCAGCCGCTGGGGTTCGCCAATCCAGACACCTTCGATTATGGCGGTTGGCTCTGGCGGGAAGGGATCCAGGCGCTGGGCTATATTCGCGACGACTCGCCGGAAAGGCTGAGCACAGCTCGTTTCTCGCTGCGTCAGGCTGCTCTCGACCTATTGGACGCCGCCGATATCTCGCCACTGGGCAGACGCTGGCTGGCGGCACTGACGCTGGGTGCCGACGAGCGTCTTGACGACGATGACTGGGACTTGCTGAACGCGACCGGCACGACCCACCTGATGGTCATCTCGGGGCTCCACATCGGGCTCGTGGCAGCGCTCTGCCTGTGGCTGCTGAGACGCGTGGCGCGGGTCTTGCAGCCGTTGTCCTGGCGGATGACGGCCTGGCCGTGGCTGGGAGCCGGGCTGGCAGCCTTCGCCTATGCGGGATTGGCGGGTTTCGGGCCACCGGCGGTACGGGCGGCGATCATGGCGGCGATCGGTCTGTGGGCGGCGAGCGGTCGTCATGCGCCCGGCTGGTGGCAGGCCTGGTGGCTGGCGCTGGGACTCGTGGTGGTCACCGACCCGCTGGCGCCGTGGCGCCCCGGACTCTGGCTGTCCTTCGCGGCGGTTGCCGTGCTGATCCTCGCCTGGTCGGGTCGGCCTCGACCTTCAGGAGGGCGAGGGTGGTGCCTCGCGCTGCTGCGCAGTCAGTGGTTGCTGGCCCCGATCATGGCAGCGTCGGTATTACTCGCCTTCGGACGATTGTCGCCGCTGGCGCCGTTGATCAACCTGGTCGCGGTTCCGCTCGTGAGCAGTCTGATGGTGCCTCTCGGATTCGTCGGCTGGCTGTTCGCGATCTGGCCACCGTTGGCCAGCTGGGCATGGTGGCCCTTCGATCAGCTGGCCAATGGATTGGCCGATCTCCTCGCGCAGGCCGCCGACAGTCTGCCGCTCTGGACGCCGAGCCCCTGGTGGTGCTGGCCGGTCGCCGTCGCGCTGCTGCTGTGGGGGCTGCTCTGGTTGCTGCCGGGCGTGACTCGCATGACGCGAGCGTGGGCCTGTCCGTCGCTGCTGATTCTGGTACTGCTGCTTCGGCCGCCCAGCCTGGATCGGGGAGAGTTGATGGTCACGGTCTATGATGTCGGCCAGGGGCAACTGGTCGAACTGAAGACCCGTGACCGGCGCGTGCTGGTCGATACCGGGCCGCGCTTCGGGTCGGGTTTCATGCCGGCGAGCCTGCTGTGGCCTGCCGGACAACGTTTCGACGATGTCATCGTCACGCATAGCGACAACGATCATTCGGGCGGCATCGCCGCGCTGCGCCAGGATCATCGCGTCGAGCGCTGGTGGGCGCCACGTGGCAACGATCTGCCATTGCCATCGCGGCCTTGCGAGGCGGGCGGCGGCTGGCGGGACGATGGAACCTCCTGGCGGTTCCTGTCCCCGCCTGCCGGCGATATTGCCTCGAATGCCAACGACCGTTCCTGCGTACTGCTGGTCACCCTGGGAGCACGCCGAGTACTGATCACCGGTGACGCCGGCATGGAGCGGGAGCGCGGGTTCATCGAGGCATTGGAGAGCGGGCCAGCGGGATCGCGCCCACTCGATGTACTGGTGGCCGGCCATCACGGTAGTGCCACCAGTTCGTCGCAAGCGTTGGTGGTGGCGACGCGGCCTGCCGAGGTTATCTTCAGCAGCGGCCGCGGCAATCCGTTCGGTCATCCGGCGCCCTCGGTCGTCCAGCGGTTCGTCGACGTCGGCAGCCGAGTCTGGAACACCGCCTACGATGGCGCCGTCCGCGTTGTCCTGACTCCGGCCAGCGTCACCGTCCACGCACAACGATATCCGGGCTGGTCGCGCCGGTCGGCTGTCGACGGCGCGGATGATGGGGTAGAATCCAGCCCCTGAATGCCCCCGAGTTGCGTGAAAGCCTGTTCACCATCTGCTTCGCGTCGGCCAGGCGCCGCTGAAAACGACTTCGGAAGACTCATTCAAGCTTACGCAAACTTGTGCGCGAGCCCGGTCTTTTCCTCAAGCGTTTTCTCCTGGTTTGGTTCTGGCTCGCGAGGTCGTGAACGGGCTCTAACGGCCGAATAAGCCGTCGCAGGAATCCGTCCACCCGGCGTTCTGCCCGGTCGGTATGCGCGGCGTCGGGAGCCTGACCTTTTTCCAGTCGAACGGAGTTACCGTGTCACAAGCTTCCAGTTGGGCACTCTATCGACGTCTCCTAGAATACGTCCGCGTGGAATGGCGTTCCTTCGCCCTCGCCGTGGTCGGTTATGCCATCTATGCCGCCTCGAGCACGGCACTGGCGGAGATGATGAAGCGGCTGATCGACGGGATTCAGCAGCCGGATGCCGCCTTTCGCTACTTTCTGCCACTGTTCGTGATCGGGATGTTCGCGACCCGCGGCATCGGTACCTTCCTGGGCACCTACTTCATGAGCAACGTGGCGCGTAACGTGGTGCACAAACTGCGCTGCGACGTCTTCAACCACATGCTGCACCTGCCCGGTCGCTTCTTCGACATGCACTCCAGCGGTCATCTCATCTCGCGGGTGACCTATCACGTCGAGCAGGTGACAGGGGCGGCCACCAACGCGATCACGATCATCCTGCGGGAAGGCCTGTTCGTGATCGGTCTGATCGGCTACCTGTTCTGGACCAACTGGTTGCTGACGCTGATTTTCATGGGCGTCACGCCGCTGATCGGGCTCGTGGTGCGCTACACCAGCAAGCGCTTCCGCAAGATCTCGCGGCGCATCCAGAATTCCATGGGTGATGTGACGCACGTCGCCTCCGAGGCGCTGACCGGTTATCGCGTGGTGCGCACGCACGGGGCGGAAGAGTACGAGAAACGCCGTTTCGAAGCTGCGAGCAACTACAACCGCGAGCAGAGCATCAAGGAAGCGATGACCAAGGCGACCAGCACGCCGGTCATCCAACTGCTGGTGGCGCTGGCGCTGGCGGGGCTCGTGTGGCTGGCGATGGCGCCGGAGCTGATGAATGCGATGACGCCGGGAGAGTTCGTCGCCTTCATTACCGCCGCGTCCCTGATGGCCAAGCCCATCCGGTCGCTGACCGACGTCAACAGCATCATCCAGAAAGGGCTCTCGGCTTCGCAGGAGCTTTTTGGCCTGCTGAGTCGGCCGACGGAGAAAGACGAGGGTGAGTACCTGCCGACTCGCCTGGAAGGGCGCGTGCGCTTTGAAGGTGTGCGCTTCGCCTATGACGAAGACCAGCCGGAAGTGCTCAAGGGCATCGATCTGGACGTGCCCGCGGGCCAGATGGTCGCGATCGTGGGGCGTTCGGGAAGCGGCAAGTCGACGCTGATGGGGTTGCTGCCGCGGTTCTACCGGCCGACCGCCGGGCGCATTCTGATCGATGACATCGATATCCAGGAGTACCAGCTGTCGCCGCTGCGCCAGCAGATCGGGCTGGTCTCCCAGCAGGTGACGTTGTTCAACACCACGATCGCCGACAACATCGCCTACGGCGTGCCTGACGCCAGCCGCGAGCAGGTCGAGTCCGCGGCAAGAGCCGCCTACGCGCACGAGTTCATCGAACAACTGCCGAAAGGGTACGACACGCTGGTCGGCGATAACGGGGTCATGCTTTCCGGCGGCCAGCGCCAGCGCCTGGCGATCGCGCGAGCCATCTTCAAGGATGCGCCGGTACTGATTCTGGACGAGGCGACCTCGGCGCTGGATACCGAATCCGAGCGCTACATCCAGCGGGCGCTGGAAGTCGTCTGCCGTGATCGCACCACGTTCGTCATCGCCCACCGCCTATCGACCATCGAGCGCGCCGATCGCATCGCGGTGATGGATCAGGGCAATCTCATCGAGAGCGGCACCCACGCCGAGCTGCTGGAAAAGGGTGGCGCCTACGCCTCCCTTTATCAGCTGCAGTTCCAGGAGGAGGCGTGACGCCGATCGAGCGCGCCTGGTATCGCGGATCGCGGTGGCTGACGCTGCTGGCGCCGCTGGAAGCGCTTTACCGCCAGGCCGTGGTGCGTCGCCGCGAGGCCTACCGCGACGGTCGCCGCGAGATCTGGCAACCGTCGGTCCCGGTGGTCGTCGTGGGCAATCTGTCGGTGGGAGGCACCGGCAAATCGCCGCTGGTTGCCTGGCTGGTGCGCTGGCTGACGGACAATGGCTGGCGGCCGGGCATCGTCTCCCGGGGTTACGGCGGCAAGGCCTCATCGTACCCGCTGGCGGTGACGGGCCAGACGCCCGTGGCGCAGAGCGGTGACGAGCCGTTGATGCTGGCGCAGCAGACCGGCGCGCCGGTGGCTGTCGATCCCGATCGGCCGCGGGCGGCACGCTGGCTCATTGAACATTCCCGTTGCAACATTCTGATCGCTGACGATGGTCTGCAGCATTACGCCCTGGGGCGATCGCTGGAGCTGGTCGTCGTCGATGGCGTGCGAGGGTTCGGCAATCGCCACTGTCTGCCACGAGGCCCCCTGCGGGAACCGCTGCAGCGCCTGGCAGACGTCGACGCGCTGATCGGCAATGGCGGTACGGCATCGCTTGCCAACACCGACGGCGAAGGCGTCCCGCGCTTTTCGATGACGCTCGTGCCGACGGCATGGCGTCACCTGACCAGCGGCGAGCGCTATCCGGTCGAGCAGCCGCCGTTCGGGCTCGATCGTCCCGTTGCGGCCCTGGCGGGGATCGGGCATCCGCGACGGTTCTTCGACACGCTCGGGGCACTGGGCGTGCCTCATGAAGGAATCGCGTTCGGCGATCATCACCAGTTCTCCGCTGCCGATTTGCCCGCTGCCCCGAGCGTCGTGGTCATGACCGCGAAGGATGCGGTCAAATGTGCCGGCTTCGCCGACGATCGTTGCTGGGTGCTGGACGTCGAGGCAGCACCCGAACCGGCCTTCACCGAATGGTGGGCCGAGCGAGCCGAGGGTTGGGCGCGATCCTAGATGCTTTTTCTATCTCTGACATCCAGGCCGCTCTGGCATTCAGGCCACCCTGATACCTAGGTCACTTTGACAAACAGACTCCTCTGGCATATAGGCCCCTCTGGCATGCAGGCGCCGATGGCGCGATCATGGTGGCAGATTTCCACGAGTCGGTTTCGTCTGGCTCGTGGTGGCGTACACAGGCATCGTTGATAAGGAAGAATCATGGATAAGGAATTGATGGCAATGCTGATCTGTCCGGTCAGCCATAGTGAACTGACGTACGATCGCGAGCGTCAGGAGCTCAAGAGTTCGGTCAGCGGGCTGGCCTATCCGATTCGAGATGGGATCCCGGTGATGCTGGAAAATGAAGCCCGTGTGATGTCGACCGAGGAGAAGCTCGGCAAGGCAGCGCCAGCACCATGAATGATTTCGTGGTGGTGATTCCGGCTCGGTACGGCTCCAGCCGCCTTCCGGGCAAACCGCTGATGGACATCGACGGCTTGCCCATGATCCAGCACGTGTGGATGAGAGCCAATGACAGCGGTGCCTCGCGCGTCGTGATCGCCACCGACGACGCCCGCATCGAGCAGACCGTGCAGGCATTCGGCGCCGAGGTGGTGATGACTCGCGACGACCACCCTTCGGGCACCGATCGCCTGGCAGAAGTGGCCGCCAGGCTGCAATTGCCCGACGAGACCATCGTCGTCAATGTGCAGGGTGACGAGCCGCTGCTGCCAGCCAGCGCAATCGACCGTGTCGCCACGCGGCTCGCGGCGGACGACCGGGCGTCCGTATCGACGCTGGCCGAGCCGATCCATGACGTGGATACGCTGTTCAATCCCAACGTGGTCAAGGTCGTCACCGATCTGACGGGGCGGGCGCTCTATTTCTCGAGGGCGCCGATTCCCTGGGATCGCAACGCCTGGAAGACGCAGCCGCCGACGCTGCTGGAGACGGATGCCTGGTTGCGCCATATCGGTCTTTACGCCTATCGCGCCGGATTTTTGGCCGAGTATGTCAATTGGCAGCCGGCGCCGCTGGAGCAGCTCGAGCAGCTCGAGCAGTTGAGAGCGCTGCAGCACGGTCATCTCATTCAGGTGGCAACGGTCACGTCGTCGCTGCCCGGCGGTGTCGACACGCAGGAAGACTTGGAGCGCGTGCGTCAGTATTTTGCACAACGTAGTGACGAGAAGCGGAGCGAGGCATGAGCGATTCGCGTCCCGAATGGCGAATCCTGTTCGTCTGCATGGGCAATATCTGCCGTTCACCGACGGCCGAAGGCATGCTGAGGAAGCGCCTGGAGGAAGAAGGCATGGCGGATCGCGTGGCGGTGGACTCCTGTGGTACCGGCGCCTGGCACGTGGGCCAGCCGCCGGACCCGCGTGCGCTTCGGGCCGCCACCGATCGAGGCATCGACCTCGGTGAATTGCGCGGGCGGCAGTTGACCGTCGAGGACTTCGAGCGGTTCGAGGAGATCCTGGTGATGGACAGCGACAATCTCGAGCGCACGCTCGCGCTGCAGCCGGCTGACAGCCGTGCTCGCGTATCGCGCTTGCTGAATTATGCCGGGCAGCTCGACGAGGACGTGCCGGACCCCTATTTCGGCGGCGAAGCCGGGTTTCAGCAGGTGCTGGATCAGCTGGAAGACGCTGTGGAAGGCGTCGTGGCATCGTTGCGTCAGCGGCTGGGTATCCTCTGATGCGGGAAGGCGAGGTTGACGATCTGGAGGTCGATCATGATCTTTCCGACGCCAATACGCTGGCGCTACCCAGCCGGGCAGCGCGTTTCTGGCGCGCCCGGACCGAAGGTGAGGTCGTTCAAGGGCTGCAACTGGCCAACGAGCACGGCTGGGAGATGACGGTGCTGGGCGGCGGCAGCAATGTGCTGTTGCCACGTCGGATCGAAGGGCTCACGCTGTGTGCGGATCTCGAAGGCGTATCGTTCGCGCCGGGTCGCGGCAATGCGGTTCATGTCGAAGTGGGCGCTGGGGTCGGCTGGCACGCGCTGGTCGAATCCTGTGTCGAGCGTGAGCTATGGGGGATCGAGAATCTCGCCTTGATTCCCGGATTGGCCGGCGCCGCGCCGATCCAGAATATCGGCGCGTACGGTGTCGAGATCGCCGACGTGCTGGATTGGGTCGAGCTCGTGGACCGGCGGGACGGTAGGCGGCATCGCCTGGAACGCGAGGCTTGCGAGCTGGGCTATCGCGATAGTGTGTTCAAGCGCGAGCTGGCGAATCAGGTCGTCATTACCCGGCTTGGCCTGACGCTCTCCTCGCGCCCCGCGCCCAAGCTCGATTACGGTGCGCTGAGTGAGCATGTGGCCGCGCCTGCAAGCGCACGGGATGTCTTCGCGGCTGTCTGTGCCATACGCCGTGAGAAGCTGCCCGATCCGGCACATACGCCCAACGCCGGCAGCTTTTTCAAGAACCCGTTCGTCTCCGGGATTCAGGCTTCTCACCTGTTGTCACAGATGCCGTCGATGCCGCACTATCCGCAGCCGGATGGGCGGGTGAAGCTGGCCGCGGGTTGGCTGATCGATCAGTGTGGATTGAAAGGGTATCGACAAGGCAGTTTTGGCGTTCATGATCGCCAGGCTCTGGTACTGGTTCATTTCGGAGGCGGGACGCTGGAAGGGCTGTTGGCCTTTGCCGACCAGATCGTCGAGACCGTTCATGCCCGATTCGAGGTGACGCTGGAGCGTGAGCCGCGCTGGGTCGGGGCGCGGTCGATCGGTTAGCGGGGGTGATGACAGAGCGTAATGGCCGAGAGAGATAACGTCCTCGAGACA
Source organism: Salinicola sp. 4072 (assembly GCF_036663415.1). NCBI lineage: Bacteria > Pseudomonadati > Pseudomonadota > Gammaproteobacteria > Oceanospirillales > Halomonadaceae > Salinicola > Salinicola sp. 4072. Next base: position 41,434 of record NZ_JAXOVV010000006.1, on the reverse strand, counting down.
AGACGTTAGGCCTTCGGGAAGACGTTAGGCCCTCGAGACAGGCGCTGGCGAGCGGCCAAGAAAAAGCCCAGACAATATTGTCTGGGCTTTTCGCTTTCTACGGCAGCTGTCGTTGACGATCAGCTATCGTTCTGGCCGGACTCGCGACGACGCTTTTCGCGCGGGTCGTTGTGGGCCCGACGACGACGCGGCCGGCGTGGCTCGCTGCTGCTCTCTTCGCCGGAAGCGTCGGCACTCGGCGTTCTGGCTGTCGATGCCGGCTCGCTGGATTCAGCGTTGTCGGATGTCGCAGCTGCTGCCTGATGATCGCCGGCTTCGGCCTGGCTGGGCGCCGTGTCCGGTGTCGCCGGCTCGGGCGCTGCGGCGCTGGCGGTCGCGGAAGCCGGTGCCTGCTCCTGGGCCTCGGATGAAGCCGGCACGGCAGACAGCATGGTCGTGCCTGCAACCGGCGTTGCTGGCGCTTCCTGGGCCTTTTCTACGCCAGCTTCGCGCTCGGCCGCTGACTTCGACTCCGCAACCGGCTCGTTCGTCTCGCCAGGAATCGCGCCTTCAGCGGCGGCCGCCGGTACGTCGGCGTTCGATACGCTGTCAGCGGCCGTGGATGCCGCCTTTTCCGGCTGCGGCGTGCGGTCACGCTTCTGACGAGGCGATTTTTCGCGAGACGGCTCTTCACGAGACGGCTCTTCACGAGACTGTACGGGCTTGGGCTCGGCTGTCGTCTCCGACGAAGAGGATTCGCTCGCTTGTGCCGCCGTAGCCTCCTGGCGGGGCGCTTCGGCTTTGACGTCGTCAGCGGTCGTCCTGGTCGCGACATCGGGTTTATCGTCGCTCGGCGAAGTGGCTGACGTTTTTGCGGGGCGCTCGGCGGATTCCGCCGTCGTCTCGACAACATCGGCAGCTGCGCTCGTCGGCTGGCTGACGGTCGGGGTGGCGTCCGCCTTGTCGGCAGCTGCTTCCTGTCGCTGGGCAGTCTTGCTCGGCGCCGCGGCGGTCTGGTCAGCCTGTGGCTTTTCGGCAGCGGCCGGCTGCTCAACAGGCTTCGTATCCGCCTTCGTATCTGCCTTGGGAGCCGCAGGCGTGGCCGTGGGTTTGTCGTCCTGGGTCGACGACTGCCGTGCCGTGGAGGCCTGAGTCTCGGCGTTCGTCTTCGCCTCGTCGGTCGCCTTGGCCTCAGCAGCCGTCTCCGCCTTGTCGGTCGCCTTGGCTTCGCCGGTTGCCTTGGGCTCAGCAGTCGCCTTCGCTTCGTCAGTCGCCTTCGCTTCGTCAGTTGCCTTCGCTTCGACTGCCTTGGACTTGGCTTCGACCGCGTCGGCGGCTGTGGTCGGTGCCGCTGCCTCGGTCGCGCTGGTATCCGTCGGCGCCTCGGCCTGCAGACGCTGCTGCTCTTCGACCGCCGCCGGATTCAGCGCATGCTTGCGCGAGCGATTGCGCGGATTGTTGCGCGTGCGCTTCGGCTTGCTGTCGACGGCCTCCGTCGCGGCGACTGGTGCCGTCTCGCGTGTCTCGGTGCGCGAAGGCTTGATGTCGCTGGACGGTTTGTTGCTCTCGGGCTTCGAGGTGTCGTTACGCCGATCGTTAGCGGTCTTGTCGGCTTGTTCGGCCTTGTCGGCTTTTTCGACCTTGTCGCTACCGCGGTTGTCCGGGCGGCTCTCCTGTCGATTATCCTGGCGCGGCTGACGGTGCTGACCCTGACGGTCGTCCTGACCGCGGCGCCGACGATTATTGCCCTGACGGTTGCCGTTGTCGTTGCGACCGTTGCCGTCGTTCCGGGAATTGCTGTCGCTGCGAGCGTTGTCGGCGGATTTGGCATTGCCGTCGTTGCGCTTGGCGCCGCCGTCACGATCGTTTTTCGGTGAGGGCGAGCGCGATGGGCGTGAATTGCCCGCGCCATTATTGTTGCCGCTGGCGCCGCCACGGGGCGTGCTCGTCGATTGGTCGCCGCTATTGGCGCTTTGGCCTCGCTGGCTGGCTGTGCCGTTCGGCTTCGAAACTTCCTCATCGGCTCGATGACGTCCGAACAGACCTCGGAAGAGCTGCAGCAGGCCGCCAGAACTCTGGCCCTGCTGAGAAGTCGCGGGGGACGGCGTCGGTGCACTGGGTACGCTGGGTGCCTGCTGGGTCGGCTCCGGCTCCTGGTGGAGTGAATCCGGGGCAGGTGCCGTGTGCTGAACGGTCTGCACGGCGGCCTGAGTGCGCTGAATCGGCTTGGCGAGCGTCGTCTCCGGCTCCTTGAGCAGTTCGCTGTCGACGGAAAGCTCGAAGCTCGACTTGATGTCGTCACCGTCTTCGGAGACATGGTCATCACGGAAACGCTGAACTTCGTAGTGCGGCGTATCCATTTCCGGATTCGGCAGCAGCAGAACCTTGACGTCCTGGCGGCGCTCGATGTCGGAGAGCACGTTGCGCTTCTCGTTGAGCAGATAGGTCGCCACGGGTACCGGCAGGATGGCGCGAATCTGGGCGCTGCGCTCCTTCATTGCCTCTTCTTCGATCAGACGCAGGATCGACAGCGCAATGGAACGTACGTCGCGGATGGTGCCCTGACCATCGCAGCGGGGGCAGACGACGCCGCTGGTCTCGCCGAGAGAGGGGCGCAGACGCTGACGCGACATTTCCATCAGGCCGAAGCGCGAGATACGGCCTATCTGGACGCGTGCGCGGTCGAGCTTGAGTGCATCACGCACACGATTCTCGACTTCGCGCTGATTGCGCGCGGGCGACATGTCGATGAAGTCGATGACGACCAGGCCGCCGATATCCCGCAGACGCAGTTGACGGGCGATCTCGTCGGACGCTTCCAGGTTGGTCTGCAGGGCGGTCTCTTCGATATCGGCGCCGCGAGTGGCGCGTGCCGAGTTGATGTCGATGGAAACCAGCGCTTCGGTATGATCGATGACGACCGAGCCGCCGGAGGGCAGTTTGACCTCACGCTGATAGGCCGTCTCGATCTGGGATTCGATCTGGAAGCGCGAGAACAGCGGTACGTCGTCGGTGTAGAACTTGATCTTCTGCTGGTAGGACGGCATGACTTGGCGAATGAAGCTGAGGGCTTCCTCGTGGACATCCTTGCTGTCGATCAGCACCTCGCCGATATCCTGGCGCAGGTAGTCGCGCATGGCGCGAATGATGACGTTCGACTCGCGGTAGATCAGGAAGGGGGCCGGCCGCTTGACCGCTTCGGTCGTGATGGCGTCCCACACCTGCGCCAGGTAGTCGAGGTCCCACTGAAGCTCTTCCGGCGAGCGGCCGATGCCCGCGGTGCGAACGATGACGCCCATCTTGTCGGGAAGCGTCAGCTGGCCCATGGCCTCCTTGAGCTGGCTGCGCTCTTCACCCTCGATGCGACGGGAGATGCCGCCGGCGCGAGGGTTGTTGGGCATCAGTACCAGAAAGCGACCGGCCAGGCTGACGAAGGTCGTCAACGCCGCGCCCTTGTTGCCGCGCTCTTCCTTGTCGACCTGGACGATGACTTCCTGGCCTTCCTTCAGGACTTCCTTGATGTTCGGCCGGCCTGACGGCTCCTTGGAGAAATACTCGCGAGAGATCTCCTTGAGCGGCAGGAAGCCGTGGCGCTCTGCGCCGAAATCGACGAAGGCCGCTTCGAGACTGGGCTCGAGGCGGGTGATCTTGCCCCGATAGATATTGGCTTTCTTCTGCTCCCGGGCACCGGATTCGATGTCCAGGTCGTAAAGGCGTTGTCCATCGACGAGCGCGACGCGCAGCTCTTCGGGCTGTGTCGCGTTGATGAGCATTCTTTTCATACGGTCTCGCTAATTGAGCGTGCCGGTGGAAGGCGTGCTGCAATCGGCGACGACGAACCGCTAGCGGTCGTGCTGTGCTCGCGCACATGGGTGAAGCGACCCGGCAGGGCAAACAAGCGCGGCGTGTGTCAGAACGAGTTCAACGTGTAATACGTGCGAAACCCGCGTCAGGGACTCGAGGAGGAGGTCCGAAAATCGCTTGTCACGTGGCACGAAATGCCCATCGATGCGAGTTCGGATCGACGCTCGTCGAGCCCAGTAACGTGCCTGCTCATTGCCATTACATCTTTGCTGTCGTTACCTGCTTTTATCGGGTGCTACACGAACATGGGTCGAGTACGAAACGGTGGCAGGACATGTCACGGTGCGCTTTTTCGTTGGCGCATCCGGTCCTGCAGACTGCCGTTCATATCACTTGGCATTGTTCGGTTCGGCGACGCCTTCCACTGGTACCTGTGGATTTTCCCGCGAGTCTGGCGAACTGAGACTGTCAGTCGCGCCGTCGAGTCGGGGTCTGGCGTTCCAAACGTGTTTTGATCATTCCAGCAGCCGTGAGCGGTAGGCTTCGTTAACTCTCTGGAAGATCGAGACATTTTTTCACTTCGGCCAGCGTATTCAGTGGCTGGCGCCTGAATGGGCATAGCGCCCACCGAGTGAGCTCGCAATATAACAGTAATGCCGAGGTAGCGGCAATTGAGCTCGCGCTGCGGGCGCGGTGCGTTAGAATGGCGCCCGGCGGCGCGCGGGTGTCGCCACGGAGCGCCGTCGAGGGGAGTCAAGCATGGCCGAAGGCCAGGAAGTTCAGTTCATCGAGGTCAGCGAGTCGCAGCATGGGCAGCGAATCGACAATTTCTTGCGTACGCGGCTCAAGGGGGCGCCGAAATCGTTGATCTACCGCATCGTTCGTAAGGGCGAGGTGCGCGTCAACAAGAAGCGCATCAAGGCGGATTATCGCGTCCAGGCCGGCGACATGGTTCGCGTGCCGCCGTTGAGGCTGGCGCCGGAAAGCGCCGTCAAGGAGGCCAGCGAAAGCCTGCGTAACCTGCTGGCCGGCAGTGTCGTCATCGAAGGCCCGGACTGGCTGGTGATCAACAAGCCTTCCGGGCTGGCGGTACATGGAGGGAGCGGGGTCAAGATCGGATTGATCGAGGCGCTGCGCCAGGTGCGCGAAGACCTGGATTTTCTCGAGCTCGTTCATCGGCTCGACCGTGATACCTCGGGCTGTCTGCTGCTGGCCAAGAACCGTGAATCGCTGCTGTCTCTCAACACCGCGCTGCGCGAGCGCCGCATGGAGAAGGGCTATCTGGCGCTGGTTCAGGGGCGCTGGCCGGCGCGCCGCGATTACGTCAGTGCGCGGCTGGAGCGCTATGACGCCGGTAACGGCGAGCGACGAGTGCGGGTGGATGACGGCGGCAAGGTGTCGCGGACGCGCTTCGCCGTGCGGGAAACGTTCCCGAAGGTCACGCTGGTCGAGGCGGAGCCGGTCACTGGTCGTACTCACCAGATTCGTGTTCATGCCGCTCATGCCGGTCACCCGCTGCTAGGGGACGACAAGTACGGCAGCGCCGAGGGAGCCTACCTTGCACGCTCCCTGCGCCTGGATCGGCTGTTCCTCCATGCGCTGACGCTGACCTTCCCCGACCCCAAGACCGGGCGCCCGGTACAAGCGAGAGCGCCGCTGGAACCGGGGTTGGAAAAGGTACTGGAGCGTGCCCGTCATGGCGGTTGAGACGAGCGCGGTCGAAGCGCTGCCGGGCCAGGCAGTTCGGCGCTGTCGCTATTCGCTGGTCATCTTCGACTGGGATGGCACGCTGATGGACTCCGCGGCGCGTATCGTCGCCTGCATGCAGGCCGCTGCGCGTGAGCTGCAATGGCCGGTGCCGGATGACGCTGCCGTTCGCGACATTATCGGGCTAGGACTGCCCGAAGCGGTCGCCGTACTGTTTCCGGACGTGACGCTTCAGGAGCAGGATCGTTTGCGCGAAGCCTATGGGCATCAGTTCCGGGCCGTCGATCGAATACCGACGCCGTTTTTTCCCGGCGTGACCGAGGGTATCCGGCGCTTGCGGGGTGATGCTGAATGCCGGCTGGCGGTGGCGACCGGAAAAAGTCGTCGTGGGCTCGACCGTGTCTTCGGCCACGAATCCTGCGGTAGCTGGTTCGTTGCCAGTCGCACCGCCGATCTTACCCGCTCCAAGCCGCATCCTTTGATGCTGGAAGAGCTGGTGGCCGAGTGTGGCGTGCCGGTGGCGGAGGCGGTCATGGTCGGGGATACCGAATATGATCTGGAGATGGCCAGGGCCATCGGCATGGATCGCGTCGCGGTGACCTACGGCGTTCACGAGCGTCAGCGCTTGTTGCGTAGCGAGCCGCAATTCGTTGCCGACGACTTTTCATCGGTCGTCGAGTGGCTGCTGGCTTGAGAACGTCGTTGTCGGCGTCGAAACGATGCTTAATTCCGCCGGCATGACGGGATACCGGATGGCTCCCGCGTGTCCGGATGGTCCATGCGTGGTGGTATTCAGCAAGGAGAGGGTAGATGAGCGACGAACGGCGGGATGACTGGACACAGGGGCCGGAACTGAGCCGGGAGGAGGTCGAGCGACGCCGGGCGGCAGCCTCTTCCCGCGGTGACGAGCCGGCCGATGCCGACTCGGTGCGATTGGCCGAAGTGCAAATGATGGACCGCTGGATCGGCGGCGTCCTGAAAGAGCAGCGGCAATCACGACGCTGGAAGATCTTCTTTCGCCTGTTGTTCGCGCTGATCGTGATCGCGAGCCTCTGTCTGAGCGCCTATGCCATGTTCCTGGCGCAGGGGGAGGGGGCGTCTGCCAGCCGTCGCCATCTTGGCATCGTTGAGGTCAGCGGGCCCATCGATGCCAACGGCCAGGCCAGCGCGGAGCGCATCATCGAAGGATTGCAGCAGGCCTGGCGCGCCTCGGACGCCGATGCCGTCGTGCTGCATGTCAATAGCCCCGGCGGCAGCCCGGTCCAGTCGCAACGGGTTTACGACGAGATTCGCTATCTCCAGGGGCAGGGCGATAAGCCGATTCTGGCAGTGATCGAGGATATCGGTGCCAGCGGTGCCTACTACATGGCCTCGGCGGCGGATCGCATCTACGCGTCGCCAGCCAGTCTGGTCGGCTCCATCGGCGTTATCAGTGCCGGATTCGGCCTTCAGGAAGCGATCGACAAGGTGGGCGTCGAGCGGCGGGTCTTTACCGCCGGTGAGAACAAGGCCTTCATGGATCCGTTCTCCGAGATTTCACCGGCGCAGCGCGACTTCTGGCAATCGGTATTGAACACCACGCATCAGCAGTTCATCGACGCGGTCAAGGCCGGGCGCGGCGACCGCCTGAGCGACGATCCCGCGCTCTTCTCCGGCCTGATATGGACCGGCGAGCAGGCAAGAACCCTAGGGTTGGTCGATGACATCGGCAACCTCGAGCAGCTGTCTCGCATACGCCTGGGCGAGGTGAGTCTGAAGGACTACACGCCGTCGCTGGACCCCTGGGCGCTGGTCTCCGACAAGCTGACCAGCGCTGCCGCTCACTGGCTGGGGCTGAGCAACGGCGCCTCGCCCGTACGCTATCAGTTGCCCTGACCCGCCAGGGGGTTCAATCCTGCCTCTCTCAGGAGCTCGCAGAGCTTGATGAGAGGCAGGCCGATCAAGGTATTGGGGTCGTTGCCTTCGAAGCGTTCGAACAGTGCGATGCCGAGGCCTTCCATGCGGAAGCTGCCCGAGCTGTCGTAAGGCTGATCGCGAGAGACGTAGTTTTCGATCTCCTCGTCACTCAGGTTTCGGAACCAGACATGGTAGGTGTCATGCACGACACGATGACGCCCGGCACCGGTGTCGATCAGGGCGAGACCAGTCATGAAGCTGACCTGATGGCCCGAAAACCGGCGCAAATTGGCGCAAGCCGTATCGAAGTCGCCGGGCTTTCCCAGCATGTCTCCTTCGAACAGCGCCAGCTGGTCGGAGCCGATGATCAGGTGATCGGGATAGTCGGCGGCGATCGCCTGCGCCTTGGACAGCGCCAGGCGGTGCGCCAGGGTGACGGCATTCTCGTCGGCGCGCCGGGCTTCGTCGATATCCGGTGCGGCCCATTGGTAGGAGAGATCGAGCCGATCCAGTAACTGGCGGCGGTAGCGAGAGCTGGAGGCGAGTACCAGGCGAGACATGGGCTTCCTCTTTGGAGTCGGATAGGTGTCGCGCCGGGTTCCTGGCCCGAGACCCGTAGCCGACGCGTTTCCGGCAACAGGATAGCGTGCTTCATGTGCTTTGACAGGGGCACGGTGAGTCCCTATTATGTCGCGCCTATGTTGACCAGACGACTTCCACCGACCGTCGAACCCTATCGGGCAGCGGCAAACCAAGAAATGATCGAGGGCCTCGTTGACCTCGAGAAACTGGTGCGCCTGCAGGATGAGATCGGGCCGCAGCAAGGCAGCGCTAGCGTCAGGCTGCAGTTCGACGTTGACACACAGCGGCGTCATCTCATCGACGGCGAGTTGGAAGCGGATCTCATGGTGCCGTGTCGGCGCTGCCTGCAGCCCATGGCGGTATCTGTCGCGAGCCACTTCAAGCTGGCTATCGTCAGTGACGATGCGTTGGCGGCGGAGGTGCCCAGTGACTACGAGCCGGTTCTGGTCGACGATGAACAGCTTGACCTGCTGGGGGCGGTCGAGGACGAGTTGATTCTCAGCCTGCCCCAAGTGGTCTATCACGATGAAGCGGATTGTGCGATTTCTCGTGAGCAAATGAGCAGCGGTGATGCCCCGGTTGAAGAGGTCTCCCGCCCTGACAGCCCCTTTGACGTCCTGAAGTCGTTGAAGGGAAAATTCTGAATCTGAAAGACATTGACGTTGGAGTCATATCATGGCCGTTCAACAAAACCGTAAAACTCGTTCCAAGCGTGGCATGCGTCGTGCACACGATGCCCTGACTTCTCCGGCTTTGTCCCAGGATCAGGAAACCGGCACCACGCATCGTCGTCATCACGTTGCGCCGGACGGCTACTATCGTGGTCGCAAGGTCGTCGACGTTTAACGAGACTTTGAGCGTTTCGCTAGGCAATGCGCATCGCCATTGATGCCATGGGCGGGGACTTCGGTCCCCGCGCCACTATTGGTGGTCTGTTTCTGGCGCTGGCGCGCCACCCTGATCTCGAACCTTCGGTGTTTGGTCCGCGGGCAGAGCTTTGCGCTCTGGTGGCGGAGCTGGCCAAGGCCTCGGGGGAGCCATCCCTCGCCAAACGCGTCAGGCTGGTGGATGCACCGCGTGTGGTGCTGCAGTCCACGCCTCCGATGGATGTGTTCGACGACCCTTCCGCCACCAGCTTGTACGGCATGCTGGCAGCCGTGCGTGAACACGAAGCCGATGCCGGCATTACCTGTGGCAATACCGGCGCGCTGGTCGCGCTGGCGCGGCGCGAGCTGGGGACGGTTCCTGGCATTTCGCGACCTGCCATCAGTACGGCGGTGCCGACCCGAAAGGGTGGGCGCTGCTATCTGCTGGACCTGGGCGCCAGTGTCGATGTCCATGCTCGTCATCTGTTCGACTTTGCCCATATGGGGGCGCTGATGGCGCGTGTCGTGGACGGCATCGCAGTGCCCAGGGTGGCACTGCTGAACATTGGCGTCGAAGCGAGCAAGGGGGTGGCCCGCGTGCGCGAGGCCGATGCGCTGCTGAGAGCTCGCGGTGGCAGCGACTTCGAGTACATCGGATACCTCGAAGGCGATGCCATCTTTTCCGGCCAGGCCGACGTGGTGGTTTGCGACGGCTTCGTGGGAAACGCCGTGCTCAAGGCGAGCGAGGGGGTCGCCCAGATGCTGCTCAAGCGTCTGCAGGAAACCTTCGAGTCCCACTGGTCGACGCGGCTGGTCACGGCACTGGCAAGGCCGACGCTGATGCGGCTCAAGGCGCAGCTGGATCCGGTGCGGCATAACGGCGCCAGCCTGCTTGGCCTGAATCGCATCGTGGTCAAAAGCCACGGTAACGCCAGCGCCCAGGCTTTTGCTTTCGCCATCGACCGGGCAATGCGAGAAGTCGAGGTCGGGCTTCCGGGGCATTTCCGCGCTGCATGGTCTCAGGATGTAGCGACGCCTGTTATCTCGTCGACCGTTGCGAGCGGTCGAGTGGATAGCGGGTCTCGCGATATGACGAGTTCCGACGGTCCATCATTTCAAGGGTGAGCGCGATGACGCAATCACTGGCTTTGGTCTTTCCGGGGCAGGGTTCCCAGCAGGTCGGCATGCTGCGGGAACTCGCCGAACGTTACAGCGTAGTGCGCACGACATTCGATGAAGCATCGGAAGCGCTGGGCTATGATCTTTGGCATGTCGTTCAGGAAGGACCAGAAGAAAAACTCAACGCGACGGCTTGTACGCAACCTGCGCTGCTGACCGCCAGCGTGGCGATCTGGCGCGTCTGGCAGGAGCTCGAAGGGCCGCGTCCCGGCATGATGGCTGGGCATAGTCTGGGCGAGTATAGCGCCATGGTCTGTTCCGGCGCCCTGGGCTTTGCCGAAGGCGTGCGTCTCGTGCGTTTGCGTGGCGAGGCGATGCAGCAGGCGGTGCCGGCCGGCGTCGGCGCGATGGCCGCGATTCTGGGTCTGGACGACACGGCGGTGGAAGCGGCCTGTCGTGATGCGGCGCAGTCGGAAGTGGTTTCGGCGGTGAATTACAACTCGCCTGGCCAGGTCGTTATCGCAGGGCATCAGGGTGCTGTCGACCGGGCGATCGCGCTGTGCCAGGAGGCGGGTGCCAAGCGCGCGCTGCCCTTGCCGGTTTCGGTGCCATCCCATTGTGCATTGATGCAGCCCGCGGCCGAGCAGGTCGCCCAGGCGATGGCGACGATGGAGTTCAAGCTGCCGCGTTACGCCGTCTATCAGAACGTCAATGCGCAAGTGCCGGAGACGACAGAGGTGCTCCAGCAGCGACTGGTCGAGCAGCTCTATCGCCCGGTGCGCTGGACCGAATGCGTCAATGCCATGTTCGACGATGGCGCCGGGGTCTTCATCGAATGCGGGCCGGGCAAGGTTCTGACCGGACTGAACAAGCGGATCCAGCGTCAGGCCAAGGGGCTCGCAGTCAACGACCCTGACACCTTGGCTGCGGCGCTGGAGCTGGCGCGTGATGCGCTGGATGTACAAGAGCCTTAAAGGATGGATGACATCATGACCGAACGTAGAGTCGCGCTGGTCACGGGAGCGAGCCGGGGTATCGGGCGCGCGGTCGCGCACGAGCTGGGGCGGCAGGGGCGAATCGTCGTCGCCACCGCGACCAGTGAAAGTGGCGCCGCCAGGATTGACGAGGATCTCAAGGCTCAAGATATCGAGGGGTTGGGTCTGGCGCTGGACGTGACGGATCAGGCCAGTATCGATGCCGTGTTCAAGCGCATCACCGAAACCTTCGGGGCACCGACCATTCTGGTCAACAATGCCGGCATCACGCGGGATAACCTGCTGATGCGCATGAAAGAAGACGAGTGGGACGAGGTGCTCGATACCAACCTGAAGTCGGTCTATCGTGTTTCCAAGGCGAGTCTCAGGGGGATGACGCGGGCGCGCTTCGGTCGTATCGTCAACGTCAGTTCCGTCGTCGCGATGATGGGCAATCTGGGACAGGCCAACTATGCTGCCGCCAAGGCGGGCATGGAAGGTTTTACCCGGGCCCTGGCTCGAGAGGTCGCCTCCCGTGCGATCACGGTCAATGCCGTGGCGCCCGGTTTTATCGACACGGACATGACCCAGTCCTTGCCGGAAGCGCAGCGAGAAGCGCTTCTGGGACAAATTCCGCTGGCGCGCCTGGGGCAGCCGGCGGAAATCGCTGCCGCCATTGGGTTTCTCACCAGCGATGCTGCCGGGTATATTACCGGCGAAACGCTGCAGGTCAACGGCGGTATGAACATGCGGTAATCCTTCCGCGACGCGGGTTGCGTCGTCTGGGGGCGGTCTATAAACTACCCGCAGCTTTTTAGCTGGCGGATTCGTACCACTAGGAGTAACGACATAATGAGCACCATCGAAGAGCGCGTGAAGAAGGTTGTTGCCGAACGCCTGAACGTCAAGGAAGAGGATATTCAGAACTCCTCATCCTTCACCGAAGACCTCGGCGCGGATTCGCTGGATACCGTCGAACTGGTGATGGCGCTCGAAGAGGAATTCGACACCGAAATTCCCGACGAAGAAGCTGAAAAGATCACGACCGTTCAGGAAGCGATCGACTACATCGTCGCTCACCAGTAAGCCTTGCGCACTCCGCCATGGCGGAGTGTTCTGGCCGGCTGAAATCGCGATGTTCGGAAAGCCGCTCTCCATGAGAGCGGCTTTCTGCATTTCAGGGTCCGCTTCTCGGGATCATGTTGACGCTCGAAGAGAGAGGTCAAAGTCCCTGCTTGTGGCGCCCATCTCCCGGGATGTTCAGGTATAATTTGCGCCAGTCGGGCCAGGCGAAGGTCGGGATCTCGTGATGTGATGGCCAAGGCTGCCATTCACGGGTGTGCCTTCCATGGCCATCAGGAAGTTCGGAGGAGATTCGATGCCGCGCAGAAGAGTGGTGGTGACCGGGCTGGGGTTGGTAACGCCAGTGGGTAACACGGTCGAGGAGAGCTGGAAGAGCCTCCTCTCAGGGAAGAGTGGCATCGCGCCGATCGACAGTTTCGATATCGCGGGCTTCAACACGCGATTCGGCGGTGCGATCAAGGATTTCGATATCGGCGAGTATCTCAATCCCAAGGATGCTCGCAAGATGGACTTGTTCATCCAGTACGGCGTTGCCGCCGCGACGCAAGCGATGCGCAATTCGGGCATCGAGTGTACCGAAGAGAACGCGCATCGTATCGGCGTCGCGATCGGGTCGGGCATCGGCGGGTTGCCGATGATCGAGCGCAATCACGACTCGCTCAAGAAGGGCGGACCGCGTCGTATTTCGCCGTTCTTCGTGCCGGGTTCGATCATCAACATGATCTCCGGCAGCCTGGCGATCCAGCATGGTTTCAAAGGCCCGAATATCGCCATTACTACGGCCTGTACGACCGGCACGCACAATATTGGCTACAGTGCGCGCACGATCGCCTATGGTGATGCCGACGTGATGTTTTGCGGTGGGGCCGAAATGGCCACCACGCCACTGGGGCTTGGGGGCTTTTCCGCTGCGAGGGCTTTGTCGACGCGCAATGACGATCCGCAGGCCGCCAGCCGCCCGTGGGATCGCGACCGTGACGGCTTCGTGCTATCCGACGGCGCCGGCGTCATGGTGCTCGAGGAGTACGAGCATGCCAAGCGCCGTGGTGCGACCATCTACGCGGAGCTGACCGGTTTCGGCATGAGCGACGATGCTTTCCATATGACTTCGCCTCCCGAGGACGGCAACGGCGCGGCAGCCTCGATGGCCAATGCGATTCGTGATGCCGGCATCGATCCTTCCGATATCCAGTACATCAACGCTCACGGTACGTCGACATCGGCCGGGGACGTGGCGGAAAGCCGTGCCGTCGAGCGGGTCATGGGGGATGCGGCTCGTCGCGTCGCGGTCAGTTCGACCAAATCGATGATCGGCCACCTGCTGGGCGCTGCCGGTGCCGTCGAGGCCATCTTCTGCGTTCTGGCGATCCGCGATCAGGTCGCGCCGCCGACGATCAATCTGGATAACCCCGACGAGAATTGCGTGCTGGATTATGTGCCTCACACGGCGCGGGACATGCCCATCCGCACCGCGCTGTCCAACTCTTTCGGGTTCGGCGGCACCAATGGTTCGCTGATCTTCACCCAGGTCTGATCGAGATGCGCGACACGGCGCTCCCGTTCGACGACCGCGGACTGGCCTACGGCGACGGTCTATTCGAAACCGTCCTGGTTCGAGACGGGCAGCCGTTGCTGTGGGAGCACCACATGGCGCGGCTGCGACAAGGCGTCGAGCGGCTTTCGCTGCCGTTGCCGGACTTCGAGGCATTCGATCGGTTGCCGGCGCAATGCGGCCCGGGGCTTCGCGTACTCAAGCTGATGGTGACCCGCGGCAGCGGCGGACGCGGTTATCGTCCGCCCGGCTCCGCCGAGTTGCGCTGGCGCTGGACCGCGTCGGCTTTCCAGCCTGCATCCCGGCGCTGGTTCGAGGGTGTCGATGTGCGATGCTGCGAACTACGCCTGGGTATTCAGCCGCGGCTGGCCGGCATCAAGCATCTGGCGCGGCTGGAGAACGTGCTGGCGCGCCAGGAGTGGCAGGACGATGCCATTGCCGAAGGGCTGCTCTGCGACAGCGAGGGTCATCTGGTCGAAGCCACGGCGATGAATCTGATCTGGTATCGGCAGGGGCGATTCGAGACGCCATTGCTGGATCGCTGCGGCGTCAAGGGCACGTTGTTGAGCGCCATGAATGACGACATCGAGTTGCACTGGGTACGAGCGGGGCTGGAGACTTTGCATCAGGCCGACGCCGTCTGGCTGCTCAACAGCGTCCAGGGAGTCTGGCCCATTCGTCGGCTCGACGATGCCTCTGGGAAATGCCTCCAGCGGTGGCCGCCGGCGTTCGATTCCCCCCTTCAGCAAATGGCTCACGGGCGTCTGGGTTACCCGCTGAACCCGGGCGATTGACGCCAGTATTTCGCTCGGGTACGCCATGACGGAATACTCGGCCATTAAGGATGAACATGCGTGTCCTCAAGATTCTGATCCTGCTGTTGCTGGTCGCCACGATCGTGGTGTTCGGCGGTTTCCACTACTGGCAGAAACAGCTCGATGCACCGATCGCGCTCGACGAGACGACGATCTATGAGGTGCCGCCCGGTGCGGCTTTCATGCAGGTCGTTGACGACCTAGAAAGCCGGGGCATCATCGAAGCGGCCTGGCCCTATCGGATTCTGGCGCGTGTCGCTCCCAAGGCCACGCAAGGGCTTCGGGCCGGGGAGTTCGAGATCGAACCGGGCATGAACGGCCGTCAGCTGATCGCGCATCTCTCGAGCGACCAGGTCGTGACCTACCGCTTGACGGTGCCGGAGGGGTGGACCTTCAAGCAGATGCGCCGATTGCTGGATCAGGCGCCGAAGCTCGGGCATCGCACTCGCGAGATGAGCGACGAGGAGATCATGGCGGCGCTGGGCCACGAGGGAACATATCCCGAAGGGCAGTTCTTCCCCGATACCTACCGCTATCACAAGGGTGTGACCGATATCGAGCTTCTGCAGCGCGCGTTCGACCGCATGCAGCAGACGCTGAACACGGTATGGGACGAACGCGATGATGATTTGCCGATCGACTCGCCTTACCAGGCGCTGATTCTGGCATCGCTGATCGAACGGGAGACCGGCGTCCCGGCGGAGCGAAAGGAGATCGCCGGCGTCTTTACGCGACGCCTGGAGAAAGGCATGCGCCTGCAGACCGATCCCACCGTCATCTATGGCATGGGAGACAGCTACGTCGGCAATATCACGCGCGCCGATCTCCAGCGGCAGACCGCCTACAATACCTACGTTATCGAAGGGTTGCCGCCGACACCGATCGCCATGCCGGGCCGGGGGGCGCTCGAGGCTGCGGTGCATCCCGCCGATGGCGATACGCTCTATTTCGTCGCCAAGGGTGATGGCTCGCATCAGTTTTCGCGGACACTGCAAGAGCACAATGCGGCTGTCCGCCGCTATATCCTGAATCGCGATTGAGATCGCGGGCTTGCACCCACAAAACCGACCATACCGACGAGACGACACCGCATGAGCGCAGGCGATATGGAACAGCGGACCGGCCGCTTCATCACGTTGGAAGGCGGCGAGGGCGTGGGCAAGACGACCAATGTCGGCTTCGTCTGCGACTGGCTCACGTCACGGGGCATCGAGGTAGTACGCACCCGGGAACCGGGTGGCACGCCTGGCGCCGAAGCCATTCGCGAGCTATTGCTGGACCCGACCCGTGAAGAGGCGTGGAGCGACGATGCCGAGCTGCTGCTGGTCTTTGCTGCGCGTGCCCAGCATCTGGCCGAACGTATCCGGCCGGCACTCGCTCGCGGCGCCTGGGTGGTATGCGATCGCTTCACCGATGCCACTTTTGCCTATCAGGGCGGCGGGCGAGGACTGAATTTCCAGCGCATTCGCACGCTGGAAGCTCTTGTCCAGGGCGACCTGCAACCCGATCTGACCGTACTGCTTGATGTGCCGGTGGGCGTGGCCGCGCAGCGCGTCACCCAGCGAGGTGCCCAGCTCGATCGATTCGAGCGTGAGCGTGAAACGTTCTTCGAGGCCGTGCGCGAGGCTTACCTGGCACGCGCCGCCGAGGAAGCGAGATTCGCGGTCATCGATGCCTCGCCCGGGCTGGATGCGGTCCAGGAATCCATCGAACAGTGCCTGAGCCAAAGGCTGACCGCATGGTTATGACCCCGTTGCCATGGCAACTCGATCGCTGGCGGAAGCTGGTTGAGCTGCAGGACAGTGGTCGTCTCCCGCACGCCTTGCTGCTGTCCGGCCCACGCGGGATCGGCAAGCAGCCGTTGGCCGATGCGCTGATCGCGCGGACGCTGTGTCGCATGCCGGGAGACATCGCCTGTGGCGAGTGTCACGGCTGCCGCATGCTGGCGTCGGGCTATCATCCCGATCTGCTCAACGTGGCGCCGGCCGAAAAGTCGCGTCAGATCCGTGTCGACGCGATTCGTCAGGTTAACGGCTTCGTCTCCCAGACCGCGCAGCAGGGCGGCTATCGGGTGATTCGTATCGAGCCGGCCGAGGCGATGAACGTCGCGGCCTCCAATGCGTTGCTGAAGAGCCTGGAAGAGCCGGGCGAGCGCACCCTGTTCATCCTGGTCTCCGATGTTCCCTCGCGGCTGCTGGCAACGATTCGTTCGCGCTGCCAGCACTGGAACCTCGCCGTGCCGTCGCTGGAGGCGGCCGAGCCGTGGCTGCGCGAGCGTCTGGGAGACGTGGAGGAGGCGCGATTCTGGCTGCGCGTCGCCGGTGGCCTGCCGCTGCTGGCCGAAGAGCTGGCAAGCGCCGATGCCCGAAATCTGCGCCAGGATCTGCGCGAGCTTTTCGATTCGCTGGTGCGCGGCGGCGAACCCGTGGGAGAAGCGGCAAGACTCGATGCCCAGGCGCTCGATCGCATACTATGGTACGGCATCGCCTGGCTGGAGGATCTGATCCGGCTCGGCTTATCGGGGGATCCCCAGCGGGTGCGCAACAGCGACCTGCTGCCGCTGTATCGCCAGGCCGTCAAGAATGCCCGGGTCCGCGACTGGTTCCGCTTGCTCGACTATGCTCGCGAACAGCGGCGGTTGCTGGCGGCGGGAGGCAATCCCAACCCGCAGCTGGTGCTCGAGGCCTGGCTGGTCCGCTGGGCGGCCCTGTTGCGATCCTGACGGCAACGTAGACGCTGGGGTGCGGCGCCGCCACTTAATGGTAAAGGTGAAAGCAATGAATGCTCAGAAGGCCCTGTCGTTGACCATTCGCGACGATGAGACACTGCGCAGCGCCTACATGTCGTGGCTGAGGCATGGCGGACTGTTCGTGCCGACCGAGCTGGACTATCGGATTGGCCAGTCCGTCTATCTGCTGGTGACGCTGCCCGGCGAGAGCGAGCGCTTTCCCGTCGCCGGCAAGGTCGTATGGCTGACGCCGACCGGTGCCGGGCAACGCGTTGCCGGCATCGGAGTTCATTTCAGTGCCGACGATCGGGCGCTGCGTGAACGTATCGAGGCGCGGCTGGAATTTTCTCCCGGAAGAGGCGGGTCGTTCAGCCACACCTTGTGATGGCGTCCCTGAATTGCCGGGCGCAACGTTTGTCATTCTCTTTCTGGAATTCGCATGTTCGTCGATTCTCACTGTCATCTCGATCGCCTCGACCTGACGCCCTACGAAGGCGACCTCAACCTGGCCCTGGAGGCCGCACGCGCCCGCGGTGTCCATCGCTTCCTCGCGATTGCGACATCGTTGGAGGGGGCTCCGAACCTGGCGGAGATCGCGCGGCAGCACGACGATGTCGATATCAGCATCGGCTTGCATCCCTTGCATGAGGTGTCGGTGGAGCCGGACAGCGAAGCGATTCAGGCGTGTGCCGATCGCTACGGAGCGGTCGCCATCGGCGAAACCGGCCTCGATTTCCACTACGACAGCGTACCGCGGGATGTCCAGCGGCAACGTTTCGTTGCGCACCTTCGCGCCGCTCGCGAGCTCGAGCTGCCGGTGGTGATCCATACCCGCGAGGCGCGCGGCGAAACGCTGGACCTGATTCGCGAGCATGTCGATCCCAAGGTGGGTGGTGTACTTCACTGCTTTACCGAGGATCTCGCCATGGCGCGGGAGGCGGTCAGGTCGGGTTTCTACATTTCGCTGTCGGGGATCGTCACCTTCGCCAGCGCTGGCGCCCTGCGCGAGGTCGCCCGGCAGGTGCCGCTGGACCGGCTGCTGATCGAGACCGATAGCCCGTTTCTCGCCCCCGTTCCCCATCGCGGCAAGCCCAACGAGCCGCAGTGGGTCGTCGAGGTCGCCGAGTGTATCGCCAGCGAACGAGGCATTACCGTCGATGAGGTGGCGATGCAGACCCGGGCCAACTTCTATCAGCTGTTTCCTGGTTGCGCGCCCGGCGGTCAGTCCGACAATCCATTCGTGTAAGCACGTTCACTGCATGGATGCCCCTCTGCGAGAGGGCATCGTCATACGGGGGCACGATGAAACTCGATACGTTGTTTCAACAGCTCGATGCGCAAGCCATTCCGCCGCTCGAACGATGGGATCCGTCTTTCTGCGGGGAGATGGATCTTCGCATCGCGGCCAACGGCGAGTGGATCCACGAAGGCACGCCGATCCGACGGCCGGCGCTGGTCAACTTGCTCAGCCGTGTGCTACGGCGGGAGGCCGACGGCGACTATTACCTGGTGACGCCGGGAGAGAAGCTGCGTATCGGCGTCGAGGATCTACCGCTATGGGTCACGGATGCCGATCAGGTCGGTGCCGACTGGGTCGCGGTGACTGCCTGCGGTGACCGCGTGTCGCTGGATGCGTCACACCGGCTGTCTTTGTTGGCGACGCCGGATGGCGATCTCTTGCCGGCGCTGCCCGTTCGTCATGGTTTGCAGGCGCGTCTGCATCGTAATCTCTACTACCGCTGGATCGAGCTCGCCGAGCAGCAGGGCAACGAGCTCGGGCTGTACAGTGGCGGGGCATGGCACCCGCTGGGCCGCCTCGACGACGGTGCGAGATGAACGAGCTGGTGAACGCGACGCTGCCCTTGGCTGCCACCGCCGACGGCCTGACCGAGGAGCAGCGCGCCGTGGTCGGCCATCGCGAAGGGCATGCGCGGGTCGCGGCGGTTGCCGGGGCTGGCAAGACCACGACCCTGGTCAGACGAGTGCTGCATCTGCTCGCCAACGGCGAAAACCCCCGCCGCATCCTGGTGTTGATGTTCAACCGCGCGGCGCGGGACGACTTCCGGGCCAAACTGGTACGGGAAGCGCCTGCCGATGTCGTCTTGCCCGAGGTGCGCACCTTTCATTCGATCGGTCACCGTCTGACCCAGAGCCTGACCCGCTGGGGCTATCTGCCGCCGCGCCAATTGCTGCAGGCCGACTGGCAGCGTGAACGGCTGCTGCGTCAGGCGGTGATGCAGAGCCTGGAATCCGCCGATGGCGAGACCCGCGAGGCCGCGCTGGACGCGGACCGGCTCGAGGCGTTCGGCCAGTTCTGTGATCTGGTCAAGGCCGAAGTGGTGGCGCCCGCCGAACTCTTCGAACGGCTCGGCTATACCGACAGCGAGCGCCACTTCATCGAGGCCTTCGACGTGGCGGAATCGCTGCTCGATGCCTCGGCTTCGATGACCTACGCGGACCTGCTCTATCGGCCGTTGCAGTGCCTGGAACGCCATGCGGAGGCGCGGCGCCGGGTCGAGGGCTTTCTGGGCCACGTCATTGTCGACGAATATCAGGACATCAACGAAGCCCAGCTGCGACTGCTCAGGATCCTGGCCGGTCATCAGGCGCAGGTCATGGCCGTCGGTGATGCCAACCAGTGTATCTACGAGTGGCGGGGCGCTCGGCCCGACGCCATGCTGGCGCGCTTCGACGGCCTGTTCGGCCAGGCCAGCGAGTATCCGCTCTCCTTTACCTTCCGCCACGGCCACGCCCTGGCATTGGCCGCCAACCACGCGATTCGCAACAATCGCCAGCGCTGGGATCAGCTCTGCCTGGCAGCGCCCGGCAACCCACTGACACGGCTGCGGACGGGCGTCGGCGCCGGTGCGTTGCTGGCGACGCTGCAGCGTTGGCACGCCGATGGCCGGCGTAGCGACGAAGCCTGCGTCCTGGTGCGCAGTTGGTCGCTGTCGGTCTCGGTACAGCTCCAGTTGCTGCGGGCCGGCGTACCGTTCCGGCTGGCACAGGAAGAGCGCTTCGTGTTTCGGCTGCCGCTGGTGCAGGCCTTGGCGGGCTATCTTCAACTGGCCCGTGAGCCACAACGGCTGCACGATCCCGGCCATCTGGCCCTGCTGTTCTCGCAGCCGACGACATTCGTCGCCCAGGAGCGCGTGCGTCGGCTGGTCGAGGAGCTCGCACGCACGCAGCAATGGCCGGCGCGCGAGGCCTCGGTCCTGACGGGGCTCAAGCCCGGGCAGCGCCGCCATCTCAAGCGGCGCTGGCAGCTCCTCTGCGAACTGCCCAAGCTATCCGCCTGGCCGCCGGCGAAGCTGCTCGAGCATGTCGTCGATGCCATCGATGCGGAGAAAGTCCTGCGTCGATCGGCAGCGCGGCGTGAGAAGGGGGACGACGACGTGCGCCTGCTCGACATGCTGATCGAGCAGGCCGGCGAGCTGGCCAACGATCCCGAGGCTTTCATCGAGCTTTTGCGCAACCCGGTGGAGAACCGTCCCGACGGCGTCTTGATCAGCACGGTGCACGGCGCCAAGGGGCTCGAGTGGCCGCTGGTGGCGGTATGGGGGCTCAATGAGGAGGATTTCCCCCATTACAGTCGCGACAATCCGCTGTCGCCTGAACGACTGGAAGAAGAGCGGCGACTTTACTATGTCGCCATCACGCGGGCGCGAGAACGGCTGCTGCTGGTTCAGGATGGCGGCGATCACCGGCCGAGCCGCTTTCTCGACGAGACGGCGGTGGAGGATTGCCGTCGGATCGACCAGGCGATTCAGGCGCGCAGCGAGGCCGCCGTGGCGGTTCGCGAGCCGGACATGGTCGGCGCCTACCTGCAGCGTGTCGGACTGGAGCACGTTGGGCGGGGTCTCGTGCCGCGAGCCAGAGAGGCGGAAACGCCTGCCGTGGAACGCGGGGCGGAATCCGGAGCGAGCTGGCAGGTTGGCGATCGAGTGCGGCACGCCAGCTTCGGCGACGGCGAGGTGCTGGTGGTCGAAGGCAACGAAGCCAATCCGGTCATCGACGTGCGTTTCGAGTCGGCCGGTCGACGTCGCTTGATCGCGGCGCGGGCGCCCCTGACGAAACGGCATTGATCGGCCAGACTCTTTCAACCGACGATCTTTCTCGGCCAACGATTTTATTCAGCCAACAGCGACTTTGCTCGATCGACGACCTGTTTCGGCTGATAAAGCATCAAGGAGGCAATGATGAACGAATCCGTGCTCGTAACGGCAGAGGAGCTGCGGCAAAGCCTGGCTGGCGATCGCCCGCCGCTGGTGCTGGATTGTCGTGCCCGCCTGGACGCCGCCGCGGCAGGAAAGCGGCTTTGGCAGGAATCGCATATTCCTGGCAGTTACCACCTGGATATGGACCGCGATCTCTCGAGACCGCCCGGCGACGGTGGCCGCCACCCGCTGCCGTCTCATGAGGCCTTCGCGGCGACGATCCAGCGTCTCGGCATCGAGCCGCAACGCGCCGTGGTGGTTTATGACGATAGAGGTGGGCAGCTATCGGCAGCTCGCGCCTGGTGGATGCTGGCTTGCTGGGCGGGGCATCCCGACGTGCGGGTGCTCGATGGTGGCTTGCCCGCATGGCAGGCCGCTGGCGGCGAGCTGGCGACTGACGAGCCGGCACCGTCGTTGAGTAGTCAATGGCAGCCGGATTTCGACGATACGATGATCATCCCGGTACGAGATCTGCTGGAAGAAGGTGGCTTGCTGGTCGATGCCCGAGGCGAAGCTCGCTTTCGTGGCGACGAGGAACCCATCGATGCGGTTGCGGGACATATCCCCGGCGCAGTCTGTCGGCCCAGCAGCGCCAATCTCGAGGCGGATGGGCGTTTCAAATCGCCTCAGCGGCTGGCGGAAGAGTTGCCCGGGGCCGATAAGGTGACGGCATACTGCGGCTCCGGCATCTCGGCCTGCCATGATATCCTGGCCTATGCCGTGGCGGGTCTGCCGCTGCCGCGACTTTACGCGGGATCCTGGAGCGACTGGATTCGTGACCCATCGAGGCCGATCGCGACCGGCGAGTAAGCCCGGGCTTCGCTCGGGAGCTTTAAGTCACAAGCTTTGAACTGGAAGAAAAAACCGCCCCAAGTGCTTGCCGTGGGGCGGTTTGCTTATGCTGTCTTCGAGCTTCGAGCTTCGAGCTTCGAGCTTCGAGCTTCGAGCTTCGAGCTTCGAGCTTCGAGCTTCGAGCTTCGAGCTTACATGTTGGGGTAGTTGGGTCCGCCGCCACCCTCGGGAGCTACCCAGGTGATGTTCTGGGACGGGTCCTTGATGTCGCAGGTCTTGCAGTGGATGCAGTTCTGGAAGTTGATCCGGAACTGCGGTTCTCCTCCTTCCTCGACCACTTCGTAGACGCCGACCGGGCAATAGCGCTGCGCGGGCTCGGCGTATTCCGGCAGATTTCTGGCGATGGGAATGTCCGGATCGCTCAGCTTCAGATGGCAGGGCTGGTTCTCGTCGTGGTTGGTGTTCGACAGGAACACCGAAGACGGCTTGTCGAACGATAGCTTGCCATCGGGTTTGGGGTAATCGATCGGCGTCGACTCCGCCGCCTTCTTCAATTGATGGTCCGGCGTGGTGTCATGCTGCACCGGCAGCTTGCCGCCCAGCAGCTGGTCGACGAAATTGAAGGCGCCGCCGCCCACGGTGCCGAACCGATGGATGGCCGGACCGAAGCTGCGACTGGCCTGCAGCTCCTGCCACGCCCAGCTCGACTCCCAGGCCTGGGTGAAGGCGGTAAGCTCCTGACCGCCCTCGTCGCCGGAAGCGATGGCCTCGAACACGCTCTCCGCCGCGACCAGCCCCGATTTCATCGCGGTGTGAATGCCCTTGATCTTGGCGAAATTGAGCGTGCCGGCGTCGCAGCCCAGCAGCAGGGCGCCGGGCATCGTCATCCTGGGCAGACAGTTGGCGCCCCCCTTGGTGATCGCGCGGGCACCATAGGCAACACGTTTGCCGCCTTCGAGATGGCGTTTCAGCAGCGAGTGATGCTTCATGCGCTGGAATTCGTCGAACGGCGACAGATAAGGGTTGCGGTACGCCAGGTCGACGATCAGCCCCACCATCACCTGCTGGTTGTCGCCGTGATAGAGAAACCAGCCGCCATGGCTGTCGCCGCCATGGTTCTTGTCATTCAGGGGCCAGCCGGAGCCGTGCAGCACCAGGCCGGGCTCATGCTGCTCGGCGGGCACGTCCCACAGCTCCTTGAAGCCGATGGCGTAATGTTGCGGGTCGCGGTTCGCATCGAGATCGAAGCGCGAGATCAGCTGCTTGCCGATATGGCCCCGTGCGCCTTCGCAGAACAGGGTGTACTTGGCACGCAGTTCCATGCCGGGCATGTAGTTGGCGGTCTCGCTGCCGTCGGCGGCGACGCCCATGTCGCCGGTGATGATGCCCCGCACGATGCCTTCGTCGTCGACGATCGCTTCCTGGGCGGCGAAGCCGGGAAAGATTTCGACACCCAGCCCTTCGGCCTGCTCGGCCAGCCAGCGACAGAGGTTGCCGGCGCTGATGACATAGTTCGGATTGTCGGTGCCGTTCGAGCTGGCGTGGCCAGCATTGTGCATCGACTTGGGTACCAGCGCGTTGGGCAGCTTCTGGGCCTTGTCGGCATCCTTCAGCAGATAGAGCTCGTCGCGCAGTACCGGCGTGTTCAACGGCGCGCCGCGCTCGGCCCAGTCCGGGAACAGTTCCGACAGCGCGCGCGGTTCGAACACGGCCCCGGAGAGGATGTGCGCGCCGACCTCCGAACCCTTCTCGACCACGCAGACGGAGAGCTCCCGTTCGGCCTCGTTCGCTTGCTGCATCAAACGGCACGCTGCCGACAGGCCGCTGGGGCCCGCCCCTACGATCACTACGTCGAAATCCATGGATTCACGTTCCAAACCCGATCTCCTCGCTTGCTGGCAGGATGCGTGCCGCCATGCCTGCCCGGTCCGTTCGTCGACGACTGATGGCCGCCATTTTTTATAGCCTAACGTGAGTCAGCTGCCTGATGTTATGCCAACAGGCGCTTTTCTTATGCGAAGGTGCTGCTTCGGCAGCACCCCTTTGATGCGCTATCATCGCATTTTTCGCTCGTTCCTGTCCCGATGGCGCACCAAGCTGGGGCAGGAGGGAGCGCCGAGTTGACCCGAGCTGGCGTCGGCGTGATTCTGTCTCCGCCGACGTTTTTGTTGCCCGGCATTTCCGTCACGCTGACGATCGCCATAGTTCGATCGTCGATGCCGACCAACGCCTGTGGGGTCGGTTTGTCACTAGTCTGCGAGGACACCCATGAAAGTACTCGTCGCGGTCAAACGCGTCATCGATTACAACGTCAAGATCCGGGTCAAGCCGGATCACTCCGACGTGGATCTGACCAACGTCAAGATGGCCATGAACCCCTTCTGTGAAATTGCGGTGGAAGAGGCCGTTCGTCTCAAGGAGAAGGGCGTCGCCACGGAGATCGTCGCCGTCTCGGTCGGCCCCAAGGCCGCCCAGGAACAGCTGCGCACGGCGCTGGCGCTGGGTGCGGACCGCGCCATTCACGTCGAGACCGACGAACGCGTCGAGTCGCTGGCGGTAGCCAAGCTGCTCAAGGCCGTGGTCGATGAAGAGAAGCCCGACCTGGTCATTCTCGGCAAGCAGGCGATCGATACCGACAACAACCAGACCGGCCAGATGCTGGCGGCGCTGAGCGGTATGGGGCAGGGCACCTTCGCCTCGGAGGTCGCCTTCGGCGATGGCGTCGAGGACGGCTACGTGCGCGTCACCCGCGAGATCGATGGCGGGCTGCAGAGCGTCGCGCTCAAGCTGCCCGCGGTGGTGACCACCGACCTGCGCCTGAACGAACCGCGCTACGCCAAGCTGCCGGACATCATGAAAGCCAAGAAGAAGCCGCTGGACAGCCGGACGCCGGAAGCACTCGGCGTAACCGTCTCCAGCGGGCTTGAGCTGCTCAAGGTCGAGACGCCGGCCGAGCGCAAGGGCGGGGTCAAGGTAGGCTCCGTGGACGAGCTGATCGATAAACTCAAGAACGAAGCCAAAGTGCTGTGAAAGGAGCTGATCGCATGAGTATTCTGGTTCTGGCCGAACACCATGAAGGGCGTCTCTCCGCCGGCACGGCTCATGTCGTCGGCGCCGCCCGAGCCATTGGTGGCGATATCGACATCCTGGTAGCCGGCGAGAATGTGGCGGCCATTGCCGAAGCGGCCGCCAAACTCGATGGCGTTTCCCGCGTGCGGGTGGCCGACGATGCGGCGTACGCGCATCAGCTGGCCGAGCCGCTGGCGGATCTGCTGGCCCAGCTGGCCGGCGACTACAGCCACGTGCTCGCCGCGGCATCGACCGACGGCAAGAACGTGCTGCCGCGGGTCGCGGCACTCAAGGACGTCTCCCAGATCTCCGAGATCCTGAGCGTCGAGAGCGCCGATACCTTCAAGCGTCCGATCTATGCCGGCAACGCCATCGCCACGGTGCAGTCCAGCGATCCGCTCAAGGTGATCACCGTGCGCACGACGGCGTTCGACCCGGTGAGCGAAGGCGGGGCCGCGACCATCGAGCCCGTGGATGCTGTCGTCTCCAACGCGCTGTCGCGCTTCATCGGCGAAGAGCTCGCGCAAAACGAGCGCCCGGAGCTGGGTGGCGCTCGCGTGGTCATCTCCGGTGGCCGAGGCATGGGCAACGGCGACAACTTCAAGCTGCTCGACGGCATTGCCGA
Organism: Salinicola sp. 4072; assembly: GCF_036663415.1. Classification (NCBI taxonomy): domain Bacteria; kingdom Pseudomonadati; phylum Pseudomonadota; class Gammaproteobacteria; order Oceanospirillales; family Halomonadaceae; genus Salinicola; species Salinicola sp. 4072. The sequence goes on along the minus strand of NZ_JAXOVV010000006.1, from coordinate 15,626 downwards.
CAAGCTCGGCGCCGCCATCGGGGCTTCTCGTGCCGCGGTCGACGCGGGGTTCGTGCCCAACGACATGCAGGTCGGGCAGACCGGCAAGATCGTCGCTCCCGAGCTTTATATCGCCGTCGGCATCAGCGGCGCGATCCAGCACCTGGCGGGCATGAAGGACTCCAAGGTGATCGTGGCGATCAACAAGGACGACGAAGCGCCGATCTTCCAGGTGGCCGATTACGGTCTCGTCGGGGATCTGTTCGAGATTCTGCCCGAGCTGGAGCAGAAGCTGTAGACGACTCGCCTACGCGATTCGCGATCCAGAAAGCCGGTACCTGCGGGTACCGGTTTTTTTGTGCCTCGCCGTTCAGCGGAGGTCGCGGGTTGTCACTGGAGCGCCAGGTTATACGGATTGATAATTGTTCTTGTTTGTATTAGCGTATCGCGTCGAATTCAGCTTCGTTACACCGCTGGTTAGCGGTGCTTGTCACCAGCTTGTTGTCACGGCTCATACGCAAGGAGATAGCGTGGTGCATGATTCCCCGCGGAAACGAGCAAGTGCACGCCTGTTGGCGTCCTTTCTCGCCGCCATGAGCCTGGGCGTTGCCAGCACGGCGCCGGCCCAGGACTCGCTCAGCCAGGCCAGCATCGAGGCCCAGCAGACCCAGGCCGAACTTCAAAGCCGTATCGACAACGCCGACGACGCCACGCGGGAAGCGCTGCAGCGCCTGCGCCAGGCCAGCCAGCAGGCCGACCGGCTCGAGAGCTACAACGCCGAGCTGGCACCGATCGTCGACAATCAGGCCAAGCGCATCGCTTCCGAGCAGCAGGCGCTGACGCAGATCTCCGTGACCCGTGAGGGACTGCCGGGGGAGATGCGCGAGATGGTCGAGCAACTGCGCGCGATGATCGAAGCGGACATGCCGTTCCTGCGCGACGAGCGTCTGGCCCGCGTCGACGACCTGGAACAGATGCTGGCCCGCGATGATGCCTCGCAGGCCGACAAGCTGCAGCGAATCTTTTCCGCCTGGCGTACCGAGCTCGCCTACGGGCGGGAAATGGACCAGTGGAGCGGCCCGCTCGAAGGCGCGCAATCCGACGCGGCGAGTCAGGGTAGCCAGCTCGCGCGGGAAGTCGACTATCTACGGGTCGGGAGAACGGGCTGGTACTACGTCACGCCCGACGATCGCGCCGGCGGTGTCTGGAGCATCGCCAACGGCGAGTGGGAAGCGTTGGACGGCGATCAGATCGACGAGGTCCGTCGCGGCATTCGCATCGCACAGGATCAGAGCGCGCCGGCCTTGTTGCACCTGCCGGCATCGCTGGTCGTCGAAGACGGACAGTCAGCGACGGAGGGGCAGTCATGAGACGGACAGTCATGAAGCGTCATGCATGGTGGTCAGCGCTCTCTTTCGTGGCGATGACGCTATTGCCCATCGTCGCCAGTGCTCAGTCCGGCGACGCGTCGGGTAGCGGATCGCACTCGATGCAGCAGGTGCTAGAGACGTTCCGGGCCGACAGCCAGGCCGCGGAACAGCGCGATACCCAGCGGCTGGAGACATTGCTGGATGACCGTGAGGCGTTGCAGCAGGCGGTCGCCGATGCCGAGCAGCGGCTGCAGGACGCCCAGGGCAGGCGCGACCAGCTGGAATCGCGCCAGACGGACCAGCAGCAACAATTGGCGGCGCTACAGCAGCAGCGCACGGAAGAGGCCGGCGATATCGGTGATATCTCCGGAATCGTCAAGCAGCAGGCCAGCGAGCTTCGGGATGCGCTGGGCGAGAGCTGGCTGACCGTCGGCGGTGATGCGCAGTTGCCTCCGCGGCTCGACGATCGTGGCCTGATCGACCTGCAGACGCTGGATCGGGTGCGCCAGGATCTGGCGGGCCTGATCGCGGAAAGCGGCCGAGGCGTGCGGTTCCAGGCGCCGGTTGCCGGGCCGGACGGCGATGTCGCCCAGCGCCCCGTGGTCCGTCTGGGGGATATCGTCGCCTTCAGCGACGGCGATCTGCTGCAGCGAATCGGCGACGACGGTCGTCTTTCCGTCGTGGCGGCAACGCCGGGCGATGCTCGCCAGGCCCTGCAGGCTTTCCAGCAGGGCGAGGGCAACCAGATCGTGGTCGATCCTACCGACGGCGATGTGCTGGACGCGCTCGCCCAGCAGCCGAGCCTGTGGGAGCGGTTCCAGCAGGGCGGCTACGTCGGTTACGTGATCGTCGCGCTGGGGATCATCGGGCTGCTGGTGGCGCTGATGCAGTATGTCTACCTGCTTCGGGTCAGTGCGCGCATGCGTCGGCAGATGCGGGCGCCGGAGTCCCTCAGCGACGACAACCCGCTGGGGCGGGTACTTCAGCGCTTCGCCGCGCTGGGCCGTGATCACGCGCCGGAAGCGCTGGAGGCTCGGCTCGACGAGGCGCTGCTGGCGGAGCAGCCGCGCCTGGAGCGGGCCCAGCCGGTCGTCAAGCTGATCGCCGCCGTCGCGCCCTTGATGGGGTTGCTGGGCACGGTGACCGGGATGATCGTCACCTTTCAGTCGATCACCGTGTTCGGCACCGGCGATCCGCAGCTGATGGCCGGCGGCATCAGCCAGGCGCTGGTGACGACCGTGCTGGGTCTGATCACAGCCGTGCCGCTGCTGTTCGTCAATACCGCCTTGAGCAGCCGCAGCCGACGATTGATCGGCCTGCTGGAAGGCCGCGCCAGCGCGGTGCTCGCCGAGCATCTCGAGGCCGAGACGGCTGCTGTCGCCCACGCCGAGGAGCGCCGTCATGGTGCCCACGCTTGAGCCGATCCGGTGGCTGATCGGCGCTGGCGGCGAGGTGCTGGTGGTGATCATGCTGGTGGCGATGGCGCTGTTCGCGATGTCGCTGGAACGGCTGTTCTACTGGCAGTTCACCCATCGACGTGCCCGGCGAGTGCTGATCGAGGCGTGGATCCAGCGTCGCGATCACTCGAGCTGGAGCGCACTGACCCTGCGCGAAGTGTGGACGAGCGAACTGATCGCCCGGTTACGCCTGCCGTTGCCATGGCTCAAGCTGCTGATCGCGGTCTGCCCGCTGCTCGGGCTGCTGGGGACGGTGACGGGCATGATCCAGGTATTCGACAGCCTGGCTCTCACCGAGAGCAACCAGGCCCGCGCGATGGCCGACGGCGTCGCCCAGGCCACGCTGCCCACGCTGTGCGGCATGGCCGTTGCCGTGGTCGGCCTGCTTTTCGTCACTCGTCTGGAACAGATCATTCGGCGCGAGGATCAGCGGTTGCATGACCGCATGGCCCGCGCCGTGGAGGACTCTCATGCGTAGGCGCCGCTTGCGGGAAGCCAGTGACGATTCGACCGGCATCGACCTGACGCCGATGCTCGATGTCGTTTTCATCATGCTGATCTTCTTCATCGTCACCACCAGCTTCATCAAGGAGAGTGGCGTCGAGATCCAGCGGCCCGAGTCGAGCGAGGCCACGGCGCGCCAGGATACCCAGGTGCTCGTCGCCATCACCGGCGAAGGCGCGGTCTGGGTGGACGGCGAGGCAGTGGATGCCCATCGCGTCGGCGCTCGCGTCGCGGAGCTGGTCTCCGGCGATGGCAGCGTCGTGGTGCAGGCCGACAAGAACTCGACGACGGGTTTGCTGATCGAAGTCATGGATCGCATTCACCAGGCGGGTGTCGATAACGTCGCCGTGGCCGCCAACCGGGATGCCGGCTGATGCGTAGAGTGGCAGGCCTGGTCGGCGGCGCGCTGCTGGCGTTGCTGCTGTTCTATCTGTTGGCGCTGCTGGTGGCTCCGCCGGAACCGGATCGCACCCAGATCGTGACGCCGACGGCGATCTCGATGGTCGATGCGCCGGAGCAGGAGCCGGCGCAACCGACGCCAACGTCGCCGGCATTGCCGACGCCGCCGAGCGCGCCGCCGCCACCTCCTGCGGCGGCACCCGTACCTGCGGCAGAGGCGCCGAGCCCGGTGGAGATTCCGGAGCCGCAAACGCCGCCCATGGAGGCGCCGGACGTGACGCTGGACGAATCGCTGCCCGAACTGAGCGAGGCGCGGCCGGAGCCAGAGCCGCGTCCACAACCGCAACCCGAGGCTCAGCCGGAACCCCAGCCGGAACCCCAGCCGACGCAGGAAGCCGTGGCGGATGCGGCGCCTCAGTCCGAAGCCGAGCCCGGCCCGCCGCAGCCCGAACCCGCACCGCAGCAACCGCCGCGAGGAACGCAGGCATCGCCGCGCGATGTCGGCCAGCTGCAGCCTACCAGCCGGGTCAATCCGTCCTATCCGATGCGTGCGCGCCGGCGCGGCCTGGAAGGATACGTGGAGGTGAGTTTCATCATTCAGCCTGATGGACGCGTCGATACCGACAGTCTGCGTGTGATCGACGCCGATCCCGCCAACGTGTTCGACCGTGCCGTCGAGGAGGCGGTATCACAGTGGCGATTCCCGCCGGCCGATGACGTGCGGCGGGCCACGCAGCGTATCCAGTTCCAGTTGGAGGGCTGACCGTGAGTTCAATGACGGTTCGTCGCCTGAGCAAGCGCTGTCTGTCGCTGGCGCTGGTGGGCCTGATCGGTTGCGGCGGTATCTCGCTGGCCCGGGCCGAGGGTCCGGCGCTGCGCGCGGACATGATCCAGGCGCTGCAGTCGATGCAGTCGCAGCTCGAGGCCGGCGACGACGCGGCGGTGGCTACCCGCGCTGCCGACTCGGCCTCGCGCCTCGAAGGCGGCAATGCGGCCGATCGCTGGGCGCGCGCCCTGTTCCTGCAACTGGCGGCATCGGCCAATGCTCATCAAGGAAACAAATCCCTGGCTGCGGATCAATTGGCCGAGGCAAGGCGCATCGACGATATCCCTGACGCACGCCGTCTCTCGTGGCTGCGTCAGGAAGCGCGGCTGCGCTTGAGTGGCGGCCAGACACGGCAGGGCGCGGATCTGCTCACCCAATGGGTCGAGCGCAGCGGCGGAGACGACGCTTCGCGCTGGTTGCTGGTTCAGGCGCGGGCGTCGCTCGAAGAGTGGTCGGCCGCGGCCAACTCGCTCGATCGGCTGAGAGCGTCCGGCACCGAGGGCTGGAGCCAGTCGCAGCGGCAATTGGCGAGTACGGTCTACCAGCAGGCGGGACGTTTCGATGACGCCCTGACGCTGCTGGGCGACGATGCGAGCTCACCAGACGTCTGGCGCCGGGCCGCAGGGCTTGCCCAGCAAGCCGGTGATGACGGTCGTGCCGCAGCGATCTGGGAAAGCGGCTGGCGCCGAGGTGTGCTGACGTCGGATGAAGATCTGTTGCAACTGGCCAGACTGCACATTGCCGGGGGAACGCCGGCGCGTGCCGCCGAGCATCTGGGAAACTGGCTGGATAGCGGTCGGCTGGATTCCAGCAGCGCCAACCTGCGCCTGATCGCCCAGGCCTGGACGGCCGCTCGCGATCATGAAAACGCGCTGTCGGCCTGGCAGACGCTGGCCGACAAGACCGGCCGGACAGAGGATTGGCAGCAGTTGGCCGAGCTCGCTTACGGTTGGGGCGAGTGGCAGACGACACGAGACGCGCTTTCCCGTCTGCGTGAGGCAGGCGGCGAGATTTCCGGACGGGACTGGTTGTTGCAGGGCTTCGCCTCGCTGCAGCTCGGCGATCGGGAGGCGGCCCGCAATGCCTTTCAGCAGGCCAGGGCAGCGGGCGTCGAGCAGGCGCAGCAGTGGCTGGATTCGCTGGGATCGGCGTAGCGGTGGTTCGCTCACGCGATGGTCGGTTTTGGTAAGGTGGCGAATTGTGGCGTGAGCCGTTCTCCACTGACCATCACCAGTGGTCCTTGTCAGCATTTTTGTTTGTTGGTCAATAAAGCCGGGACACTGGGATTTGCCGCCGAATGACGCCTTCCAGACGGCGCTAAACGACGGTCGCCCGTGCCGGGTCTGGCGTCATGGATGACGCCAGAGGCGCGTAGGGCAGGGATGCCCTTTCGCGCCGACCCGAGCGCGGGCGATTGGCGTTTAGGGTTTCGCCGTCTGTGGCGTCAAAAAGGGGAGCGCGAGGGGCTTGCCCCTCGCATTAACGAGCAGAAGGAAAGTTGATGCTCGGTCAGTGGTAAGTTCGTCCTGCTTGAACCTGTCGCCATAGTGAACTTGTCGCCATAGGAAACGAAACTCACGCTAGCTCGAATTCACTCCACACCGGGGCGTGGTCGGATGGCCGTTCCATGGCGCGCAGGTCATAGTCGATACCCGAGCGACGCGTGGCGCGGGCCAGCGGTTCGGTGACCAGGATGTAATCGATACGCAGGCCACGCTTGGGCTCGCGATCGAAACCCTTGGAGCGATAGTCGAACCAGCTGAAATAGTCGCTGCTGTCCGGGTGGCAAAGTCGATAGCTGTCCTCGAGCCCCCACGCCTTGAGGCGCTCCAGCCATTCGCGTTCCTCGGGCTGGAAGCTGGTCTTGCCTTCGCGCAGCCAGCGCTTGCGATTGTCCTCGCCGATGCCGATGTCGATATCCGCCGGGGAGATATTGAAGTCGCCCATGATCGCGACGCGCTCCGAAGGCTGGTGCTGCGTTTCGAGAAGCGCGTTGAGACCGGCGTAGAACGCTCGCTTGTTGGGGTACTTGGTAGGGTGAGCGATGTTCTCGCCCTGAGGAAAGTAACCGTTCCACACCGTCAGCGGTTTGCCATCGTCAATGTCGAGCGTCACTCCGATCAGGCGGCGCTGCGCCTCCTCGCCATCGTCGGGCAACCCATAATGAACGGATGTCGGTGCTGCCCGGGTCAGCATCGCGACACCGTAGTGGCCTTTCTGGCCATGAAAGTGAACGTGATAGCCCATGGCTTCCACCGCGTCGCGGGGAAACTCGCTATCCTGGACCTTGGTCTCCTGCAGACCGATGACGTCCGGCGCGTGGCTCTCGATCAGCGCCTCGAGCTGGTGCAGACGAGCGCGGATGCCGTTGATATTGAAAGAGACGAGTCGCATCAATCGGAGCCCTCATCCTTCGAGGCGTCGCTATCGGTGCTGGCGGAATGCAGCGGCAGCGGCGGGGCGCTCTGACGCTGGCGCTTGCGCTCGGCCTGCAGTTTTCGCTGCTGGGTCTTCTTGTCGACGTAACGACGCGATGGAGCGACTTCATCGGGATTGTCATGGCGCCAGCGGCGATAGTCCTTGCGCTTGCCGGTACGGATCGTCACCTTGTCGGCCAGCGACCGGGTCTTTTTTCTGCGAGTCATGCGCGCAACCTGTCAGTATTCAGCGGGAAATCCAGCGATATAGCGATATGGGCATCGGCATTGGAAACTCTCGACCGCCAAGGCGGTGTTCCCGGAGCCAACGATAGCCCACATTCTAACAGGGGAAGGGGGCTCTGCCATCGGCTAGCCGCGACGTTGGACCACTGGGCTCGCGACGTTAGCAGGCCAGAACTGGTACAATGTGTTCGGCTCGCGCCGGGCCTGGCCCCGGCGAAGTCGATCATCGTCGCGTCGAGGGTTCGTCCTTGAAGGCGTGAATGCCGGCCCGCCGCGCCGTAGATGGCGCCGCCGAGCAGGACGCCAGCCGTCGCGAGTCAAACCGTCAATCGATTTCGGACATTCGTCATAACTATGAGTGAGTCTGACAACACCCAGCCCCCGGCACAGAACCGCAGACCCAAGCGGCGTCGGCGCAAGCCACGTAAATCGCAGTCGCGGAACACTTCCAACTGGTCGCTGAAACAGTTTCAGGTCGAGCCCGTTGCCGGACGCTGGCGGTTTCATGATTTCGACCTGCCGACATCATTGATGCGCGCGATCCAGGCAGAAGGTTTCGAATACTGCACGCCGATCCAGGCCGAAGCGCTGAAGCATACGTTGCTCGGCGGCGACGTGGTCGGCAAGGCACAGACCGGCACCGGCAAGACTGCGGCTTTCCTGATCTCGATGCTGGCCTATTTCCTGGAAGAAGAAGCGCCGGATGGCCAGAAGCCGGGAACGCCGCGGGCGCTGATCATCGCGCCTACCCGCGAACTGGCGCTGCAGATCGAGAAGGACGCCAAGGCACTGGCCCGTTTCACGTCATTGCATGTGGCAAGCGTCGTCGGCGGCATGGACTACCAGAAGCAGCGGGATCAGCTGAGCAAGAACCTGGACATTCTGGTGGCCACGCCGGGGCGTCTGCTCGATTTCCAGCAGAAGCGCGACATCGATCTCTCCCAGGTCGAGGTGCTGGTGCTGGACGAAGCCGATCGTATGCTGTCGATGGGCTTCATTCCGGACGTCAAGCGCATCATCCGCTATACGCCCAAGCGCGAGGAACGCCAGACCTTCCTGTTCTCGGCGACCTTCACGCCGGATATCCTCAACCTCTCCGAGCAGTGGACCCAGAATCCGGCCCACGTCGAGATCGAGGTGACCACCGACAACGCGGCCAATATCGACCAGCGTGTCTATCTGGTCAGCGACAGCGAGAAGCGCAAGCTGCTGTTCAATCTGGTCAGCCAGGAAGCGATGGAGCGGGTGATCGTGTTCGGCAACCGTCGCGATCTGGTACGCGAACTGGACCAGATGCTGCGCGACCAGGGCGTCAACGCGGCGATGCTCTCGGGCGACGTGCCGCAGAGCCAGCGAATCAAGACGCTGGAGCGTTTCCGGGAAGGCGAAGTGACCGTGCTGGTGGCGACCGATGTTGCCGGTCGTGGCATCCATATCGAGGATGTCAGCCACGTCATCAACTTCACGCTGCCGGAAGATCCTGAAGACTACGTCCATCGTATCGGGCGGACCGGCCGTGCGGGCGCGAAGGGTGTGTCGATCAGTTTCGTCGGCGAAGAGGATGCCTTCTCGCTGCCGGAGATCGAGAACTACATCAACGGCAAGCTGCCCTGCGAGCATCCGCCCGAGTCCATGATGTCGTGAGCCGATGCTTTCCTGAGCGGCTGACATCGTCAACGGTTCGGCTCTCTCGATCGTCCACCGTCGGTGGGCGATCTGTTTCTGACCTTCCTTCCCCGGAATGCGCATGCTCGACGAACCCCTCAAGCAAGAGATCCAGGAGGCTTACCGGCGCGTGCTCGAAGGGTTGGAGCTCACCCCGCGTTACGGTCAGCGTCTGATGATTGCGGAGATCGCGCGCACGCTGGCGTCGATCGAGCGAGATGATCAGGGCCGAAGGACGTCCAACGAGCACGTCTGTGTTCTGGAAGCGGGTACCGGTACCGGTAAAACCCTTGCGTATCTATTGGCGGCGTTACCCGTCGCCAAGGCGCGCGGCAAGCGGTTGGTCATCGCCACTGCCACGGTGGCACTGCAAGAGCAGGTATTGAATCAGGACCTGCCGATGCTCAAGGCGCACAGCGGGCTCGATTTCGAATACGCGCTGGCCAAGGGTCGGGGGCGTTACCTGTGCGTGGCCAAGCTGGATCAGGCGCTGGAAGGCGCCGAGCCCAACCCGACGCTGTCGCTGTTCGAGCAGACCATCGCCACGGACGCCGGCGGTGACTTCCCGCAGCTGATCCAGGAGATGGCCGATACCTATGCCTCCGGCAACTGGGAAGGGGATCGGGATAGCTGGCCGGTCGCCATTGATGATCGCGACTGGCGACGGCTGACCGTGGATCATCGCCAGTGCACCAATCGGCGCTGCGGCCATTTCGGCGCCTGTGCCTATTTCCGCTCGCGCCGGCATCTCGAGCAGGCCGATATCATCGTCGCCAATCACGACCTGGTGCTGGCGGACCTCGCGCTAGGCGGAGGCATGGTACTGCCGTCGCCCAAGGAGTGTATCTACGTCTTCGACGAAGGGCATCACCTGCCGGACAAGGCGCTGGATCACTTCTATCATCGTTTCGGGATTAACGGCACGTTGCGCTGGCTGCGGACGTTGAAGAAGTCGCTGACGGAGTTGAACACCGCGCTCGGCGCCCAGCCGACACTCGGCCGCTTGCTGGCGACCTTCCCCGAACGCATCGCGGCGCTGGAGCCACGTCTCGGCGACGCCTACGCCATGGGACATCAGATTGCCGGGCTCGGATCCGGGGCAGGCGAGGAGACGCAGCATTTCCGCTTTCCCAACGGCCGGGCGCCGGAGCCGCTGGTCGATCTGGCCCAGCAGCTGGTCATTCCGTTCGCCGAGTTATCGCGCGATCTGGAGACGATGAGCGATATCCTCCGCGAGAGTCTCGACCCGGACAAGTCCACCGGGCTCCCGCGGGAGCAGGCGGAACCGTGGCTGCCGCTGACGGCGCTGCTCCACGGCCGCGCGCTGGAAGCGCATGCGCTGTGGTCAGCCATGGCCAAGCCGGATCCGGCGGGGCAGGCACCGCAAGCGCGATGGTTGACGTTCCAGAACTTCGGTGGCGAGCCGGAGCTGACCTTTTCGGCCAGCCCGGTATCGGCGGCGGAGACACTGGCGCGGCATCTCTGGGGAACCTGCTACGGGGCGGTGGTGACCTCGGCGACGCTGACGGCGCTCAATCGTTTCGAGCGATTGCAGGAGCGGGCCGGCCTGGCCAATCGCTATCGCTACCAGCGCCTGCCGAGCCCTTTCGACTATTCCCGGGCCATCCTCAGTGTGCCGAGGGAAGCGGTGGAGCCCGGCGATGCCAAGGCGCACGACCGTTCCATCGTCGAGTTCATCGAGGGGCTGGAAGATGACGAAGCCGTGCTGGTGCTGTTTTCCTCGCGCAAGCAACTGCGCAGCGTGGCCGATGCGTTGCCGGAACCCTGGTCGTCGCGCCTGCTCTCGCAGGATCGGCTGCCCAAGCGCGAGCTGCTGGAGCGCCATCGCAAGGCGGTCGACGACGGCGGCGGTAGCTTGATCTTCGGGCTGGCGAGTTTCGCCGAGGGGATCGATCTTCCCGGTCGTTATCTCACCCACGTGGTCATCACCCGGCTGCCGTTTTCGGTGCCGGACGATCCGGTCGGCGCCACGCTCGCCGAGTGGATCGAGAGTCAGGGCGGCAACCCGTTCATGCGGATATCGGTGCCGGATGCGTCGATCAAGCTGGTGCAGGCGTGCGGGCGGCTGATCCGCAAGGAGAACGACAGCGGCCGTATCTCGCTGTTGGATCGGCGTGTGCTGACCCGGCGGTACGGCAAGGCGTTGCTGGACGCGCTGCCACCGTTTCGGCGTCAGATCGAAGGGGTGGAAGCAGGCGAGCCGGCCAGGAACTGACGGGGGCCGCGTTGCCGCCGCCAACAAAAAACGCCCGGTGCCGTGAATTGCGGCACCGGGCGTTCTGCTTGAACGGTCGTCGTCCTGGGATCAGTCGTCGGAACGCTGGCGCGACTGGAGCACGGACTTCAATTGCTCGGCCATCTCGGTCAGCGTGCGTTCGGTGGTCGGCCAGTCGATGCAGGCATCGGTGATCGAAACGCCGTATTCGAGCTGGCTCCGGTCTTCGGGAATCTTCTGGCTGCCCCAGCCGATATTCGATTCGATCATCAAACCGATGATCGAGCGGTTGCCGTCGAGGATCTGGTGCGTCACGTTCTCCATGACCAGCGGCTGCAGCGCCGGGTCCTTGTTGGAGTTGGCGTGGGAGCAGTCGACCATCAGGTTGGCTTTCAGCCCCGCCTTGTGCAGTTCCTGCTCGGCCAGCGTGACACTGACACTGTCGTAGTTGGGCTTGCCGTTGCCGCCCCGCAGAACGACGTGGCCATAGGCGTTGCCCCGGGTCCGGATCACCGCGACCTGACCCGCCTGGTCGATACCCAGGAAATTGTGCGGGCTGGCGACCGACTGCAATGCGTTGACTGCCACGTCCAGGCTGCCGTCGGTGCCATTCTTGAAGCCGACCGGGCCGGAAAGGCCGGAAGCCATTTCACGGTGGGTCTGGGATTCGGTGGTGCGGGCCCCTACCGCGGACCAACTAATGCAGTCCTGCAGATACTGCGGCGAAATCGGATCGAGCGCCTCGGTGGCCAGCGGCAGGCCGATTTCGGCCAGATCCACTAGTAGCCGGCGAGCGATGTGCAAGCCTTCCTCGATCTCGAACGAGTCGTTGAGGTGCGGATCGTTGATCAAGCCCTTCCAGCCGACCGTGGTACGCGGCTTCTCGAAGTAGACGCGCATCACGATGTATAGGCTGTCGCTGACGGCATCGGCGAGCTTGCGAAGGCGTCTGGCGTAGTCGCGTGCGGCTTCCGGATCGTGAATCGAGCAGGGGCCGATGACCACGAGCAGGCGAGGATCCTCGCGATCGAGAATGCGCTGGATGGTCTGACGCCCTTCGATGACCGTGCGCTCGGCGGATTCCGAAAGCGGAATGTTCTGCTTCAACGCTTCCGGGGTAATCAGGACATCCTGGGAGAGAACGTTGAGATTGTTGACCTGCTGTTCCGACATGCTGGGGCCCGTTGACTCTGATGGTGACTGCGCGTGGAGCGCGTACTATGGGGGTTGCAGGGTACAAAAATCAACTTTCCGGCCCCGTTGTGCCCTGCATGCCGGGGATCCGGCGCCGGGAGCGCGACTTGATGGGGCGGGTTAAAACAGGAACACTGGCCGGCTTCGCGTGCTAATCCATCGTTTCTGTTATAACTTGCACGCCTGTCATTGAATCGTGAGCTCAAAGGGCTCCAGGTGGGATCATGAGCGTATTATCTCCTAGTCACCACACTCGTTATCGCTGTGTCATTTCACTGCTCCAGGTCCTGCAGCTTCCGGTGCCCAGTCGTACGGGGAGGCGTTGAATGGGTGTCCGAGAGACCGATCAGCAACTCGTCGAACGCGCCCAGAAAGGGGACACCCGAGCTTTTGATCTTTTGGTCAAGAAGTACCAGCACAAGATTCTCGGTCTGATCAGCCGCTATGTTCAGGACCATTCCGAAGTTCAGGACGTTGCCCAAGAAGCCTTCATCAAGGCGTATCGCGCCCTGGGCAGCTTTCGTGCCGAAAGTGCCTTCTATACCTGGATGTATCGCATCGCCATCAACACGGCAAAGAACTATCTGGTATCGCGGGGGCGGCGTCCTCCCGGTAGCGATCTGGATATCAGCGATGCCGAGATCGTCGACCAGAGCGGGCGTCTGTCGGATATCGAATCGCCGGAAGCGGCGATCGCCCGCGATCAACTGGAAGCCGCCGTGTTCGAAGCGATCGAGCAACTGCCGGATGATCTGCGCACCGCGATCACGCTGCGTGAATTCGACGGGCTTTCCTATGAAGATATCGCCACGATCATGGAGTGCCCGGTGGGAACCGTCCGATCGCGGATCTTCCGGGCGCGCGAGGCGGTCGACAAGCATATCGAACCGTTGCTGGAACACGGTGGGCGAGACGCGGTCAACGGCGCTTGAGCGACGCAGGATCAATAGGTTCGGGAGCGCCGATGGCGATCGAATCGAGAAAGATGAATCGAAAATGAACTGTCATCGATTTCTGTCGTCATAGTGGGGCAGGTAATAGCCAAGCCGTCGTCGGCTGGAGACAATCCGGCGACGAGGGTCCGGTGACGCAGGTAGCGGGCAAGGGCATTGCGGCCTTCGAGGATCGCAATGGCACGCCCCCAGATGTCGCCCTGAGTGTCGCCGTCATTCAACACGTGGCAAGCCGCAAGGCGAGTGTGAGGGTGTGACTATGAAGCAGGTATACGAATCGTTTTCCGCATTGATGGATAACGAGGCCGATGAATTCGATCTGAGGCGGGCGCTCAAGACGCTGGGCACGTCGCCGCAGGAATCCGATACCTGGCGTCGATATCACTTGGCCCGCAGCATGATGCGGCGCGAGCGGGATGCGATCGTCGATATCGATATCTCCGGCGACGTGATGGCGGCGCTGGCGGATGAACCCCGGCCCGTCGCGGAACCAGCCAGCGAGCCGGTCAGGCGCCACTCGTTTTCCATGATGGGCGGCGCTGCCGTGGCGGCGGCGGTATCGCTCATGGTGATCACCGGCGTTCAGGTCTATAACGGCCGCTTTGGCGCCGACACCACCACGTCCTCGGATGTGGCGGCCGCTACGGGTACCTCTGCGGTCAACGAAAGTGCCCAGGCCCAGGCCACGCTGGCCTCCGAAAGTGTTGCCGGCGACCAGAGCGGGGCGATGCAGGCTTCCATGCAGGCGCCGGTCTCCAGCGGGCTGCCCTATTCGCTGGGCAGCGGCAGCTTTGGCGGTGGAAGCTTCGGCGCTGGCAACAACAGCGGCTTGATGACGGTCGGGGAGCAGGTGATGCAGCCGATGTTCCTGTCGCCGAGCACGCGTCAGTCTCCCAACGTCGATATGGAGCAGGCGCAGACGCTGCAATCCTATCTGGAGCGTCACTCCGTCGGCGCTGCCTACAGCACCGGCGACAACTGGATGCCGTTGCTGCGTACGCCGGGCGCACTGTCCGCTCAGGTCGACGGTGCCGGAGCCACGGAAGCGCGTTGATGTTTCGGTTTACTCCCCGGGCCTCTCTGGCTGCGATACTTCCTCTGCTTGCGGTTTCCGGCACTGCCCAGGCTCAAGCGTCCGTCGATGAGCGGGCGGTTCCGGAAACTTTCGACTGTCGCGACCTGGCTGCCGCCAGCGATAGCGATGTCTCTCCCGAGGCGCTGTTTCAGCGCAGTCTCTGGGCCAGCCACTGCTATAACTTCAGTGCACGGGCCGTGCGTATCAGTTTCGATGGCGTCAGGACCCTGGCGCTGACGCATAGCGTGCAGCAGGGCGTGGAGACCGAGGCCGCGAGATTTCTGGATGGTCCGCCCGTCGCGGTGGAGAAGCGGGGCAGCGTGAGCCAGGATGCGGCGGGGCAGGGAACGCTGGATTTTACCGCTGGTCTCGCGCCTGGCGCCTTGACCCGACAGATTGCCGGACATTACGACCTCCAACCGATGGAAATCGAGCGAATTGCCGGACGCGCGGCATGGCGTCTCGATATCGAACCGCAGGACGAGCTCCGCTACGGTTACTGTCTCTGGCTGGATCGCGAGACATCGCTGCCGCTCAAGCGTGAAATGATCGGTATCAATGGCCAGATTCTCGAAACCTTTCAGATAACCGATCTGCGAGCCCCCACGCTTTATCCTGATACGCTTCGTCTCGGCCCCGGCCAGTCTCCGGCGGATTCTCCGTGGCACGCGCAGTGGCTGCCTGCCGGGTTTACCTCGCAGCCGATCCCGCCTGATAGCCCTGGTCAGAGCGCACGGATTGAGCACCAGCTCTACAGTGATGGTTTGACCAGCATCAGCTTGTTCGTCGAACCCATTACCGGTAACCGGCGTTCCTTGTTGCCCGGCATGCATCGACTGGGTATCTCCTATGCAGCGGTTCGTCATGTGAATCATGAGGGCCGGCCCATGCAGATACTGGTATTGGGCGAGGCGCCGCCCGAGGTGCTGGCACGTATCGCTGCGCGAGTGACCTGGAACCAAGGGGGCGGTGCCGACGATCCGTCCACTGATATGTCGGACCCTCAGAACGACTCCGACGCGAGTGCTCCCCCCGCCGGCTCCTAGGCTCTGTCTGAAAAATAGACCCGTAAACAGCGCTCGATGCAGGCCAGCGTGACCATGGCACGGTAACTTTTTGCCAGCTTGTCGTAGCGAGTACAAAGTCGCCGCTTTTCCTTCATCCAGCCAAATAGACGCTCTATCACATTGCGACGCCGATAACGCGGGCGCTCGAACAGGCGGGGTAGTCCTGGCTTGGGGCGACGGTGCATCTGTCGGTGCCGGATCGTCGGTCGTATTCCGTACCGGTCGCAGTAGCGACGCA